>CAYZSN010000121.1:0-2962 GCA_964481095.1 uncultured Oleiharenicola sp. | reverse complement strand
GAACAGGCGTTTCATCAGAGAAAATATCCGCGTTGCTTGTCGGAGATCGGCAGGCCGGCGCGCTCCATCACGGCGAGCAGGTCCTCCCAGGCGTCGCGCTTGATCTTCTTCGCCGCGGCCGAGACGAGGCCTTCCTGGCGGAGCAGGTACGACGGGTGGTAGCTCGCGCGCAACGGCGTGCCGGCATATTCGTGCCACGTGCCCCGCGCCGCGCCCATGGACTTGAAGCGGTCCGCGCCGAGCAGGCCGTCGACCGCGGTCTTGCCGAGCGCGACCAGCACCTTGGGCTGGATGATGGCGATCTGCGCGCGGATGAACGGCAGGCAGTAGGCCATCTCCTGCGCGGTCGGCGGGCGGTTGCCGGTCTGCGAACCGTCGGCGTTGCGCGCGCCCATCGCCGGGCGCCAGTTGAGGATGTTGCCGATGTAGACCTGGCCGCGCTCGAGGCCCATGGCCTTGATCATGCGGTTGAGCAACTGGCCGGCGCGGCCGACGAACGGCTCGCCCTGCTCCTCCTCGTCGCCGCCGGGCGCCTCGCCGACAAACATGATCGCCGCGTCGAGGTTGCCGACGCCGAACACGACCTGCTTGCCGGGATGGACGTTCTCCCGGCACACCGGGTCGTTCAGCACGATGTCGCGGAGCGCATTCCAGCGCGCCTGCTTGTCGCCTTCCGGCAGCGTGAACCTGGCGGAGGCCACGGGCACCGCGGGGGCGGCAGGCGGAGGCGCGGAAACTTGTAGGTCGGGCTTTATGCCCGACGGGTTCGGCCGGCCGGCCGGAGCCACGTTCGTGTCGGGCGTAAAGCCCGACCTACCGACATTCGACTCCGCTTCCGGCTCATCCGCCAGCGCGGCGCGCAGCAGGGCCACGCTTTCCTCCGACACGGCCACGCTTCGCCGGCCCTCGGCCTTGAGGCGGCGCAGCTCTTCGTTCAGGGCCAGCAGTTGTTCGCGGGTGTTCACGGGTGATCAGACCGGACGCACGGCCGTGAGTTTCTCGACGTATTTGGCGAGCAGGTCGAATTCGAGGTTCACGCCGCTGCCGGCCCGCTTCTCGCGCAGGTTCGTGGCCGCGAGGGTGTGCGGGATGAGCCAGACCGCGAAGGAGTCGCCCGCGACCTCGGCGACGGTGAGCGAGATGCCGTCCACCGCGATCGAACCCTTGGGCACGAGGTAGCGTCCGCTGCCGGCGGGCGCGGCGACGCGCAGGTAGTGGTCCTTGCCGCGCGCCTCGAAGACCTCGACCCGCGCCAGCGCATCGATGTGGCCGGAAACGAAGTGCCCGCCCATGCGGCTGTCGGGCTTGAGGCTGCGCTCGAGGTTCACGGCCGAGCCGGGCTTGAGCTCGGAAAAATTGGTGAGCCGGCGCGTTTCCTCGAGCAGGTCGAACCACAGGTGCCCGGCGTCGAAGCGCGTCGCGGTCAGGCAGCAGCCGTTGACGGCGAGGCTGTCGCCGAGCGCGACATCGGACGCGACCGTGCGCGCCGCGATTTGCAGCGACCACGCGTCCCGGGCCGGCGCGAACGCGACGACCTGGCCGACCTCCTCGATGATTCCGGTGAACATGCGGGAAAGTGGTTACGCGACGCCCGCGCCATTATCCATCCCAGATGCGCCGGCCGGGAAACTTAGCAGGATTGACGGTATAGGTGAACGTCCCACAGTGATTCGTTTACAAGCATGGCTGCGACCAATTGCAAAGACTACGAGTTTCTAAAGATTGAGCCCCACTGGCAGTCAATCTGGGAGAAAACCAAGCCGTTCCGCGCCGAAAATGCATCGGCCAAGCCGAAATACTACGTCCTGGACATGTTCCCCTACCCGTCCGGCGCCGGCCTGCACATCGGCCACCCGGAAGGCTACACGGCGACCGACATCCTCGCCCGCTACAAGCGCGCCCGCGGCTTCAACGTGCTGCACCCGATCGGCTGGGACGCGTTCGGCCTGCCCGCCGAGCAGCACGCGGTGAAGACCGGCACGCACCCGGCGACGAACACGCAGAACAACATCGTCAACTTCCGCCGGCAGATCAAGGCGCTCGGCTTCTCCTACGACTGGGACCGCGAGATCGACACGACCGACCCGAAGTATTTCCGCTGGACCCAGTGGATTTTCCTCCAGCTCTTCAAGCAGGGCCTGGCCTATGTCGACGAGCGCCCCGTGTGGTGGTGTCCCGAGCTCCGCACCGTGCTGGCCAACGAGGAGATCGTGGATGGCAAGTCGGAGGTCGGCGGCTTCCCGGTCGAGCGCCGCAACCTGCGCCAGTGGGTGCTGCGCATCACGGCCTACGCCGAACAGCTGCTCGACGGCCTCAAGGACATCGACTGGCCCGACTCCACCAAGCGCATGCAGGAGGCGTGGATCGGCCGCAGCGAGGGCGCCGAGGTGCGGTTCAGGCTGGAGAACGCCGCGCTCGGCGACCTGCGGATCTTCACGACGCGCCCCGACACGCTCTTCGGCTGCACCTACATGGTGCTTGCCCCCGAGCACCCGCTGGTCGACAAGCTGGCGACCGCGGACAAGCAGGCCGAGGTCGCGGCATACAAGAAGGCCACCGCGGCGAAGAGCGACGTCGACCGCATGGCCGAGTCGGCCAAGGAAAAATCCGGCGTCTTCACCGGCAGCCATGCGATCAACCCGGTCAACGGCGCCAGGGTACCGGTGTGGATCGCCGACTACGTGCTCATGGGCTACGGCACCGGCGCGATCATGGCCGTGCCGGCGCACGACGAGCGCGACTGGGATTTTGCGCAGCAATACAAGCTGCCGACGCCGCGCGTCATCGCCGCGCCGGATGGCAATGAAAAGCTTCCTTACACCGGCGATGGCAAGTTGATCAACTCGCCCGGCTACGATGGCCTGGAGTGGGTCGACGCGAAAAAGAAGCTCACCGCCGACCTCGCCGCCAAGGGCATCGGCCAGGGCACGATCAACTACAAGCTCCGCGACTGGCTGTTCTC
>CAYZSN010000120.1:0-12075 GCA_964481095.1 uncultured Oleiharenicola sp. | reverse complement strand
CGGCGCCAGTGTCGCGGCCGCGAGCGGCGGGATGAACCAGAACACCGGCAGGACGAAATAGCCGACCATGGGCACGAGCGTGGACCAGCGGGCATGGCGGGAATCCTTGGCGCCGATGTATTTCGCCGCCCGTTGGATATCATTGCGATCGTAGACCGCGCTGAAAAAGAGCGTGGCGATATACAGCCAGTCATAAGGGATCGAGCCCGCCGGGCGGAACACCTGCCAGTGGTCCGCGGGGATCTGGGCCAGAAACGGGCCGATCCCGCCGAGTTTGACCAGGGTCAGCACGCCCACGACGATGCTGATGCTCATCAGCACGAGCAGCTGGATGAAATCGCTCGCCGCCACCGCCCAGTTGCCGCCCAGCAGGGCGATGAGGATCACGACCACCCCGGTCGCGCAGATGACCGGCAGTTGCGGGAATTGAAAGGCCGCGGAAAGGATGATCGAGAGGCCCACGAGCCAGATGGCGGCGAACCCCAGCGCCCGGATGAACCCGAACCAGGTGAAGAACTGCTCGTTCACGCGGCCAAAGCGCAGCCGCACCGCATCCATCGCCGTGACCAGGCGCAGCTGCCGGAAACGCGGGGCAAACCAGACGAAGGCGAAGACGAAGCCCAGCACGTCCGTGGCGTACACGGCGAAAATCAGGATGCCGTAGGTGTACGCGATGCCCGCCGCGCCGGTGAACGTCCAGCAGCTGAAGTTCGAAATGAACGAGCTGGCCCCCAGCAGCCACCAGGTCTGCCGGAAGCCGCCGGCGAAGTAGTCCTTGCTCCCCGTGTTGAACCGGCGGAACACCCAGCCCATCGAGGCCAGGAACACGAGGTAGATGCTGATGATGGCGAGATCGTAGCCCGAGACCCGGGCCACGGCCAGCAGGCTGACAGAACTGACCGGAACACTCATGAGGGAACGGATGGGGCCGGGGGCACGCGCGGGGAAAACCCGTCCCGGACAGTAGAGGCAGGCCGGGCGGCAGGGCTAGAAAGAAAGGGCGGCCCGGCTGTTGCCGCGCCGCCCTGCAAGGTTTCGAATGCGCGTCAGAACCGCAGCGTGAGGCGCCCCTTGACGACGAAGCCGTCATCGCGGGTGAAGTCGTTGATCTTGTTGCCGATGTTCTGGAGGTTGATCTGCACCGTGGTCGGGATGTCCCAGAGCTTCATGTTGTAGCCGGCGAAGGCGTCGAACTTCGTCTCGGCGTTGACATAGAGGTCGTAGTCGAAGTTGTCCGACAGGAGATATTTGCCGGTGTAGCGGATGCCGCCGCCCACGAAGCCGCCCTTGAAGGCCCCGTCGGTGAAGGTATATTTGACCAGGATGTTGCTGGCAAAGGTCGGCGACTTCGCGAGGCGGTGGTGGAATTCCTTGTCGTACAGCCGGGCGTTGTTCTCGGACACGCCGATGTTCGTGAGGTTGATCGATGGATCGGAGATGATCTTGGCCTCGGACATGTAGGTGAAGTTGCCGAGCACCTGCAGGTTCTTGTTGGGCGTCCAGACCAGGTCGCCATCGATGCCGGCGGTGCGCTGGAGGCCGCCGTTCAGGTTCCACCGCACGTTGTTGTTCGGATCAGTGTCGTTGTTGCGCGGGTCGCTGTTGTTCTTGGCGATGTCACTCGTTGCGACGCCGTTGCGCTCGATCCGGAAGTAGGAGATCGTGCCGGTGAGCTTGTCGTCCATGAGCGTCAGCTTGGTGCCCAACTCGAGGCCCTTGCCCGTCTCGGGCCCGAGCGGCACGC
The DNA here is from genome assembly GCA_964481095.1 of uncultured Oleiharenicola sp. Lineage (GTDB taxonomy): Bacteria > Verrucomicrobiota > Verrucomicrobiia > Opitutales > Opitutaceae > Lacunisphaera. Next base: position 10,331 of record CAYZSN010000120.1, on the reverse strand, counting down.
CTTCACCCGGGATCGCGCGGCCCGAGGCGTCGTTGACCGTATAGCCCTGCGAGAACACGAAGTCGGTGTTGTAGGAGCCGAAGAGGTAGAGTCCCTTGGCGACCTGGCCGATGGCACCGAAGGTCTTGGTCAGCTCGCTGGTGCCGTAGGCGGTCGAGCCGGTGGTCAGCAGCTTCACGCTGCGCACGCCCGCCAAGAGGTTCAGCTTGTCGGCCATGGCCGACGCGCGGTAGCTGGCGTACCAGGAACTGTATTCGTTGGGGATGCCCGGCGCGCCGACGAGGGCGCTCGAGACCGTGGTGCTGAGGGGATAGAGCTCCTGGGTCCACGGGTAGTAGAAGTTCGTGGTGGCCGTACCCGTCGTCGTGGTGCCGTCCGGCTTGGTCCGGGTCGGCGCCTTGGTGGGATCGATCGTGGCGCGGATGGTGGTGTCGCGGTTCCGGCTCCGTTCCAGGCCGGCCACGATGCGGTGGCGGATGTTGGACAGCTCGATTTCCTGGGAAAGGTCGAGCTGCTGGGCGTCGCTGTCGGTGTTGCGCTCGCGCACGTCGGCACCGATGGTGAGCGACGGGAAGTGGCCCTGTGCATCCAGCGGACCCGAATTGTAGCCGAAGAGCTGGCGGGCGAAGTTCTGCCGGTTGCTGTTGTGCAGCCAGTGATACTGGATGGAGGTGTGCTCCAGCGGCGTGTAGGTGACGCTGGCGTCGGTCAGGTAGGTGCTGCCGTCGTCGTTCGAATCCGGGCCGGCGCCGGTGAACCGGTCGCCCTGCGGGGAGATCGCGCTCCAGGGCATCGTGGTGCCCGTGTTGGGATAGACGATCTTGCCGTAGGCCCCGAAGTAATCGGCGGCCCAGTTGGTGCGGAAGCTGGTCGGCCCGGTCGCGCCCCAGCGGCTGGAGATGACCGCGAGCGCGGCCGCGTCGGTCGCGGCGCCGTACTTGGTCTTGATGTAGTTCAGCATCGTCTGGTCCGGGCTGTTCACATTCTGGTAGTAGAGCGGGTTGACGGCGAAATTCCACGCGTTGTTCGCCGCGTAGCTCTGCTGGAAGTTCGTCGCGTCGAACTCCACCTCCATGCGGAACTTGTCGTTGGGGCGGACCGTGACCGAGCCGGCCACCATGTTGTAGCTCGTGTCCTGGTCCAGCCGGGTGTGGCTCTTGTCGGCCGACGCGATCAGGCGGTAGGCGATGCCGTGCTGGGCGCTGACGACCGACTGGGTGTCGATCACGGCCTTTTCATAGCCGAGCGAGCCGCCGCTGATGTCGACCGTGGTCTTGTTCAAGAATTCGGGGCGCTTGGTGATGATGTTGGCCACGCCGTTGGGCGCGCTGTTGCCGTAAAAGAGGCCGACCGGCCCCTTGGCCACCTCGATGCGCTCGACGTTGTCGTTGGAGAGGTAGCCCGGATTGCTCGGGCCGGGAGGCTGGGCCAGACCATTGATGAAGGTGGGCAGCTGGAAACCGCGCAGTTTGAAGGACCCGCTCTGCAGCACTTCCTGGCTGTTCTTGGTGATGCTCGCGCTGTAGTTGAAGGCGTCGCGGATCGAGCCGATGTCCAGGTCGTGGAGCATTTCGCCCGAGATGATCTCGATCGCCTGCGGCGCTTCGGTGATCGACACGCCGACGCGCGAGGTCGTGATGGAAGTCAGTTTCCGGTAACCATAGTCGCGCTCACCGCTCACTTGGAAGGGATCCAGGACGACGGTCTTGTCGCCCGACGGCGCGGAGGCCGGGGCACTGGCGGGAGCTGTCTGCGCTTGGCCGGAAAGGAGGCCAAGAGTCGGCAGGATCACTGCCACGAGGACTATATTTTTTGAGGGACACATGGATTGGGGTGTAGGTAGGAGCTTGGACGGAAAAGTCGGGATCGCGGCGGGGAGTCGAAAACGAATAGGGGCATCGTCCTCTGCGAATGGCGGCACCCTTGGCACCGGCCGCGCGGGTGACCAGCCCGCGGAGAGTATAGCGTATACCATTCGGGGCGCATCCGGTTACAATCCGGTGACGCGCGGACGCGCCGTGCTCAACGCGCGACGTCCAGCACGCGGCCGTGGCCCAGCGCTGGCGCCGGCAGGCTGAGCAGCCGCGCCAGCGTGGGGGCGAGATCCTGCACGGCGACCCGCCCCGGCCGCTCCCCGGGCTTCACGCCGCCGCCGAACCACACCAGCGGCACGTGCGTATCGTAATCGTAGGGACTGCCATGGTTCGAGCCGGTCGCCCGGCTGAAATAATACGGGACCGTCTGGTAAAACACCTCACCGCTGCGAGCGCGGTTGAAGCTGAGCTGCGCGGCGCGGCCGAGTTCGTCGGCAACCTTGCCCTGCTCGAATTGCCCCCGTGTGTAGGTTGCGCGGATGAAATCGAGCGTGCGCAGCGCTTCAGCGGCGACCCGCCGGGCCCGCTCCGCGTCCACGCCCTTTTCGCGCAGTGCCCCGGGCAGGAGCAGCAGCCAGGAGTCGTCGCGCAACGTCCATTTGCCGCCGTCGGCCAGCGGCCCGAAGGCGCGGTTCAATGCGGCCTCGGCTGTGGCCGAGATCAGCGCATTGTCGAGGCGCCCGGCCGGCGTCTCCGGATGCAGCGCGTGGATGTGTTCCGGCGTGGAGCATGCCCCGTGATCGGCGGTGAGCACGACGAGGTAGCGGCCCGGCCCCACCCGCGCGTCGAGAAAATGCAGGAACTCCGCCAGCAAACGGTCGGTCCGCAGCGTCACGTCCATCACCTCGTGGCTGTCGGGACCCCACAGGTGTCCGATGTGGTCGTTGGCCGAGAAGCCGAGGCATAGCAGGTCGGTCGTGCCCGCGCGGCCACCGAGCTGCTCCTCGGTGATGAGGGTCTCCGCGAAGTCCACCACGAGATCGTTCTCAAACGGCGTGTTCTCCAAGGCGGAGTAATAGTTCGGCCCCGGCGCCGTAACCCCGCCCGTGATTTGCTTGGGAAACACGCGGCCAAGCCGGCCCGCCGTCGCGTCCTCGCCTTCCATGTCGTCGGGTCCCTGCACCTTGTCGTATTCCGCCACCGGCAGCAGGCGGTCCCAGGTCCGCCCGAAATAGCCGTCGGCCTTGCGCGCGTCGTTCCACTGCTGCGCCCAGGCCGGCAGCTCGGCGCGGTAATAGGTGGAGGTGACCATGTGGCCCCACTCCAGGAAATACGCGGCGTCGGCGCGATGGCCGCTCATGAGGATGGCGGCGCGGTCCTTGCCCGCCACGCCGAACACCCGCGCGCGGCTGCCGGGCTGCGCCTTCAGTTCGTCGCCGATCGTGTCGGCCAGCAGGTTGCGGGGCGATCGGCCCATGAAGGGGTCGTCGATGCCCGGCAGGCGCGGCCACGCCGAGGCCGGCAGGCCCACGATGTGTTCGGCGTCGTCGCCCACGCATGACACCTGGGTGAAGGTGTTCCGGTCGCGCCAGTCGTTCGCGATGATGCCGTGTACGTCGGCGTGCACGCCGGTCAGGAGACTGGCGTGCCCCGGGCCCGTCTTGGTATAGGAATGGAGGTGGTGGCAGTCGGCGAACACCGCGCCCTCCATCAGCCGGTTGAAACCGTCCGGCCCGAAGTAGGGCCGGAAACGCGTGAGATAATCCCCGCGAAACTGGTCGATGCTGAGCACGACCACCAGAGCGGGTCGCGGCGCCGGCGCCCGCGCCGCCGCGGCGGCCAGGCAGGAGAGGAAAAACAAGGCCAACAGGCGGAGGGCGGGGTGGCGGGGCATATCCGGCCCAACACAATCCCCCCAGGCCCGCTTTCAAGTGTCCCAATGGTGTAGCGTAAACCTAACCCCGGACGGTCAGCGGCCGGCTTCGTCCCATGGCCACTCGGTCTTCACCGCGACGTTGTAGCGGAGGCTGTAGCGATTGAGCGCGGCCATCGGCCAGCGGCTCACCCAGACAAGGTCGTTTTTTTCCAGCAACACCCGCGGGTCCACGGGTTCGGCGAATCTCAGGTAATCATCGAAGGAACCGGCGTATTTCTCCGGCCAGCCGCGGGCGAGTGGATCGGGCGGACCTTCGCGCCCGCGACGCGCCGCCTCCCAATGTTTCCGGAAAACCGGCATCGCCGCCCCGAGTCCGCCCACGGGCATGCTGCCGTGGAAGCCCCACTCCACCCCGATCCATGGCCGTCCGTCATGGGCGTTCGCTTCCGCCACGGCGTCGGCCGGGGCGAGAATCTTGCCGTGGAAATAGGTGGCAACGCGGGCAACCTGCAGCGTGGCCGGATCGTACTCGACCCATACGATCTCGTGGTCGCATGGATCGTTGTCGCTCGGGTAGCCGATGTCGTCCTCCCAAAACAAATGGTAGCCGATCACCGGCCGGTCGGGATGGACGATCGCCACGACATCCTTGAGCGGGAAAAACTCGCCGGCCACCGTGAAGAGCCGCGGGGCGAACCGGCGGACCATCTCCTGCTGCGCGGCGGTGGGCGCCGCCGGCGGATCGAGCTTGAGCAGGCGCGTGTAGAGGCGGCTCGCCGCATTCAGCGAGCGCTCGCGGTGCGCCGCCAGCGCCTGCGCGTTGATGGTTTCGGGCGTGTCCGCGGCCCGGGCGGCGGTCGCGAGGCCCGGCAGCAGCAGCGCCGCGGCAATCAGGATTTGCCTCATTTCCACTGGGCAAGAGGAACGATCGCCGGCGCCGCGTGCCCGGTCCACTTTTCCCCGACGGGGGTGAGCAGCACGGCGAGACGTACGTCGGTCTCCGCGGCGGACGCGGGCACGATAGCGGTGAGATCGGTGATGCCGGCGTTCTTCGCCTCGGCGGCGGTTGGCGCCGTGGCGGGCCGCGTGGTAAAGTGTGCGCCGGCGGGTGCGAGGATTTCAATGCGCAGCGTCCGGCCATCCTTCGTCAGCGTCGCGCGCGGGCCGTCCAATTTGACGTCCGCGCCCGTCAGCATGCGCCAGGTCAGCGGCACGCCGGGCTTGAGCCCCTCGATGTCGTCCTGGACGAGCACGCGGCTCCGGTCGAGCAGCGCCACGCCGCGCATGAACTTCCTGCCCTGCGCCGGGTAGGCGGAACTCAGGTCCGCAATGGCGAAGGCGCGGTCGGGCGCGGACCCGAACGCGAGCAACGCACCGTCCGCGGCGGGCAGCTGGCGCGCGTCGGCGGGGGTGAGCGTGTTGTGGCTGGAATTGTTGAGCCGGTAGTAGCGCCAGCGCGGGCTGTCCACCGTCGCCCGCTCCCAGTAGCCGGGCAGGTTGTAGTCGTCGGGGCCGAGGTCCACCGCCCAACGCACGCCGTCGGCGTCGAGCATGAAGGCGCCGAGGTCGAGGTGCCCGTGGTTCACGCTGTTGCTGCCGGCCTTGAGCCCGGTCCAGATCGTGCGCGGGTCACCCCAGGCGCCGCGAAACAGCGCCAGCTTGCTCGGGCCGTCGAACTTGATGTCCGTCGGCAGGTCCGGCGGCACGCGCAGGTCGCGGGGGAACCACAGGGCGTGCGTGGCGAGGAAGCGGTCGGCGGGGTTCGGTTTTTGTTCCAGCTCGGCCGCGAGCTGCCGCCGGCACTCTGATTCGACCACGGCCAGGCCGTAGTGGCGGCCCAGCCACGCCAGTCCCGGGTCGGCGCCCAGCTGGGCCTGGCCGTCGGCGTAGTTGAAGGACAGCCCGGTCGGGCCCTGCACGTGGAGGCGGAACAGCGCGGTGCGGCGGAACCCCGGCCGGTCGGCCAGCCCGAAGTCCCACCCGAGCGCGCTTTCCAGCGCGGCGAGGATGAGGACGTTGAAGCGCGTGCCGTAGCCCCAGTAGACCGGGCCCTCCGGGTACGCGCCGTCGGGCTCGTAGGCTTCCATTGCGACCGGCAGCGTTTCGCGCAGGCCGTGGATCACGAGGCGCGCCGTGTCCGGGTCGTCCTCCGCCAGCGCCAGCGCGGCGACCAGGAAGCCGCCGTTGCACACCTGATTCCAGTTGTTGGTGAGGTTGCCCTTCACGAAGGGGAACGACTCACGCTCCGGGTCCGCCATTGTGTACGCCGGCCGCGCGTAGGCCAGCGCCTTGTCGCGCAGCGCCTGCCTGATGACGGCACGCTCCGCGGGCGTCAGCGTGTCGTAGAGCCAGTCGTAGCCCAGCCCCAGCGCCGTCGCCATTTCCGCGACGTCGAGGAAGTGCGAGGGGTTCCAATCGGGGAACGCCGCCGCCTGCAGCATCACGTCGCGCGCGTGGTCGGCGAAGCGCCGGTCGCCGCTCAGGTGCCAGGCCATCGCGCCGGTCGTGACCTGGGCGAGCGCCTTGCGCGACTGCGTCAGCAGCCGCGGCCCCTCGAGCACGTAGCGGATCGGCGGCTCCGCGAGCTGCATTTCCGCCGCGAGGATGATCTGCCGGTGCAGCTTCGCGCGCAGCGGGTCCGCCGCGGCGTCGCGCTTCATCGCCGCCCAATCGCCGGCGCCGAGCAGCAGGCGCGGGTGGCCGGCCCGCAGGCCGGCGAGCAGGTCCTCCGCCGCGGGGGCGGACGGCGCGAGCAGGGCGGCGGCGAGCGTGGCGGCGGACAGGGCGCGGGAAAGCATGGGGCGGCGGCGCGGGGGGACGGCCAGGCGCAAGCTAGCCGTTCCGGCGGGGAGCGCAACCGGCACGTCGCGGCCGCTCATTTTTTCCAGATGTCCCCCTCGCCTTCCAGGAACCAGCGCGAGGTCGTCACCTTGGGCTGGGTGTAGAACTGGACGCCGGCGCGGCCCTGCATGTGCAGGTCGCCGAAGAACGAATCGTTCCAGCCCGCGAACGGGAACATGGACATTGGCGCGGGCACGCCGACGTTCACGCCGATCATGCCGGCCTTCACGCGGTGCTTGAATTCGCGCGCGGCCCCGCCGGAGCGGGTGAAGATCGCCGCGCCGTTGCCGTAGCTGGAGCGGTTGGCGAAAGCGATCGCGTCCTCCAGGTTCGCGACATGGTGCACGTTCAGCACCGGCCCGAACACCTCCTCCTGCGCGAGCGCCATGTCCTCGCGCACGCCCTCGACGATCGTGGCGCCGAGGTAGAAGCCGTTGGGCGCGCCGGCCACCTTCACCCCGCGGCCGTCGGCGAGGACCTTCGCGCCGGCCTTTTCGCCGGAGTCGACCAGCCCGCGCACGCGGTCGCGGTGGGCCGCGGTGATCAGCGCCCCCATGCCGGGCTGCGCGTCCACGTCGGTGCGGCCGACGGTCAGCGCGCGGGCCGCCGCGGCGAGGTCGGGCAGGAACTTCCGCCCCCCGTCCCCGACGGTCAGCACGCTCGAGCCGGCCATGCAGCGCTCGCCGGCGCAGCCGAAGGCGGCGTTCATCACCGCCTCGACGGTCTTGGGCACGTCGGCGTCGGGCAGCACGACGACATGGTTGCGCGCGCCGCCGTTGGCCTGCACGCGCTTCCCGTGCGCCGTGCCGGTGGCGTAGACGTGGCGGGCGACCGGCGTCGAGCCGACGAAGGAAACGGCCCGCACCAGCGGGTGCTTGAGCAGGGCGTCCACGGCCTCGCGGCCGCCGTGCACGACGTTGAACACGCCCTTCGGCAGGCCGGCCTGGTCGAGCAGCTCCGCCAGCCGCACCGCGGTGAGCGGCACGCGCTCGCTCGGCTTGAGCACGAAGCTGTTGCCGCACACCAGCGCGAGGGGAAACATCCAGAGCGGGATCATGGCCGGGAAATTGAAGGGCGTGATGCCCGCGCACACCCCGAGCGGGTGGCGCGCCAGCTCGCCGTCCACCCCGCGCGCGATGTTGGGCAGCAGCTCGCCCGTGAGCAGCGTCGGCGCCGCACAGGCCAGCTCCACGACCTCGTAGCCGCGGAAAAGATCGCCCCGCGCCTCGGCGTAGGTCTTGCCGTGTTCGCGGCAGATCAGGCGCGCGATGGCCTCGAAATTTTCCTCCAGCAGCACGCGGTAGCGGAACATCACCCGCGCCCGCTCGACCACGGGCGTGTCGGCCCAGGCCGGGAACGCGGCGTGCGCCGCGCGCACGGCGGCGTCGACGTCGGCGGCGCCGCCGAACGGCAGCTCGGCCAGCACCTCGCCGAGCGAGGGATTGTAGACGGGGGAACGCGGCGCGGCGGCGGACGCGGTCCATTCGCCGCCGATGAAGGCGCGCGGGGACGGGACGGGAACGGAGGGCATGGGGAATCCTTACGAGAGCATCGCGCCGCGGACAAAGGCGACGAGGTCGGCGTAACCGCCGAGGAACTGGTGGAGGGTGTGGATGGTCGCGCCGTAGCGCAGGAAATCGGCGGGCTGCTGGCCGTCGGGTTCGTAGGCCCGGATGAAATCGGGGAATTTTTCGCGCAATTCGGCCACGAGCCGCGCTTCCACCGGCTGCGCCAGCGTGACCTGCGGGTCGGCGGCGGCGGCATCGAACTTGGTCCACCACGTGTATGGGATGGTCTGCAGGACCTCGCGGCCGATGATCTGCGACCAGTGCCCCTCGTGGCGGTAGGCGGCGGCGAGCAACGTGCCCGGGCGGCCGCCGGCTTGGAAAAGCTGGTGGGCGCGTTTGAACACGGCAATGCCGGCCCAGTCGAGCAGCCCGGGGCTGGTGGCGATCTTCTGCGCCTCGGCCACGCGCTTGAGGTGGTCGTCGACGCGGCCGATCATCAGCGTGATGTAGAGCGGCTGCGCCGCCCCGCCCTTCCTGCGGGCCAGCCCGCGGGCGAAGGCGTCGGACACCGCCAGCGCCTGCGCGACGGTGAAGCTCACGGTGGCGTTCACGCTCACGCCGCGCGCGACGAGCTCGGTCATGGCGGCGAGGCCCGCTTCGGTCGCCGGCACCTTGATCGCGATGTTCGGCGCGAGCCCGGCGAGTTCGAGGCCCTGCGCGAGCATGAGGTCGGGGTTCGGGTAATACTTCGGGTTCACCTGCATCGAGAGGTAGCCCTTGCGGCCGCCGCTGGCCTGGTGCACCGGCTGCAGCTGCCGGGCGGACTGCACGCCGAGGACGTGGATCAGGTGCCAGGCGAGCTCGTCCTCCGTCGCGCGCGGATGGGCGCGGATCAGGCCGGCGAGGATCGGCAGGCAGAGCTCGGGATGGGCGCGCGCCGCCTGCGAGACAATCACGGGGTTGGAGGTGCCGCCCACGGCGCCGAGCCTGACCGCCGCGCCGAGTTCGTCCGGCACGCCCGAATCGTTCCACCAATCGGCGCCGAGCGCCGTCATTTGCGACATGCGTGATTCGTTCATGGAAAAGGGTCAGACGCCGGCGTGCTGCCGGACATAGTCGCGGGCCCGCGCCGCCTTGGGCAACGCCATAACCTTGACCGGATCCTCCTCGGCTTCGACCACCAGCCAGCCCCGGTAGTCGGCGGCCGCGAGGATGGCGAAGAGCGCGGGAAAATCCACGCTGCCGTCGCCGGGGATGGTGAAAACGCCGCCGGCCACGGCGCGGTAGAACGACCAGCCCTCGCGGCGCACGAGTTCCGCCACCGCCGGGCGCACGCTCTTCAGGTGCACGTGACCGATGCGCGCGGCGTGCCGGCGCGCCACGGCGACGGGGTCGATGCCGGCGAAGGCCAGGTGCCCCGGGTCGAGCAGCAGCCACATTTCCGGCACGTCCGCCAGCAGGCGCTCGAGGTCCTCCTCCAGCTGGATCACGGTGCCCATGTGGTGGTGGTAGACGATCCGCATCTCCTCGGCGACGGCAATCTCCGCCAGGCGGCGCAGGCCGGCGGTGAGCCGCGACCACTCCGCCTCGTTCAGCCGGGGCGTGGTGGCGCCGGTGAAGCCCAGCGCGGCGTCGCGCGTGCCATGGATGCAGCGCGTGCACTCCGCCACGATCGCGACGCGGGCGCCGAGCGTTTTCAGGAGGTTGAGGTGCGCGCGGAAGGATTCCTCCTCGGCGGGCAGCGGGCGCGAAGCCAGGCAGGTGCTGTGCCAGCCGCTCACCAGCCGGAGGCGGTGCCGGCCGAGCGCCCCGGCCAGCGCCGCGGGCGTGCGGGGATAGGCGTGGCCGAGCTCGCTGCCGGCGAAACCGGCGGCCCGCATCTCCGCGAGGATGGTGTCGAGCGGCACGTCGCCCGCGAGGTCGTGGAAGTCGTCGTTGCTCCAGATGATCGGGTTGGCGCCGACCAGGCAGTCGCGATGGAGGGAAAGGGGCAGTTTCATGTTCAATAATACAGGCGTTGGCGGCGCAGGGCGCGTTCGTAGTCACGGCGTGCGCGCTGCACCCCCGGCACGGCCGAGACGGCGGCGGGCGGGACGTCCCACCAGGAGAAGCCCTGCATCACGGACTCCGTGGAAACCGGGACGTAGATGAGGCAGGTGTCGGGGGTGGCCCGCGCGGCCGCGAGGGCCCGGCGCAGCTCCGCGGCATCGCGGGCGGTGAACACGGCCGCGCCGAGGCTGCGGGCGTTGGCGGCATAGTCGATCTCGAGCCGCGCGCCGTCGAGCCGGTCCG
>CAYZSN010000119.1:0-8915 GCA_964481095.1 uncultured Oleiharenicola sp. | reverse complement strand
CAATGCCAGCTCGCCGAGCGTGCGGCCGCGCGCGTCGGCCAGGTCGGGCAGCAGGCAGTCGCCGAGCGTCAGGTTCCAGTCGGCGTGCGCGGCCATCCACGGCGCCGTCGTGCCGGTGAACTTCTGGTCGCCCTGCGTCAGGATCTCCTCGAGCTCCACCTCCAGCATGCTGTGCCAGTAGATCAGCCGGCGGCGCAGGAAGAAGAAGCCGAGCAGGATCACCAGCAGCGCCACGGCCGGCAGCCAGCGCGCCGCGCCCTCGATGGGCAGCAACGCGGTCATCCACAGGAAAAGCAGCAGCGCCGCGCCGATCTTCAGGCCCGTCTCCACCACCGGCGCAAGCTTCGCGGCCTTGGGGTGCCCCTGCGTGCTCACCTGGGCGTAGAGCATGGACAGCGCCGAGACGTTGCGCCAGATGGCAACCACCGGCGCGAGGGCGACCAGCAGCAGCACGCTCCAGAAGACGATCTGCGCGCCGCTGGGAAACCGGCTGTTCACCGGGAGATAGTCGCGCACGAGGCCGAACATCTGCTCGGAAAAAAGAAACAGGCCCGTCACCACCAGCACTTCCACGCCGATCTGGACGAAGCGCTTCTTGCTGAGCTGCCAGAGCATGCTCTTGCGCTCGCGCTGCTGCAGGCGCTCCAGCCAGCGGTGATAGAAGCCCTCGAGGTCCTCGAGCCACTTCGGCTGCCGCCGGGCGATCCAGTCGCTGATGGCCTCCGACCGGCGCATCACCAGCGGGCTGACCAGCGTCGTGAGCAGCGACACGCCGACCGCCAGCGCCTGGAACCGCGGGGGCAGGCCCGCCGCCACGCCGAGCTGGGCGATGATGAAGGAGAATTCGCCGAGGACCGTGACCGAGAGGCCGACGCGCAGCGATTCGCGCGTGGAGCCGCCGATCAGGAGGATGCCCAGCGTCACGGCGATGGGCCGCGCGACGAGGACGAAGGCCGTGATGCCCAGGATGAGCAGCCAGGATTCCGCCGCCGCCTTGAGGTCGATCAGCATGCCGATGGACACGAAGAAGACCGCGCTGAACACGTCGCGCATGCCCTCGAACGCGCGCCCGACCTGCGTCTTGTGCGGCGTTTCCGCCACGATCGCGCCGAGCATGAAAGCGCCGAGGGCCAGGGAAAAGCCCGCCTGGTGCGCGAGGAAGGCCAGGACGAACAGCAGCCCCGCCACCACGATGGTCGGCAGCTCCTCGCCGGCGCTGAGGCTGAGCCGGCGCAGCAGCCACGGCACGACCAGCATGCCGCCCACGCCCGCCAGGGCGACGAACGCGCCCAGCAGGCCGAGCGTTTCCCCGATCGAAGCCTGCGCCCCGTCGAGGTGGATGAACGAATTGAGCACCGCCAGCATCACGATGGCCACGACGTCCTCCAGCACCGACACGCCGAGCGCCATCTGGCCGGTCTTCTCGTGCATGGCGCCGATGTCCTGGAGCACCTTGCTGATGATCGCCGAGCTCGACACCATGAGCATGCCCGCGAGGAAGGCGGTGTGCTCGGCGCTCCAGCCCAGCGCCGCCCCGAGGATGCGCGTCAGGTTGTACATCACGATCGCGCCGATGAACGTCGCCAGCACCAGCGACAGGCCAAGCCGCCGGAGCTTGCGCAGGCTCAGGCCCATGCCGATCGAGAACATCAGGAAGATCAGGCCGACCTGCGCGAGCGTCTCGATGCTCTCGATACTCGTCACGAGCGAGAACGGCGGCGTGTGCGGGCCGATGACCATGCCGGCCACGAGGAAACCCACCACCGCCGACAGGCCGATCCGGTGGCAGGCCCAGCCCACCAGTCCGGCCACCAGCATCACCACCGCGAGGTCCTTGATGAAATCGATCCCGTGCATCGTGCGCGGCTTTCAGGACGCCACACCCGGGAAAATCGTCAAGCCCGGTTCAAGGCTCGCCGTGCCATGCATCAACGGGCTCGCGCGGCTCCTTCGGCATTCCCCGCCGGCGGAATTCAATCGAACGCGAAGGAGGAAACCACGCGCCTGGCGTCGGCCACGTAGCGGTCATAGGTCGCCGCTTCGGACGTGAACGTGAGGACGATCAACTGGCCTTTGCTGACCGCCGCATGCTGGAGCATTTTTATGTGGTCGCCCGGGTGTTCGGCCGTGGCTGGCGTCGTGAAGGTGTAGACACATTCCCATGCCTCGCCTTGGGGCCGTGACCGACGGGAAATCACCGCTTTGCCGGCCCAGTTCGCCTGTTGACAGGCACCCGGACCTTTCCAACCTTGGGCCCCTTTCCCCCATGATTTCCTGGATTCAAAAGTACTTTCAGAAGCACTTCCGCCTCGTCTTCCTCATCGTGCTGGTCGCGATCGGCCTCCCGATGGTGGTCATCTACAGCGCCGGCGGCGGCGGCCACGGCAACAGCATCAAGGCCCTCGAGCGCCCCTTCTTCAGCGTCAACCTCGACAACGCCGACCAGATGCGCCGCGTCAACGGCGACGGCGAGCTGAGCGCGTACCTGCGTTACGGCTACCAGGGCCCGGTCAGCGCCCAAATCCAGCAGTATGCGCTGCAGCGCGTGGCCGGCCTCGCCCTCGCCGACCAGCTTCACCTCCCGGTCGCGACCCCGGAACGGGTGGCCCAGTTCGTCCCCACCCTTCGCGCCTTCCAGAACGAATCCGGCCAGTTTGACCAGTCCGCCTACACCCGCTTCGCCGACTCGCTGAAGGGCGGCGCCGCCGGCGCCACGACCGCCGACGTCAACCGCGTGCTGCGCGACGACGCCCGCCTCGCCGACCTCGCCAAGCTCCTGGGCGGGCCCGGCTATGTGCAGGCGGTCGACGTCAAGCTCCAGCTCACCCGCGTCGACTCCACCTGGACCGTGCAGATCGCCTCGCTCGACTACGCGTCGTTCAACCCGGCGATCACGCCGTCCGATGACACCCTGAAAAAATTCCAGGCCGACAACGCCTTCCGCTACGAGGTCCCGGCCCGCCCGCGCCTGAGCATGGTCGAGTTCAAGGCCGCGGACTTCCCGCCGCCGCGGGCCGCGACCGAGGCCGAGCTCCGCTCCTTCTACAACGCCAACCTCGCCAGCTTCCCGGCGCCGGACGACGGCACCAAGAAGGACGCCACCGCCCCCGCGGCCGATAATTTCCCCAAGGTGCGCACGCAGGTGGAGGCCGCCCTCAACACGGCGGTCAGCCGCCGCCTCGCCTCCGAGGCCGCCAACGCGCTCACGGTCGCGCTCTACGAGCACCGCGTCACCGCGCCGGCCAACTCGCCCGCGCTGGCCAGCTTCCTCGCGGCCCAGCACCGCACGCCGGCCCCGCTGGCGCCCTTCGCGCCGGCCAACCCGCCCGCCGACAAGCCGTGGCTCGCGAACTACGCCGCCCCGATCTCGCGCCTGAACCAGGAGCGCTTCTTCTCCGACCCGCTCGCCAGCCCCGACGGCTTCATCGTCCTCCTCTGGAACGAAAACCTGCCGGGCTACACGCCGAGCTTCGCCGAGGTGCGCGACCGCGTGGCCGCCGACTACAAGGAATCGGAAAAACGCCGCCTCTTCATCGAACGCGGCCAGGCCCTCAAGGCCGCGCTTCAGGCCGCCGCCAAGACGCCCACGGGTTTCGCGGCCAAGGCCGCCGCCGAGAAGATCGACGTCAAGAGCTACGCCAACTTCACCCTCCGCGCCGCGCCGCAGGATTTCCCGCGCAACGCCCTTTCGGCGCTGCTGCAGCTCGAGCCCGGCCAGGTCTCCGACATGATCGCCACCGAGGAAGGCCAGGGCCTCTTCGTATTCGCGCAGGAACGGAAATTGCCCGACCTCACGCCGGCCAATCCCCGCTACGGTGAAGTCCAGGCCCAGTTCGCCGCGCTGCTCGCGAACAACGGCGAGAACTCCGTGCTGGGCGCAATGGTGGACGAGGAGCTCAAGAAGACGAGTTCCAGCGCCGAAGCCACCCCCTGAGCCCGCCGTTTATCCCGCCTAAACACCACCCGGCCACAGCCACACTGCCACCGTCCCCCGCGGTGGCTTTTTTGTCTCGAAACTTTTTCGTGCGCCCGCCGTCACAAAAAGCTTAAACTTTTCGCCCAATCCGGTGTTCTTGTCCCAGCACAACTTAACCATGAGCCATTCGTTCCGCCGCCTCGCCGCCGTCCTCAGCGCCGGCCTCCTCCTTGCCGTCCGCCTGCCCGCCCAGGACGCGGCCCCGGCGCCCGCCGCAGCCGCGCCCGCGCTCACGCTGGACGAAGCCATCAAGCGCGCCGTCGCGAAGAATTTCGACCTCGCGATCGGCCGCTACGCGCCGCAGATCGCCAAGGACGCCATCGACGTCGCCAAGGGCGCGTATGAAACGCAGCTGTCCGTGACCGGCAGCACCGGCGGCGTCAAGAACGGCAGCGTCGGCCCGACCGGCATCGCGTCCAGCAACACGCGCGACCTCCGCGTGGGCGTGACGCAGCAGCTCTACACCGGCACCACCCTCAGTGCCAGCAGCGAGCTCGACCGCACCTCCCTCAACCCCGCGCTCACGCTGAACCCCGCCTATGACGCCGACCTGACGCTCAGCATCCGCCAGTCGTTGCTGCGCGGCTTCGGGTATGCCAACCATGCGGTCGTCGACCGCGCGAAGATCGGCTTCAACCGCGCCAACCTCGACTACAAGGCGCAGGTCCTCGACGTGATCCAGTCCACCGAGAACGCCTACTTCAACCTCGCCTACGCGCGCGAGCAGCTCAACGTGCGCAACTTCTCCCTCGCCCTCGCCCAGCGCCTCTACGACGAGGCCAAGACGCGCCGCGCAACCGGCGTCGCCACCGACCTCGACGTGCTGACCGCCGAGGTCGGCGTCGCCAACGCCCGCCGTGGCGTGATCCTCGCCGAGCAGCAGGCCAGAGACAGCCAGGACGCCCTGCTCGCCCTGATCGGCCAGTTCGAGCTCGATGCCCCCGTCGGCACGGTGCAGTTCAACGAGGTTTCCGACGCCACGCCGGTCTTCGCCTCGTCCTTCCAGCTGGCGAAGCAGAACCAGCCCGATTTCCTTTCGTCCGAGGCCGCGATCGAACAGTACCGCCTCGACCTCGTGGTCGCGAAGGACGCCTCCCGGCCCGACCTCACCGTCGGCGGCGCGGTGGGGCTCAACGGCACCAACAGCAGCGGGTCGGACGCCTATGGCGACGCCTTCGACCGCCAGAACCATTCCTGGCAGGTGGATTTCTCCTTCAACTACCCGATCGGCCGGGGCGCCGAGCGCGCCCGCGTGCGCCAGAGCCTCGCCGTCCTCAACCGCGAGCAAACCCGCCTGCGCCAGCTCGAGCAGAACATCGCCGTGGAGGTCCGCTCCGCCGTGCGCTCGGTCGAGGCCAACCTTGAGAGCGTGAAGATCGCCACCCTCGCCTCCTCCCTGAGCCAGAAACAGTACGAGCTGGAAAAGGCCAAGTTCGACGCCGGCCTGTCCACCAGCCGCCGCGTGCTGGAAGCGCAGGATGATCTCGAGACCGCCCGCATCGCCGAATTGCAGGCCAGGGTCGCGCTCCACACCTCGATCACGGCGCTGCACCGCCTCGAAGGCAGCTCGCTGCAGCGGTACGCGATTGAACTGCCGTAAGGCTGCTCGCCGCCGCGGCGCGGAACGCAGTCCGCGCCCCACCGGTTTCGCCACCCGCTCGCGGGGCAATATTTCCATCGACGAATCCCGCCGGGGTTCTTCACTGGGATGCTTCGCTTGACCACGCCCGCCACCCAGACCTCCGTCCTCGCCCCCGGCCTGAAATACGGGCTGATCGCCGCCGCCGGCATGAGCGCGTGGCTCCTCGTCTGCCATCTCCTCGGCGTCCAGACGAAGCACTTCGGCGCCAGCCGGTACACGGAATGGGTCACCGAGCTCATCCTCATCCTCGCGCTGTGGCGCCTGCTGCACCACCGGCTCCACGACGACAACCGCTACTGGCTGCCGGTCTGGCAGGGCGTGCTGCACGGCGCGTTCGCCAGCCTCGTCGCGGCGATGGGCTTCTACATCGCCTTCAACCTCTACCTGCGCTTCGTCAATCCCGAGTACCCCGACCTCTACCTTGAATGGCGCTTCGCCACGATGCGCGCCGCCGGGCAGTCGGAGCAGGAAATTCGCACCATGGCCCGGACGTTCCGCTGGAGCATGGGGCCGACCGGCCTGCCGGTGACCATCGGCGGCTTCTACCTGCTGATCGGCATCGTGGCCTCGCCCGTGATCACGCTCTGGCTAAACTGGCGCCGCAAAGAGATCGTCCACCCCGGCTGACGCCGCGGCCACCGCCCGGTGCGCCGGCAGCTGGGTCTTGAACCAGGTGCGCTGCTTCTTCACCAGGCTGCGCGTGTTTTGCGCGATGGTCCCGGCGAGATCCTTCTCGGCCATGCGGCCCTCGAGAAAATCGATCGTTTCGCGATAGCCGATGGCGCTCGCCGCGCTCGGGTTTTGCGCGAGCCCCGCCGCCAGCAGCCCGCGCACTTCCTCCACCAGTCCGGCCGCCAGCATCGTCGCCACGCGTTGCGTGATGCGGGCCTCGAGGTCGGCCGGCTCGCGCACGAGTTCGCACAGCCGCACGTCCCAGGCCGCGAACGGCGCCGGTTGCGCGGCGAAGTCGGCCTGCAATTCGGCCAGCGTGCGGCCCGAGGCCAGGCTGCGCTCGAGCGCGCGGGTGACGCGCCGGGGATTCTTCACGTCGAGCCCCCCCAGCCCGGCGGGATTTCGCCGCTCCAGCTCAACCACCAGCGCGGGGAGGCCCTCCTGCTCCAGTCTCCGGCGCACGGCCTCGCGCGTCGCCGGCGGCACGTCCACCTCGTCCGCCACCGGCGCGAAAAAGGCCTTGAGGTAGAATCCGCTGCCGCCGACCACGAGCACCTCCTTGCCCCGCCGGCCGAGGTCCTCGATCGCCGCCCGGGCTTTTGTAATATAATACGTTACATCCATCCGGTCCGTGATGGCGCGGATGTCGATCAGGTGGTGCGGCACGCGCCGCCGTTCCGCCGGGGTCGGCTTGGCGGTGCCGATGTCGGCCCCGCGGTAGAACAGCAGCGAGTCGCAGGACACGATCTCGGCGCCGCGCGCCTCCGCCCACTGCAGGGCCAGCTCGGTCTTGCCGACGGCGGTGCAACCGGTGAGGACATGGATGACGCGTGACACGGTCCCCGATGCAACCACGCGCTACCCCCACCGCAAAGCCGATTTATGAGGCACAACGGCTCGGACGTATCGGAATCGTCACAACAAAATCCGTGCAATCCGGCGCATCCACGGCTTGTCTCCACCGACCCTCGCTTGAAAGCCCGGTTCATCTTCAATCCCCACTCCGGCAGCAACCGCCGCAATCCGCACCTCCGCGACCGGGCCCGGGAATTCATCGCCCGGCATGGCTGGGACGCCACCGTCATCCCGACCGAGCGGCCGCGCCATGCCACCGAGCTCGCGCGCAAGGCGGTGGATGAAGGCTGCGCCCTGGTCGTGGCAATCGGCGGCGACGGCACGATGAACGAGGTCGCCAGCGCGCTGGTGGACACGCCAGCGTGCTTCGGGCTCATTCCCTGCGGCTCGGGCAACGGCCTCGGCCGGCACCTCGGCATCAAGTACGGCCGGAAGGCCTTCCCCCATCTCCTCGAGGGCCGGCCCATCGCCATCGACACGGGCATGGTGAACCGCGACCCGTTCTTCTGCGCGGCGGGCACCGGTTTCGAATCGCTGATCGCGAGCCGCTTCGCCACGCTGACCTCGCGGGGCTTCAACGGTTACCTGCGCACGGGCATCGATGTATGGCGCAGCTACCGGCCCGAGCACTACATCCTCCACCACGCGGGCGGCAAGGACGCGATCGAGGCCTTCACGCTGGCGATCACCAACTCCTCCCAGTACGGCAACAACGCGCTGATCGCGCCCGAGGCCTCGGTCCGCGACGGCCTGCTCGACGTCACCGCCGTGCCGCGCGTGCGCCTGTACAACGCCGTGCCGCTGCTCTACCGCCTGTTCAGCGGCTCGCTGCACCGCGTGGCCAGCGTCCGCCGCTGGCAGGGTTCCACCTTCACGCTCGAGCGGGAGAAGCCGGGTTGGATCCACACCGACGGCGAACCGCGGGCGGAGGTGTCGCGCCTGGAAATCACGATCCGGCCGCGCAGCCTGCGGATCATGGTCCCGACGACGACCGTCAGGATTTGACCGCGGCGCGACCGCTGGCGGTGACGAGCCGGTTGCGGCCTGTGCGCTTGGCGGTGTACAACGCCTTGTCGGCCGCCTCGAAGAGGGTCGGCGTCGTTTCCCCGTCGTCGGGCATCATCGCCAGGCCCGCACTGAGCGTGACCGTGATCGGCTCCGGCAGCCCGGGCAGCGCGCAGGGGGATTCGGCCAGCAGCACCAGCAGGCGCTGGATGGTCTGCACCGCCTCGTCGCGGTTCGTCTCGACCATGATGATGGCGAATTCCTCGCCGCCGACGCGCGCCAGGTGGTCGACCGTGCGCAGCTGGCCGCCGAGCAGGCTCGCGACGTGCTTGAGCACGATGTCGCCGGCGGCATGGCCGTAGGTGTCGTTGACCTTCTTGAAATGGTCGATGTCGCACACGACCAGGGCGAAGGCGCGCTGGAAGCGGGCGGAGCGCTGCCATTCCTCGGCCATCAGGCGCTCGAACTCGCGCCGGTTCTTCAGGCCGGTCAGCGCGTCGCGCGTGGCCAGCTCCTGGAGCTGCTGCAGCGTGTCGCCCAGTTTCCGCGCGTAGCGCACGGAGCGCGCGAGCATGCGCGGCGTGAACTCGGATTTGACCAGAAAGTCCATCGCCCCCGCCTGCAGCGCCGCCTCGTCGAGCGCGGGATCGGTCTCGGCCGTGAGGAAGATCGTGGGCGTGGTGTTGCCGGCCGACCGCGCCTCCTTGAGGAGCGCCAGGCCGTCCTTGCCCTCGTCGAGCCGGTAGTCGAGCAGGCAGACCGCGT
>CAYZSN010000118.1:0-8877 GCA_964481095.1 uncultured Oleiharenicola sp. | reverse complement strand
CGAGCAGCACCACCTTGAAGCCGCGCGTGAGCGTCCAGAAAAGCTCCAGCACGGAGATGTCGAAGGAGATGCTCGTGACGGCGAGCCACACGCCCGGCGGGGTGCCGGCGGGCTGCTCGAGGACCTGGTCCATGCCGGCGAAGAAATTCACCACGTTCTGGTGCGTGACCATTACGCCCTTCGGGTTGCCGGTGGAGCCGGAGGTGTAGAGGACGTAGGCGAGGTGCTCGGGCCGGACCGCGCCGAAGGGCGTGCGGGACTCCGGGTGGACGCCGTTGACCGGCGGCGGCGCATCGACGCAGATCACCGTGGCCTGGTGCGGTGGCAGCTTCGGCAACAGGCTGAGCTGGGTGAGCAGCACGCGCGCGCCCGAGTCCTGCAGCATGAAGGCGATGCGTTCCTTGGGATAAACCGGGTCGAGCGGCACGTAGGCGCCGCCGGCCTTGTGGATGGCGAGCAGCCCGGTCATCATGTCCAGCGAGCGTTCCATGCAGATGCCGACGAGCACGTCGGGGCCGACGCCCTGCTTGCGCAGCTGCGCGGCGAGCTGCTCCGCGCGGGAGTCCAGGTCCGCGTAGGTGAGCTCCTGGTCGTTGAACACGAGCGCGGTGGCGTCCGGCGTTTGTGCGGCCTGCTGTTCGAACAGCGCGGGCAGCGTGCTTTCACGCGGGTAAAGGGTCTCGGTCGCGTTCCACTCCCCGAGCATCAGGCTGCGCTCGTCGGCGGTGAGCAGCGGCAGGGTGGAGAGCCGCGCGCCGGGATTGTCGGCCATGCCCGCGAGCACGCTTTCGAAGTGCCCGAGGAACCGCCGGATCGTCGGCGCGGTGAAAAGGTCGAGCGCGTATTCCGCGGTGACCTCGAGGCCGCCGTCGCCGGTCTCCGCGGCCCAGACGGTGAGGTCGGACTTGGCGGTGCCCGTGTAGACCGGCTCGATGGCGAGCTTGAGCTCGCCGAGGCGGAGCGCCGTGGTCGGCATGTTCTGCAGGGCGAAGAAGACCTGGCAGATCGGATCGAAGCTCAGGTTGCGCTGCGGCTGCAGCTCCTCGACGAGTTTTTCGTACGGCATCTCGCGGTGGTCGAACGCCCCGAGCGACACCTCGCGCACGCGGGCCAGCAGCTCGGCGATCGTCGGGTCGCCGGCGAGGTCGGTGCGCAGGAGGATGGTGTTGATGAAGAAACCCACCACGCCCTCGGTCTCGGCGCTGTCGCGCCCGGCCAGCGGCGAGCCGACGACGAGGTCGGTCTGGCCGGTGTAGCGGTGCAGCACGGCCTTGAAGCCCGCGAGCAGCGCCATGAAGAAGGTCACGCGGTGGCTGGCGCACAATTGCTTGAGGCGGCCGACGAGCGGCGCCGACAGGCGCAGGCTGGCCGTGTCGCCGCGGTGCGATTGCAGCGGCGGGCGCGCGTGGTCGGCGGGCAGCTCGAGCAGGGCGGGCGCGCCGGCCATCCGGTCCTTCCAGTAACGGGTCAGCCGCGAGAGCGTGGGGCCCTGCAGATGGTCGTGCTGCCACGCGGCGAAATCGGCGTACTGGATCGGGAGCTCCGGCAGCGCCGGCTCGCGGCCCTGGAGGTAGGCGTCGTAGCACTGGCCGAGCTCGCGGTAGAGGATGCCCATCGACCAGCCGTCGGAGGCGATGTGGTGCATCACGAGCATGAGCGCGTGCTCGGTGGCGGAGAGGCGGAACAACCGGACGCGCACCGGCAGGTCGCGGGCGAGGTCGAAGGGCGCGCGCGCCTCGGCGGCGGCGAGCCTTTGCAGTTCCGCGGGCCGCGCGGTCTCCGCCAGCGAGGTGAGCTCGACCACCGGCAGCGCCAGCCCGGCCGCGGGCCGGACAACCTGCACCGGCTCGGAGCCCGCGGCCACGAAGTTGGTGCGGAGCGACTCGTGGCGGGCCACGATCGTGTTGAGCGCGCGCCGCAGGGCGCCCTCGTCGAGCGGGCCGGACAGGCGGATGAGGTACGGGATGTTATAGAGCGGCGAGCCCGGCTCCATCTGCTCGAGAAACCAAAGGCGGCGCTGGCCGGAGGCCGCGGGCGTCGCGGCGGCGGCGGGATTGTCCGTGGCGGGAAGGAGGGTGGTTTCGGTTTCCATGGCGGCTCGGTTTGGCGGGTGAAGGACGGGGCGAGGGTCAGCTCGCGCTCGGGGAAAAGGCGGGGAAGGCCGACGGCAGGCCCGGGGGGGAATCCGGGGCGGCGGCCGGGCGGCTGGCGGCCGCGGGCCGCGGCGGGATCGCGGCGAGCGGACGGCGCGGCGCGCGCTGGTCGAGGCGGCCGAGGTACGCGATCTCACCGGTGGAGAGGCGGCAGGCGAGGTCGCCGGTGCGGAACAGGCGCGCGCCGGGCAGGCGGCGGAAGGGATCGACGGGGAAACGCGCGGCGGTGCCGGCGGGATCGTCGCGGTAGCCGGCGGCCAGCGTTTCGCCGCCGACATGAATCTCGCCGGGCAGGCCGACCGGCACGGGCTGCAGGGCGGAATCGAGCAGGTGGATCTGCACGTTGCCAAACGGGCGGCCGATGAGCGGCGCGGCCGCGCCGGCCGTCACCGGCGCCGCGAGGCAGGCGCCCGCGGTCTCGGCGGTGCCGTAGGTGTTCCACAATTCCCGGCAGCCCGCCAGCAGCCGGTCGGCGAGCTCGCGGCCCAGCGGTTCGCCGCTGCTGTCGATGCGCAGCGATTTGCTGCCGGTCCAGCCCGTCGTGAGCAGGCGCTCCAGCTGGGCCGGCGTCGCCTGGAGGAAGGTCGCCTCGCGGGCGGCGAGCCGCGCGGCGAGCGCGGCCGGGTCGGCGAGTTCCTCGGCGGCGGCCAGTTCCAGGCGGCCGCCGAAGGCGAGCGGCAGCAGCAGCTCGGCCACGGCGTCGATGGAGTGAAGGGGCGCCGCGCCGAACACGACGTCGGCCGCGCCGATCCCGCCCAGGCCGCAGCGCGCATGCAGCATGCTGACGATCGCGCGGTGGGAAAGCTCGACGGCCTTGGGCTTGCCGCCGGTGCCCGCACTCCAGGCGAGCCAGCACAGGTCGTCCGGGCCGACGAGCGGCGCGAGCACGGATTCATCCGCGCGCTTGATGTCGGCGGCTTCGGCGTCGAGCAGGAGGAGACGCCCGGCGTGGGCGTTGAACAGCCCGCGGTGCGCGGCCTGGGTCAGCACCAGGTCGGGCCGGACGGACTCGACCTGCGGGGCGGACGGCGGGAACGACGGGTCGAAGAGGCAGACGGCGCCGCCCGCCTTCAGGATGCCCAGCACCGCCACGGCGAGCGGCGGCGAGCGGTCCACGCACAGCGCGACGAGCCGGCCGGGCCGGATGCCGGCGGCGCGCAGGTGGCGGCCGAGCCGGTTGGAGCCCTGGTCGATCTGGCGGTAGGTCAGGCGGTGGCCCGCGCAGGCGACCGCGGGGACGTCCGGTCCCGCCTCGGCCCGTGCGGCCACGAGCTCGGGCACCGTGGTGTCGCGGGGGTAGGCCACGCGGGTGTTGTTCCATTCGTGGAGCAGGCGCCGGCGCTCGATCGCGGTGAGCAGCGGCAGCTCCGCCAGCCGCGCCGCGGGCTCGGACGCCGCGGCCTGCAGCAGCACGTTGAAATGGGCGAGGAGCTGCTGGACGCAGGCCGGGGAAAAGGACTCGGAGGAATATTCCGCGCGCACGCTCCACCGGCCGACGCTCTCGACGAGGTGAAGCGACAGCTCGCAGGCGCACGCGCCGGAATCGAGCTCCAGCTCCTGCAGGCGCAGGCCGGGCCAGTTCACCAGCTCCGCCTCGCGGCGCTCGTGGATGAACTGCACCGGGCAGGCCAGCCCGGGGTTGCGGTAGCGGCCGGGCAGGCTGTCGAACGACAGCCGCGAGGCGTGCGCGTAGGTCGCCAGCATTTCCTGGCGGACCCGCTCGAGCAGCGTGCGGAAAACGGGCTGGCCGGACAGGTCCGCGTGGCACGGCACGAGCCGCGTGCACGGGCCGAGCAGGTTCTCGGTGCCGGGCAGGTGCCGGTCGGAGGCGCCGACGCCGATCACGAAGCGGTCGAGGTTGGTGTAGCGATGGAGCAGGACCTGGAAGGCCGCGAGGAGGATGGTGAACGCGTTGGTGCCCTCGCGGTGCGCGAGGATGCCGACGGAGCAGCACAGGCCGGCGGGCAGCTCGATTTTTTCGACGCGGCTGCTGCCGCCCCGCATCCCGGAGCGCGAACGGTCGCCGGGCAGGTGGAGCGGCGGCGGCTCGCCGGCGAACTTCGCCAGCCACCACGCGAGGGCGGCCGCCGACGGCGGGTCGCCGGCGCTGCGCGCGTAATCGGCGTATTGCCGCGGCAGCGGGGGCAGATCGGGCGCGCCGCCGCAGCGCCGGGCCTCGTAGCAGGCCGCCAGTTCGCGCAGGAGGATGCCCGGCGATTCGTGGTCGAAGATCCCGCGGTGCAGCGTGAGCACGAGGATGTGCCGGGTTTGCTCGAGGAGGAAAAGCTGGGCCCGCAGCAGCGGCAGCCGGCGCGGATCGAACGGCCGCGCGGCGTCCTCGCGGGCGAGCCGGAACGCCTGGGCCTCGCGCACGCCGGGGGCGAGGAGGCGGAGGTCGACGACCGGCACCGGCACCTGGAGGGCCGGGGCCACCACCTGGCCGAGCCGGCCCGCGGTGAAATCGAGGCTCGTGCGCAGGATGTCGTGGCGCCGCACCACGTCGTTCAGCGCGTGGACGAGCAGCGCGGCGTCGAGCGGCCCCTCGATGTTGAGGGCGAGCGGGTGGTTGCCCAGCGGGCGGTCGGGGAACTTCTGCAGCAGGGCCCACAGCTGTTCCTGCTGCGGCGAAGCCGGGAGGAATTCGACGCCGGGATTCGCATCCGGGACGGGGAGGAGGGGCGGGACGGTGGCGGCGGGCGTGGTCATCTCAGGGTTGCACGGCCAGTTCCGCCTCGGCCGGCGGGACGGGTTGGGCGGCGGGACGCGCGGCCTGCTCGATGCACGTGGCGAGGCCGGCGACGGTGGAATGTTCGAAGAGGTGCCGGACGGTGAGCGCGGCCGGCAGCGTGGCGTTGAGGCGGGCGACGACCTGCGCGGCGCGGAGCGAGTGTCCGCCCAGCGCAAAAAAATCGTCGTAGGCGCCGGGCGCCGCGCAGCCGAGGACTTCGCGCCAGACGGCGGCGATGGTGCTCTCGAGGCCGGGGCGCGGGGCGACGGCCTGCGGCGCGGCGCAGCCGGGGGCGGCGGGCGCGGGCAACCGGTTGCGGTCGAGCTTGCCGTGGAGGCTGAGCGGCCAGGTTTCCAGCGGCACGTAGGCCACGGGCACCATGTAGGCGGGCAGCCGGCGGTGCAGCGCGGCCGCGAGCGCGGCGGGGGCCGGCGCCTCCTGGCCGGGCTGCGGGATATAGTAAGCGACGAGTTGCGGCTGGCCGCGGGCGTCGTCGCGGGCCACCACGAGGCTTTCGCGCACGGCGGGATGGACGTTGAGCGCGGCCTCGACCTCGGCGGGCTCGATCCGGTGGCCGCGGATCTTCACCTGCTGGTCGAGGCGGCCGAGGTAGTCCAGCTGGCCGTCGTCGCGCCAGCGGACGAGGTCGCCGGTGCGGTAGAGGTTCCGGTCGCGGGCGAACGGGGCCGAGACGAATTTCTCCGCGGTCAGCCCCGGGCGGCCATGGTAGCCGTCGGCGAGGCCCGCGCCGCCGAGGTAAAGTTCGCCCTGCACGCCGACCGGCACGAGCTGGCGGTGGGCGTCGCGCACGTAGGCCTCGGTGTTGGCGATCGGCCGCCCGATCGCCGGGGCGGCATAGCCGTCGGGTTCCGCGGGCACGAGCGAGCACGTGGCCACGACGGTGCTTTCGGTCGGGCCATAATGGTTGAAGAGCGCGCAGGGCAGGCGGCTGCCCGGCCAGCGCCGCAGCCGGTCGCCGCCGGTGAGGATCGCGCGCAAGGCGGTCTCCGCCGGCCAGGTTTCATCAAGCAGGGCCTCCGCCAGCGGCGTGGGGATGAAGGCCAGGGTGATGCGGCGGTCGGCGAGCCAGCGCACCAGCCGGCCGGGCGACACGCGGGTTTCGGCGTCGGGCACATGGATGCTGGCGCCCGCGGTGAGGTAGGGCCACAGCTCCCACACACAGGCGTCGAAGGCCGGGCTGGCGAGCTGCGTGGCGCGGTCCGCCGGGCTCACGGCATATGCCTGCCGGTGCCACGCGACGAGGTTGGCGAGGCTGCGGTGTTTGATCGTCACGCCCTTCGGCAGGCCGGTGGAGCCCGAGGTGTAGATCAGGTAGGCGGCGGACTCGGGCGCGGCGGGGACGGCGGCGGCCGGCATGTCCGCTTCGGGGCCGGGCGCGTCGTCCAGGAGCACGAGGCGCGCGCCGGCGTCGGCAAACAGCGGGGAAAATTTCCGTTCGGTCACGAGCAACCGGATGCCGGCGTCGCCCACCATCAGGGCGAGGCGCTCCGCGGGGTAGGCGGGATCCATCGGCAGGTAGGCGCAGCCGGCCTTGAGCACGGCGAGCAGGGCGACCACGAGGTCCGCGGACGGATGCACGCAAACCCCGATCACGGCGCCGGGCGCGGCGCCGAAAAGTCGCAGGCGGGCGGCGAGGCTCGCGGCCTGGCGGTCCAGCTCCGCATAGGTGAGCGAACGCTGCCCGTCACTCACGGCCAGCGCCTCAGGCTGCGTGGCGGCGATGCGGGCAAATTGCTCCTGCACGCAAGCCGGTTCGCCAAAGTCCGCCGGCGTCGAGCTCCACTGCTTCAGCAGCAGCGCCTCGTCCTCGGCGCTCAGCAGCGGCAGGTTCGCGAGGAACCGGTCGGGATAGGCGGCCATGCCCTCGAGCAGGGTCACGCAATGCCCGAGCATGCGGTCGATGCTCGCGGCGCTGAAATGCGCGGGGTCGTACGAAAGGCGCAGCTGCAGGCTCGCGCCGCCGGCGGCGTCGAGGGCGAGCGGGTGGTTGAGCTGGTTGTGCACCTCGAAGCGGCGGTGGGTCCACGCGCCGCCGAGGGCGGCGAGGGCGTCGTCCCACGCGGGTTCCTGGTAGCTGACGACGGTCTCGAACAGCGGCGTGCCGGCCGGGACGTCGGTCCAGGGCCGGAGGTCCGAAAGGGCGGTGTGCTCGTGCGGCCGCATCCCCGTCCATTGCCGGCGCAGCGCGCGCAGCCACTCGGCCACGCGCACGCCGGGCGTCAGCGCGACGCGCAGCGGGACGGTGTTGATGAGCGGGCCGACAAGTTTTTCCGCGCCGGGCACCGACGCGTGCCGGCAGGCGCGCACGGCGCCGAAGACCACTTCCGCCTCGCCGCTGCAGCGCCCGAGCAGCAGCGCCCACGCGCCCTGCACGAGCGTGTTCATCGTGACCTCGTTGGCGCGGGCGAATTTTCCCCGCGCGGCGGTCCGCTCCGCCTCGCGCTCCAGCGTCCGGTGGTGCGCGCCCGCCCCGGCGGGGAGCCCGGCGCGGCCGCCGTGGCGCGCGAGCGGCAGCGGGGTCGGCGTGTGGAACCCCGCGAGGCTTTCCCGCCAGTATTGGAGCGACGCCGCGGCCTCGCGGCCCTGCAGCCAGTCGATGTAGTCGCGATAGGGCCGCACCTCGCCCGCGACGGGTTCGCAGCCGGCCCGGTACGCCTCATGCGCGGCGAAGAGCTCCGGCAGGAGGACGAGCAGCGCCCGCGCGTCGAGCAGGAGGTGATGGAAGGTGAAGAGCACCCGGTAGTCATGGGTGGCGAACTGCACCACCGTGACGCGCCAGGGCGCGAGCCCGGCCGGATCGGCCCCGCGGGCCCGGTCGGCGGCCAGCAGGCGGTCCCATTTTTCCCCGCGGACCCCGGCGTCCACGCCGCGCCAGTCGTCCCACGTGAAATCCACCGCGGCGTCGCCGTGCACCTGTTGCGACGGCGCCCGCCCCGCGTCGCCGCCATCGAAGGTCGTGCGCAGGATCGCGTGGCGCCGCGCCAGCCACCGCCAGCTTTGCGCGAAGGCGGCGGCCAGCAGCGGCTCGGCCAGGTGCATCACGATCTGCACCACGTCCACGCCGTCGGAAAAATTGCCCGACGAATGCGCCAGCAGGCCCTGCTGCAGAGGCGAAAGCGGATAGGCTGGATGAATGTTGGCAGCAGGCATCGGAGCTTCTGCCAGCAAAGTATGCGGAAGTCTCCGATGCCGGGAGTGGGTGAGCACCTGCCCGTGGGTGAATTATCACCCCAAGTAGATTTCCCGAGGGGTCGAAACCCCCGGGCCTTTATCGTCCGAACCCCGGGCAAAGCAGTCTTTGTCCCGATAATCCCCGGAGGATGCCGCCGGTAGGATCGCGGCATGTTGAATTCCCTCCGCCCCGGCGCCGCGCCCGCCGCCGCTGATTTTTCCCGCTCCGCCGATTTCGCCCCCGCCGCCCGCTGGCCGGTCTGCATCCTCGGCATCCCGCTCGACGTCGTCACGATGGACGAGGCGCTCGCGCGCATCGCCGCGATGGTGGAGAGCGGGCGCCCGCACTACGTCGTCACGCCGAACGTGGACTTCCTCGTGCAGGCGCAGACGAATCCCGAGCTGCACCGCATCCTGTGCGAGGCCGACCTCGTGCTGTGCGACGGGCAGCCGCTCGTGTGGGCCTCGCGCTGGCTCGGCAACCCGCTGCCGGAACGCGTCGCGGGCGCGGACCTCACGCCGCGCCTGCTCGAGCAGGCCGCGCGCAAGGGCCACCGCGTCTACCTCCTCGGCGCGACGCCGGAGGCCAACGCCGAGGCGTGCCGCCGGCTCGAGCAGCGGTATCCCGACCTGCAGCTCGCCGGCCAGTATTCGCCGCCGCGCTGCGAGCTCGAGGCGATGGACCACGAGGCGCTCGTGTGCCGCATCCGCGCGGCCGAGCCCGACATCCTGATCATTTCCTTCGGCTGCCCGAAGCAGGAGCGCTGGATTGCGCGCAACTACCGCGCGCTCGGCGTGCCGGTG
>CAYZSN010000117.1:0-8722 GCA_964481095.1 uncultured Oleiharenicola sp. | reverse complement strand
GCCGGTATGACGAGGGAGTGACGTCGTCCCGACACCATCAACTTCCGGCCTGAAACGCTAGGGGAACCCGGGGCGCGGGAGGCCCTTGCTCGGCCGCGAGCATCCCGATCGTCTCTACGCCGGCTTCGATCCGGCGATCCCAGCCATAGCCGCAGCTGAGCCGCAGGCAGTGCCGGTAGCGGTCCTTCACCGAGAAGAGGCTGCCGGGCGCGGTGTTGATCTTGTGCTTCAGCGCGTCCTTGCGCAGCCGGAGCGTGTCGACCTTGGCCGGCAGCTCGACCCAGATGAAGTTGCCGCCCTGCGGCCGGCTGTAGCGCGTGCCCTCCGGGAAATGCTTCAGCATGCCCTGCGTGAAGAGGTGCAGGTGCTGGTGGTAGGCGCGCCGCAGCGAGCGCAGGTGGTGGTCGTAGCCGCCGTCGCGCAGGAATTCCGCGAGCGCCTTCTGCAGCACGAGCGGCGTGCCCATCGTGTTGGTGAACTTCAGCCGGCGCACGCGCTCGAGGTAGCGGCCCGGCGCGCTCCAGCCGATGTGGAAGCCGGGGGCGAGCGTCTTGCCGAACGACGAGCACAGCATCACGCGGCCGTCCTTGTCCCAGGCCTTGAGCGGCTTGGGCCGGACGTCGCCGAAGTGCGTGTCGCCGTAGATGTCGTCCTCGATCGCGGGCAGGTCGTACTCGCAGAGCAGGTCGTAGAGCTTCTGCTTCTTCTCGTCCGGCATGAGCGAGCCGATGGGATTGTGGAAGGTCGGCATGATCATGACGGCCTTGACGTCGTTCTGCTCGATGGCCGTGCGCAGCTCGTCGAGGCAGATGCCCTCGCGGGTCGAGGTCGGGATTTCGAGGATCCGCAGGTTGAGGCTCTGGATGATTTCCAGGAAGCCGAAGTACGCGGGCGTCTCGATCGCGACGGTGTCGCCGGGCTTGGCGACCGCGCGCAGGCAGAGGTTGAGCGCCTCGGTGCAGCCCGTGGTGATGACGAGCTCGTCGTGCGCCAGCGGCACGCCGGCCTGCAGGTAGCGCCGCGAAATCTCGCGCGTCAGCGGCTCGTAGCCGTGGTTGAGGCTGGAACGTACCAACAGCGGCGGATCGCGCCGGGCGACCGACCCAAGGATGCGGGCGAGCTTCTTCGCCGGGAAAAGGCTGTGGTGCGGGCAGGCCGAGCCGAACGGCACGTAATCCGCGTGGTGCGCGTACTCAAGCACCTCGGCCGTCAGGTCGTTCACGCCGACATAGGAGGGCTTGGCCATCGGCTTCGCCATGCGCGGCTCGGGCGCCAGGCTCGGCGGGCGCGGGCGGACATAATAACCCGACTGTGGCCGGGCCTCGAGGTAGCCGCGGTTTTCCAAAACGGTGTAGGCTTGGAGCACGGTCGCGATGCTGACGTCGCGCTGCCGCGACATGATGCGGACCGACGGCACGCGGTGGCCGGGGCGGAGCGTGCCCTGCTCGACGAGCGACTGGAGGGAATCCGCCAGCTCGACGTAGAGCGGGCGGTTCGCGGCCGGGGCGGGGATCCGGGCGGGGGTGGCGGAAGGGGCGGCGGTTTCGATCATGGCAGTTGGGCTTGGGCCGCGACTATACCGGAACAGTTATCCAGCCAGTAGCAGCAGCCGGCACAGATTGAAACCGGTACAGTCACTGTCAACCGTCGCTTCGACCATAACAATTTTCCCGAAAGCGGGACGCGCGGCATCCGCCGCGGCTAGCGCACGGCCACGGTCACGCCCGTCCCGATCATCATCGTGCCCGCCGTGCGGTTCATGATCTTCAGGCGGGAAGGACGGCCGAGGAAGCGCCGGCTGGCGGAGGCGGCGAGCGCATACGCGGCGGGGATGAGCCCGACAATCAGCACCACCGTGAGGCCCATCGCGAGGGCATCGCCGGCCGAAAGTCTTTCCAAGTCGACGAAGGTCGGCAGCAACCCGGCATAGAACGCGATGGTCTTCGGGTTGCTAATCGTGACGACCAAGCCGCCCGCCATGCTGCGCCGGAAACCACGCGGCGGCCGCATGTCGCCTCCGGCGGCCATCGGCACCGGCGGCTGGCGCCAGAGTTTCACGCCCAGCCAGATGAGATAGGCCGCGCCGGCCAGCTTGATGACGATGAAGAATTCGCCCATTGAACGCGCAAGCGCCGCGAGGCCCAGCACCGCGAGCGTGAAGTAGACGAGGTCGCCGACAATGATACCGGCGATCAGCGCGAGGGCTTCCCGGAAGCCGCGGCCGAGCGCGCAGGACACCACCGCAAAGATGCCCGGGCCGGGAATGGCGACGGCGATGGCGAGGGCGGCGGCGAAGGCGAGGAGGACGGAGAGGTGCATGGTTCAGGCTTCGATTTCGCCCTTCATATAGAGCACGGCGTGGCCGGCAATTTTTACGCGATCACCGGACAGTTCGCACCAGAGCTCCCCGCCGCGGGCCGAGACCTGGCGGGCGTGGAATTTGGTCTGGCCGCGCACGCCCGCCCAATAGGGCACGAGCGAGCAATGCGCGGAACCGGTCACGGGGTCCTCCGGGATGCCGGCCTCGGGAATAAAACTCCGGGAGACGAAATCGCAGTCGGCCCCCGGCGCCGTGACGGTGATGCGGCCGGGAACGATTTTGGCCAGCAACGCATGGTCGGGTCGCAGGGTGAGAACATCGTCAGCCGCGGCATACACGCACAGCCACCGGACTTTCGATTGCAGGAATGCGAGCGGCATCAGCCCCAAGGCTTGCGCGAGGGCGGCGCTGGGTGCGGCCGGCACGGGCGGCAGCGAGGGGAAATCCAGTTCGAGCCGGTCGCCGCGGCGCGTCACGGTCAACAGCCCGCTGCGCGAGTCGAAGGTGACGGTATCGCCGGCCTGGCCCAGGTGATGAAACAGCGTGAAGGCCGTCGCGAGCGTGGCATGGCCGCACAGCTCCACCTCGATGGCGGGCGTGAACCAGCGCAGCTGGAAGCGCGCGGGCCCGGTGCGCACGAAGAAGGCCGTCTCGGCGAGGCCATGCTCGAACGCGATGCGCTGCATGAGCGCGTCGTCGGGCCAGCGCTCCAGTGGAACGACGCCGGCCGGGTTGCCCCCGAAGGCCCGGCTCGTGAACGCGTCGACCCAGTAGAATTTCATGAGAGGTGCGGATTGCGGAATCCGGAGTGCGGAATGTCCGGCGCCATTCGCGGATGCGAGAGGTTTCGCACTGTTCCGGTTGGTCGCTAGCCCCGCTGCCATCGCAGGGAACCGGCGCTTGTTCCGCAATCCGCCTTCCAAATTCCGCACTCGCCTCACGCATACTGCGCGAGGGACGGCCCGGTCAGCCGGCAGATCTGCCATTCCTTCAGGCGTTTCGCGCCGAGCGATTCATAAAATTCAATGGCGGGTTTGTTCCAGTCGAGCACGGCCCATTCCATGCGGCCGCAGCCGCGGTCGTTCGCGAGCTTTGCGAGGTGCAGCAGCAGCGCCTTGCCGAGGCCCTGTCCGCGGAACTCGGGCTTCACGAACAGGTCCTCGAGGTAGAGGCCGGGGCGCGCGAGGAAAGTCGAGTAGTTGAAAAAATAAAGCGCGAAGCCCGCGGGCGCACCGCCGGCTTCCGCGATGACGCAATGGGCGTCGGGCCTCGCGCCGTCGGCGGGGAAAAGCGATGCGCGCAGGCGCTTCTCGGTGGCCACGACCTCGTGGGTGAGCTTCTCGTAATCGGCGAGGGCGCGGATGAGTCCGAGGACGATGGGGAGGTCGGCGGGCCGGGCGGAACGGAGGGAGTGGGACATGCGCCAAGTCAGCCGGCCCCGTAATATTATGGCGAATCTCTTCGCGGTGTGTCGCCGGCCCCGGTTCCGGCCTGTGCCGGGGGATTTTTTGCTGACAAGCCCCGGGTCGGACAGTGCTATCACGGACCATCCGGCCGCGCCCCATGACCCTCCGTTTCCTCAACCCTCGGTTTGTGCGCGGACTGGCCGCGGCCGTCCTGGCCGCGGTGCCGTCCGTGGGTCGCGGGGCCGGGGCGCCGGAGCACGTGGTGCTGCAGCTGCCCTACACGCACCAGTTCCAGTTTGCCGGGGTTTATGCCGCGATCAGCCAGGGCTATTTCAAGGAAGCCAACCTGGAGGTGGAGTTGCGGACCGGCAGCAGCGACCGGCTGCCGAGCACGGAAGTGGACACGGGGCGGGCGCAATATGGCATCGGCCCCTCGGGCGTGCTCACGGACCGGCTCAACGGCCGCCCGTTTGTCGCCCTGGCGGCCATTTTCCAGCACTCGCCTTTCGTCCTGATGGTGCGCGCGGACAGCCATATCGCGACGCCCACGGACCTGGTGGGCAAGCGGGTCGTCCTGTCGCCGATGGGACGCTACACCGAAATGCTCGCCATGCTGCAGGTCGAGGGTTTGCGGCCCGAACAGTTTACGGTGGTGCCGGGCCAGCGGGACGAGGACGAATTGCTGACGCGGGCCGCGGATGTGAGGCCCGTCTATATCACCGACGGGCCTTACGAGGCGGCGCGGCAGGGCTTGGAATACAAGCTCATCCGCCCGTCGGACTACGGCGTGGATTTCTACGGCGACTTCCTTTTCACCACCGAGGCGGAGGTGCGCGACCATCCGGAGCGGGCGGTCGCGATGCGCCAGGCCGTGGTGCGCGGCTGGGATTACGCCCTGGCCCATCGCGGGGAAATGGTGGATTGGATCCTGACCCGGCTGCCGGAGAAGGACCGTTCGCCCGGCCGCACCCGCGAATGGCTGCTCTCCGAGGCCGAGGCCACGGCGCGGCTCGTCAACGCCGACCTGGTCGAGCTCGGCCACATGAATCCCGGCCGCTGGCAGCGCATGGCCGAACTGGCGGTCGCGATCGGCCAGGCCAAATCCACCGACCGGCTGCACGGTTTCCTCTTTGATCCCGCCCGCCCGGCGGCCCCCGGCTGGCTGCGCTGGGTGTTCGGCAGCCTGGGCATCGCGGTGGTGGTGGCTCTCGCCGCCATCCTCGCCAACCGGCGGCTGCAGTCGCTCGTGCGGCGGCGCACGCAGGAGCTGGCGGAGTCCGAGCAGCGGCAGCGCGAATACTTCGACCGCGCGCCGGCGCCGATCGTGATCGAGGACTACCGGGCCTTCGAGCCGGTGTTCGCGCGCTTCCGGGCCGAGGGCATCACCGACCTGCGCGCCCACCTGCGGGCGCGGCCCGCGCTGAACCGCGAGCTCCTGCTCCTGAAACGCATCGTGGACGCCAACCGGCTGGCGCTGGCCCGCACGGGTTACACCTCGGTGGCCGACATGGACCGCAATGCGCCCGAGATCATGACGGAGCAGGCAATGCAGATGTTCACGGAGGAACTCGTCGCGATCTGGGAGGGGAAGGACCGCCTGACGATGGAGAAGACCTACCACACCAAGCTGGGCGAGACGATCCACACGATCATCAACTGGGAGGTCGGGCGGAAGGACGGCCGGCGCGACCTGGCCAGCGTGCAGCTCGTCTTCACCGAGGTCACGCAGCAGAAGCAGGTCGAACTGGCGCTGCGCCAGAGCGAGGAACGCTACCGGCAGCTGTTCGAGCGCGCGGCCGGCGGCGTCTACCGCTCGAGCCCCGAAGGCCAGTTCCTCGCGGTGAACCCGGCGCTGGCCCGGTTGTTCGGCTTCGAGGGGCCGGAGGAGATGATCGCCTGGACCCGCCAGAACCCGGCGCAGGCGCTGTACGCGAAGCCCGGGCGGCGCGCGGAATTCGTCGCGCTGATCGGCGAGCGCGGCGAAGTGCACGATTTCGAGTCGGAGGTGCGGGGCGCCAACAACGAGACCCGCTGGATCGCCGAGAACGCCCGCGCCGTGCGCGACGAACAGGGCGCGCTGCTTTACTACGAGGGCTTCGTCACCGACATCACGGTCCGGCGCCAGCTGGAGGGCGAGATCGCGCGCGCCTCGAAGCTCGAGGCCGTCGGCATCCTCGCCGGCGGCATCGCCCATGACTTCAACAACATCCTCACCGTCGTGCTCGGCAACATCACCCTGCTCGAGGCGGACACCCCTCCCGGCAGCCCCATGGCGGAGCGCCTGCACGACGCGAAGCGCGCGACGTTGCGGGCGCGCGACCTCACGCTCCAGCTGCTCACGTTTGCCAAGGGCGGCGAGCCGGTGAAGGCCACGGTCGACCTGCCGGAATTGCTCAAGGAATCGGCGGCGTTCGCGCTGCACGGCGCCAAGGCGCGCGCGGAATTCCGCCTGGCGCGCGGCCTGTGGCGCGTCAATGCCGACAAGGGCCAGCTCGGCCAGGTGGTGCAGAACCTCGTGATCAACGCCGTGCAGGCCATGCCGGAGGGCGGCGTCGTGACCATCAGCGCCGACAACGCCGAGCTCGCGGCCGGGGCCGCCGACGCGCCCCCGCTGCCGCCGGGGCGGTACGTCCGCCTGGCGGTCGCCGACACGGGCACCGGCATCGAGCGCGAGCACCTCGCAAAGATTTTCGACCCCTATTTCACCACCAAGGAGCACGGCACCGGCCTCGGCCTGGCCACGGCCTACTCCATCATCCGCAAGCACGGCGGCCACATCATGGCCGAATCCGAGCGGGGCCGCGGCACGCAGTTCCGCCTCTGGCTGCCGGCGGAGCCGGTGCCGGCCGAGACGGCCGCGGCGGGCGTTTCGGGCAGCCGCTCCCCGTTCCGCACCCGCGTGCTGTTCATGGACGACGAGCCCGCCATCCGCACGATGGCCGTGATCTTCATGCAACGGCTCGGCTGTGACTGCGACGTGGCGGTGGACGGCGCGGAGGCCGTGCGGAAATACGAGGAGGCGTTGGCGGGCGGCCGGAAATACGAGGTGGTGGTCATGGACCTCACCGTGCCCGGCGGGATGGGCGGACGGGAGGCGATGGAACGCCTGCGGCAGATCGACCCCGCGGTGTGCGCGATCGTTTCCAGCGGTTACTCGCGCGACCCGGTGATGGCCAACTACCGGGCGCATGGCTTTCAGGGCATCCTGCCCAAGCCCTACGGCCTCGAACAACTCACGAAAGTCATGGGCGCCCTGCTCGACCGGGCGGCCAATCCTTCGTAAAATCCGCCGGCGGGGCGCACCAAGCGCGGCGGGTGGTGTCGGGTAGGGCATGAAAACGCATTCCCTTGTCCGTCGTTCTTCACCGAAACTGGCCGCCCTGGGCCTGCTGGCCGCCGCCGGCGTGGCGCCCTTCCTCGGCGGCTGCGTTGCCGTGGTCGCGGGCGCGGCCGGGGCCGGCGCCGTGGCCTACGTGCGGGGCGAACTTGAATCCAGCATCCCGCACAGCCTCGATGACGTGTTCGCGGCCTCGCAGCGCGCGCTGGCCGACCTCAAGTTCGCGCGCATCGACGACAACAAGTCCGGGATCGACGCCCAGCTCATCGCCCGCACCGCCCTCGACAAGAAGGTCGAGATCAAGCTCGAGCGCATCACCGACAAGCTCACCAAGGTCCACATCCGCGTCGGCGTGATCGGCGACCAGGACCTTTCGCTGACCGTCCTCGACAAGATCAATGCCGAGCTGAAATAGGCTCCCGAGGGGCATGGTTTGCGGGGTTGCAATGCCCCGGGCGGCCCGCGATAAGCACGGCCACTCATACATGCTCCGCAAGATACTTTCCAAGCTCACCGCCCCGTTTAAGCCGGCGGCCAAGAAGCCCGAAGGCAGGCCGTCGCACGCCCCCAAGTCGACCTCGGGCCGCCCGGGCGGCCGCGACCATCACCCGCGCCACGACCGCAAGCCGGCGCCCGCCGCCCCGGCCAAGTCCGGCCACGTGCATCCTCACGCGTCTTCCCGCCCGGCCCCGGCCGCACCGCGCGCCCACCCTGCGCCGGCCGCCGCGAAGCCGCTGCCCGAAGTGCCGAAACTGGAGACGACCTTCTCCGCGCTCGGCCTCGGCGACCGCATCGCCTACGCCGTCCAGCAAAAGGGCTACGAGAACCCCACGCCAATCCAGGCCCAGGCCATCCCGGTCGTGCTGGCCGGCAAGGATGTCATCGGCTCCGCCCAGACCGGCACGGGCAAGACCGCGGCGTTTTCGCTGCCGATCCTCCAGCGCCTCGGCACGCACGGCCCCATCCGCTGCCTCGTGCTCGAGCCGACGCGCGAGTTGGCGCTGCAGGTCGAGGAGTCCTTCAAGGAATATTCCAAGTTCACCGACCTGCGCACGACCGTCATCTACGGCGGCGTCGGCTACGGCAAGCAGCGCGAGGACCTCGCGCGCGGCATGGACATCCTCGTCGCCACGCCGGGCCGCCTGCTCGACTTCATGGAGCAGGGCGAGATCCGGCTCGATCACATCCAGACCCTCGTGCTCGACGAGGTCGACCGCATGCTCGACATGGGCTTCCTGCCGGACGTGAAGCGCATCGTCGCCAAGGTGCCGAAGTCGCGCCAGACGCTCTTCTTCACCGCCACGCTGCCGCCCGAGATCGAGCAGCTCGCCGCGTGGGCGCTGCGCGACCCGTTCAAGATTTCCGTGAGCCGCGAGCGCTCGACCGCCGAGACGATCACGCACGGCTTCTACCCGGTGGTGCAGGCGCAGAAATTCGACCTGCTCGTGCACCTGCTCGAGCAGACCCAGTACCACAGCGTCATCATCTTCTCGCGCACCAAGAGCGGCGCGGACTACGTCGCCAGCCGGCTCAAGCACGCCGGCCACACCTGCGCCGTCATGCACTCGGACCGCAGCCAGCAGGAGCGCGTGGACGCCTTGAAGGGCTTCAAGTCCGGCAAGCACGAGGTGCTGGTGGCCACCGACATCGCCGCCCGCG
>CAYZSN010000116.1:0-12299 GCA_964481095.1 uncultured Oleiharenicola sp. | reverse complement strand
GCTCGTTGGTCCCGCCGCGCAACGGCAGGGCGACCGAGAGCCGCTCCTTCTGGTTGATGCGCGCCAGGGGCTGCCGGTGCAGCACACTGCCGTTCAGCGCCACGGTCACCACCTGGTCGCGGGAATAGCTGAGGATGTCGGCGATGAGCCGGCCATCGCGCGCGGCGGGCGCCTCGACCGTCAGCACGGTGGCGGGCGCAGTGCCCCAATGGAACACCGGCAGGAACGCCTCCGGCACCGGGCCTTCGGGTGGCCCGAGGCCTTCCTGCGCGGTGAAGCCGCCGAAACCCAGCGTCGCGACGCTGGCTTCAGCCGCGAGCACGGGCCCGATTTCGCGGATCACCGGCGTGGTCTTCACGGTCTCGGTCGGGCCGAGCCGGTCCACGAGCTGGCCGTGGCTCATCGCGAGCTTCTCGAGGTAGGGGATGAGGGACCGCGCGATCCGCTGCCAGCCGCCGCGGCCGGCGGAGTGGCGGAGCGCCGTGCCGCGATATTGGACCGGCGCATGGCGCAGGGTGGCGGCCGGGCGCCGGGTGACGGCGAGAAACAAATCCGGATCCTCCGCGAGGAGTTGGAAACCGAGGCGGTTGTGCGTGCCGATGTCCTCGTGCGTTTTGCCGTGGCTGAACTTCTGCAACTGCGGGAAGACGATGCGCAGCAACTGGTGCTCGGGCGAGCGCAGCGGGAAGTGCGCGAGGTAAAAGTCCCCGCGCAGCGGCTGGTCGGGCAGCTTCTGGCCGTCGCGCACGAGCGCGTGGCTGCCCATGATGGCGGTTACGCTTTCATCCCGCGTGAGCGCGGCGGAGACCATCACCTTGCGGGTCGGCGAGCGCTGGGGCTCGCAGTGCTGCAGCCGCCGCACGGGGTTGGGCTCGTCGGCCTGGTCGGCGTCGGTGTAGAGATAGTTCAGCAGGGTCAGGCTGCGCGAATGGCCGGGGTGCGAGGCCGCGAGGTCCGCCTCGAGCGTCGCGCGGTCGGGTCCGCAGAGAAATTCGTCGGCGTCGAGCGGGACGATCCAGTCGGCCTGGTGTTCGCGCACGGCCAGGCGGCTGAGGTAATTGCTGCGGTATTCCTGGATGTGGCCGAGGGCGTCGTCGGTGAAGAGCCGCAGCGGCAGGCCCTCGGCGCGCAGGGCGAGCAGGATCTCGCGGGTGCCGTCGGTGCTCTCGTGGTCGAAGACGAAGAGGTGGTCGACCCAGGCGAGGGTGTGCCGGACGAAGGCCTCGATGATGTCGGCTTCGTTTTTGACGATGGCTACGGCGACGAGACGCATCCGGGGCAGTTTGCTTATCGGCGCCGGAAAGCGGAGCCAAAATTTTCGCCCCGGGTTAGGCGAGCAGCCGTTTCAGGTATTCGCCGTAGGAGGACTTGCCGAGCTTCCGGATGTTGGCCTCGAGGCCGGCGCGGTCGATCCAGCCGGCCTTGAAGGCGATCTCCTCGATGCAGGCGATCTTCAGGCCGGTGCGGTTCTCCAGCACGTGGACGAAGGTGGCGGCCTCGACGAGCGAGTCGTGCGTGCCGGTGTCCAGCCAGGCGGTGCCGCGGCCGAAGACCTCGACGTGCAGCCGGCCCTGGTCGAGGTAGAGGCGGTTGAGGTCGGTGATCTCGAGCTCGCCGCGCTTCGAGGGCTTGAGCGAGCGGGCGAGCTTCACGACGTCCTGGTCGTAGAAATACAGGCCCGGCACGGCGTAATGGGATTTCGGCTGCGCGGGTTTTTCCTCGAGGGAGAGCACCCTGCCGTCCTTGGAAAACTCGACGACGCCGTACGCGCTGGGTTCGGCGACATGGTAGCCGAAGATCGTGGCGCCGCTGGCGCGCGCGCCGGCGTCGCCGAGGCAGCGCACGAAATCCGCGCCGTAGAAAAGATTGTCGCCGAGCACAAGGGCCGACGGCTCCTTGCCGGTGAGGAAGCCTGTGTCGGCGGCGATGTGGAACGCCTGGGCCAGGCCGTCGGGGCTCGGCTGCTCGGCGTAGCTGAACTTCACGCCGAGGTGGGCGCCGTCGCCGAGGAGCTTGCGGAAGAGCGGCAGGTCGGTCGGCGTCGAGATGACCAGGATCTCGCGGATGCCGGCGAGCATCAGCACCGACAGCGGATAATAAATCATCGGCTTGTCGTACACCGGCATGAGCTGTTTCGAGACCGCGATGGTCAGCGGGTACAGGCGCGTGCCGGAGCCGCCGGCGAGAATAATACCTTTGCGGGGCATGATGCAGTTTTAAGGTTTAAGAGTGTAAGCTTTAAGCAGGAGGCCAAGCCGGCTTACAGCTTAAACCTTAGGATGGCTTTACGGTTAAGAGCGTAAGGTTTAAGCAGTGGAACCAGCCGGCTTATCCCTTAAGCCTGAGTTCCGAGACGCTCCAGTTTGTACGAGCCGTCGAGGATCGACTGCCACCAGGGCTGGTTTTCCAAGTACCACTGCACGGTCTGGCGGAAGCCGGAGGTGTGGTCCTGTTTCGGGGTCCAGCCGAGCTCGCGCTTGATCTTCGTCGCGTCGATGGCGTAGCGCAGGTCATGGCCGGGGCGGTCGGTGACGAAGGCGATCTGCTCCGCGTACTTCTTGCCGCCGGTGCGCGGGCGCAGCTCGTCAAGCAGCGAGCAGAGCAGGCGGACGAGGTCGATGTTCCGGCGCTCGTTGTTGCCGCCGATGTTGTAGGTCTGGCCCGGGCGGCCCTGCGCCACCACGGTGTGCAGCGCCTCGGCATGGTCGCCGACGTAGAGCCAGTCGCGGATGTTCTCGCCCTTGCCGTAGACCGGGATCGGGTCGCCGCGCAGGGCCTTGAGGATGACGACGGGAATGAGCTTTTCCGGGATGTGGTACGGGCCGTAGTTGTTCGAGCAGTTCGTCACGAGCACCGGCAGCTGGTAGGTGTCGGCCCACGCGCGGGCGAGATGGTCGGACGAGGCCTTGCTGGCGGAGTAGGGCGAGTGCGGGTCGTAGGGCGTCTCCTCGTGGAAGAGGCCCGTGGCGCCGAGCGAGCCGTAGACCTCGTCGGTGGAGACGTGCAGGAAGCGGAAGCGGGTGCGGGCCCCGTCCTTGAGCGACTCGAAGTGCGCGCGGGCGGCCTGCAGCAGCGTGTAGGTGCCGACGATGTTGGTCTGGATGAACGCACCGGGCCCGTCGATCGAGCGGTCCACGTGGCTTTCGGCGGCGAGGTGCATGACCCAGTCGGGCGCGAAGTCCCGGAACAGGCCGGCCATCGCCGCGGCGTCGCAGATGTCGGCCTGCGCAAAACGGTAGTTCGGGTTGCCCGCGAGGTCGTCGAGCGAGTGCCGGTTGCCCGCGTAGGTCAGCGCGTCGACATTCAGGACGCGGTGCGGGGTCGTCGTGAGGAGGAGGCGGACGAGGTTGCTGCCGATGAAGCCGGCGCCGCCGGTGACGAGGATGTTCATTAGGTTTAAGAGCGTAAGGTCTAAGGTTTAAGCGCTCGGAGCAAGGCGTTCGTCATCTTCGAAATCTCGGTATAATCTGCTTCCAATCGAGCGTATGCTTCGGCGGGCAAGACGGCGAGATCGCGAGCAAGCAGCAATAGGTAGCGTGTTTCCTCAATGGAGCCTCGGGCGATGACGAGGAATTGTCGGAATTCAGCCGCCGAGCTGCGGCCTTTACCCTCGGCGATATTAGTGGGAATCGAAGCGGCAGCTCTACAGAGTTGGTCGGTCAGGCGGTAGCGCTCTTCAGGCGGAAAACCTTTCGTCAGCCGGTATACTTCCAAAGTAGCAGCGTGCGCCCGCTGCCATACGATCAGATCCCGCCAGCTTTCGATCTTGTCGGTGCTCACAGTTTACAGCTTACGCTCTTAAAACTTAAACCTCAGCTCCGCACCCAGCGGCGCAGGTCGCGTTCCACCGCCTCGTGGACCTCGGTCATCCTGATGCCGGTGGCCGCGAGCTTGGCGGAGGTCATCACGCAGTTGGAGCGCGGGGTCTTCGCCGCGGTGCGCATGAACTCGGCCTCGTCGGTGAAGAACTTGAAGTCCTTGGTCGAGACGCCGGTCTTCTTGATCAGGCCCACGACCTCGCGCGTGGTGACGTGGCCGGGGTTGGTGACGTTGTAGATGCCGAAGGGCACGCGCTTCTCCCAGCACGCAAACGTGGCGGTAACGAACTCCTCGAGCTGCGAGATGGAGTTCTCCGCGTCGAGCAGCGTGGCGTAGCGCTGCATCTTCGTCAGGTAATTGCGCGGGTTGTCCACCTGGTTGAACGGGATGCGCAGGCGCCAGACGTAGACGTCGGGCCGGCCGGCGAGCACCTCCTCGCCGAGCGCCTTGGTGCCGGAGTAGAAGCTGCAGTTGTTCGTGCGGAAGGTGAAATTGGGCGTGTCGGTCTCGGTGAAGCCGGTGCCGTCGGGCCGGCTGCCGGTGTAGATGCAGCCGGATGACACGTGGCCCCATGGCACGCCGGCATCGGTGCAGGCCTGCGCGATCGTGCCGGGCAGGACGCCGTTGCCGAAGAGGCACTCGGCCTTGTGCAGTTCGCAGGCGTCGACGTTGGGCTTGCCGGTGTAGCCCGCCGCATTGATCAGGAAGACCGGGCGCTCGCGGCGCAGCAGTTCGGTGAGCTTCGCGCCGTCGGTGTAGTCGAAGTCGGCCCGCCGCAGGTTGCGGAAAGGCAGCCCCTTGCGCTGGAGGAGCGCCTGGTAGGCCGAGCCGACATAACCGGAACCACCGAGCAGGTAAATCATCTGGAAGTGAAAGTGAGAGGGATAGGGAACCGCGGTGCGCGGGAAGGTCAATCCGCGGTTATCGGGCCGGCGGTTTGTGCCGGTAGATCCGCGTGTGGCCGAACTCCGCCGCGAACTCGTAGTTCGCCGCGATGAACGCGGCCAGCGCGGGCACGGCCTCGTGGGCCTGGTTGGGGCGGTCCTCGAACGCGAAGCTGCCCGCGCCGACGACATCGACGAACCACGCGGGCTGGCGCCGCTCGAGGTCCCACAGGTAGCGCGTGAGGAAATACGGCCGCAGCGGCCAGTGCATGAGCTGGTTGGCGGTGTGCGCCTCGCGGGTGCCGTGGGGCAGGTTCGCCTCCACCAGCAGGTGCGGTTCCCAGCCCCACATGGCCACGGTGTCGCCGGGCCGGGCGCGCTCCCGGATGAAACGCGCGGCCTCGCCCGGCGGCGTCGCGCGGTATTCCGCGGCGAAGCCGGCGAACCGGTGCCAGCTGAGGAGCCGCTGGTAGAATTGCGGGCTCAGCGCCACGAGGAAAAACAACAGCCATGGCAGGACGCGCGCGCGGGCGGACGGGTTCGCGCCGGGTTCGCCCACCGCGGCGGCGAGCGACAGCCCGGCGAGCGTGGTAAGCGGAACCACCAGCAAATGCAGGTAATGGGTGACCTCGCGCGCGGGCCGCAGCACGCTGTAGTAGGCGACGGCGAGCAGCAGCCACGCGGCGACCAGCGCGACACGAAGGACCTTGTCGGTCGCCGCCCGGGCGTGGAGCAGGGCGTAGGCGAGGCCGCCCCAGAAAAACCACGCGAAGGCCGGCTCGGTCGCGGAGAAATGGAAGAAGCGCATCGGCATTTCCGCGGGCCGGTGATCGCCGAGGCCGAGGTAGTCCAGCGCGCTCAGGAGGTACGACGCGCGGAAATGCTCCCAGAGCCCGTAGACCGTGAGGAAGACCGCCACCCCCAGCGCGGGTGCGAGGCCGCCCGCGACGAACGCGCCGGCCAGCCGCCACCGTTGCGGCGCGGGCAGGTCGGTGCGGCCGCGCCAGAGCAGGACGAGCGCGACCAGCGCCAGCGCGAGGCCCGACGGCACGGATTGCAGCTTGGCGAAGGGCACGAGGC
This sequence comes from uncultured Oleiharenicola sp., assembly GCA_964481095.1. Lineage (GTDB taxonomy): Bacteria > Verrucomicrobiota > Verrucomicrobiia > Opitutales > Opitutaceae > Lacunisphaera. The sequence continues at coordinate 6,516 of CAYZSN010000116.1, read as the reverse complement.
CGAGACCGAGGCCCGCCAGCGCGGCGAGCCAGAAATGGCGGCGCCCGGGCGCGGGCGCGCGCAGCACGGCGGCGATCAGCCAGCCGGCCACCGCGAGGAAGAAGAGGCCCGGCAGTTCGGTGGAGTAGTGGACGAAGTCGTCCCACGTCGCGAAGGCCCAGAATGCGAGGCCCGGCAGGATCCCGGCGCGGGCCACGCGCTCGGTCGTGAAGCAGCGCAGCGTGCCCCACACCGCGAGCAGGGCGCCGGCCTGCAGCAGCGTCCCCACGACGCGGGCGGTGAAATAGTCCAGCGGCGCGCCTAGCCAGTGCGCGGCCAGCAGGAAATATTCGCACGCCGGGCCGTGCGTCGTGCCGTCGACGTATTTCCAGTAAACGGGAAATTGCTCGAGCGTGATGGCGCCGGCGATGGTCTGGGCCTCGTCGGGATTCAGGTCCTTCGGAAAAAACCAGACCGGCCAGCGGAACGCCGCCAGCGCCAGGAACACGCCGAGGCCGAAGCGCACCGCGTTCCACCGGCGCACCGCCGGTCGGGCCTCGGGCCGCGGCGGGAACAAGGCCGCGAGCAGCACCGCGCCGAAGGTCGCCCACGCCGCGGTCCAGAACCGCGCCCGGTCTGCGTCGAGCCACAGCAGGGCCTGTTCAAGGAGGTGCATCGCCGCCGGTTATTTTTTGCGGTAGTCGCCCCGGCTGAAATATTTCTCGAGCCACACGTAGGCGCAGATGAAGAAGTAGCGGCTGCCCATTTCCTTGATCTTGAGCTTGGCCTCGCCGTATTTGCGGTTCCGCCACGAGATCGGCATCACGGTCCACGCGTAGCCGCGCACGATCGCCTTGAGCGGAATCTCGACCGTGAGGTTGAAATGCGGCGCGAGGAACGGGCGGCAGCCGTCGATGACGGTGCGGCGGTAGGCCTTGAAGGCGTTGGTGGTGTCGTTGAGCGCGATGTTGAAGCCGACCCGCACGAAAAAGTTCGCGAGGCGGTTCACCCACAGCTTCACGCGCGGGTAGTCGATGACCCGCCCTCCCTTCACGAAGCGGCTGCCGAAGGCGCAGTCCCACCCCTCGTTGAGCAGGCGCCAGTATTTCACCGCGTCAGCCGGCGCGTCGGAGGCGTCGGCCATCATGATGGCGAGCGCGTCGCCCCGGCTGTGGTTGAGGCCGTAGACGACGGCGCGGCCGAAGCCGTTCGGGCCCTTGTTCTGCACCGGCGCGAGCGTCGGCACGGTCTGTTTCAGTTCCTGCAGCACCGCCCAGGTGCGGTCCCGGCTGCCGTCGTCGACCACGACGATCTCGTGCGGCACGCCCTCGCGCTGGAACGTCTCGAAGATGTCCTTGACCGTGGAGGGCAGGGAATCCTGCTCGTCGCGGGCGGGAATGACGATCGAGTAGAGCTGGAGCGGCGGCTGGATGGGGGGCTGGGAACGCGAACCGAACATCGGCCCGACACTTGCGACAAAAGCCCGCGCGGCAAGCCTGCGCTAGCGCGGGGCCGACAGTTCCAGCCAGCCGGGATTTTGTTCCGCGTGCACGGCGATTTCCTCGAGGACGACGGCCGCGGGCGTGGCGGGTTTCCAGTTCCAGATGGTCGAAGCCTTGGCGTGGTCGAGCACGATCCACGGGATGTCGAACGGCCGCGGCGTGCCGTCCTGCGCGACCGCGTGCGGGCCGAAGCGCCGGCCGCACCAGTCGCTGAGCTGCCGGAGCGACATGGCCGAGGCCGCGCCGCCCGAGAGGTTCACCAGCCGGTCGGCCACGCCCATTTCCGGCGCGGAGAACTGTTTTTCCAGCAGCGGCACCAGGTCGCGCGGGTGCAGGCAGTCGCGCACCTGGTGGCCGTGGCCGCCGAAGCCGAGGTACTTGAGCGGGCGCTTCCGCAGCCACGCGTTGATCCAGTAGGCGAAGATGCCCTGGTCGGCGCGGCCGAATTGCCCGGCGCCCGCGAGCACGCCGCAGCGGTTGACGAAGACCGGGAAACCGAACGTCTCGCCGTACTCGAGCGCCATCGCCTCGGACGCGAGCTTGGTCGCGCCATAGAGCGAGACCGGCGCGGTCGTGGCGAAATCCTCCGTGAGCCCGGCCGGGCTCACGGAAGACGGGAGGCCGGAGGCGGGAGACTGGAGGCGAAAGGCATGGTCAACCGCGGCGACGGGGAGCGCGGCCAGCGGGGGGATGGAATAGACGCGGCTGGTGGAGAGCAGAATGAAGCCCGCCTGGTGCGCCTTGCAGTACTCGAGGAGGTTGATCGTCCCGGTGAGGTTGTGGTCCACCAGCTCGCGCGAGCTCGTCTTGCCGTCGACGCCGGCGAGCACGCTGGGGTTGGCGGCGGCGTCGATCACGAAGTCGGCCGGGGGCAGCGCGTCGATTCCGGGGGCGTCCCGCAGGTCGGCCTTGAACACCCTGATGCCGAGCCTGGCCAGCGGCTCCCGGTTGGTCTCGCTGCCGGGGCGGATGAAATTGTCGAAGCCGGCGACGTCGTGGCCGGCGGCGCGCAGGGCGCGGGCGAGGGTGCTCCCGACGAAACCGCAGATGCCGGTGATGAGGATGCGCATGCCGGGGCGACGGAAGCAGACCCCGCCCGGCAGGTGAAGCGGGAAATCCAACATTGAACAAGGGGGCGGGAATGGAGTCTGATCAGGGATATGAAGATCCGCCCGTCCTTTGCCCGCCTGCTGGTGCCCCTGCTATTGCTGGGCGCGATGCCCGCCTTTGCAGCCGCCAACCGCATTTTGAATCTCGCCGGGCCGACGGTGGTCCGGCCGGGGACCGACGTGCAGGTCATGGTCACGGCCGGCACGGATGCCGCCGACGGCGAGCAGATCGGTTTCTTCCATGCGGAATATTCGATCGACGGCGGCCGGACCTGGACGCCGGTGTATGCGGAGAACGTGGGGCGCACCACCTCCCGTCCGGTCAACTTCAAGGCGGGCGCCGACGGGATCCAGGCGCTCGTGCGGGTGCGCCTCGCATTTAGGGGCGGCAAGGCCGGCGACGTCGACTACACCGGTGCCCCCATCACCTGGGATGGCTCGTGGAGCAAGTGGGCGACTCCGCCCGCCAAGGTTCACGCAATCACGGTGACGGCAAAGTGACCCGCGCGGCCGGCACCCTCACCTGAGTTCAAGCGCGCGCAGGTAAGTCCAGTCCCACGACGTGTTGCCGCCGGCTTCGATGCGGAGGACGATGCGATCGCCCGCCTTGATGTCCGCGGGCAGCATCAGGTCGGCGTACTGGTCGCCACGGTGCGCGGGATAGCCGAGCGGCTCGATCCGGCGGGTGAAGAGGTTGCGGACAGGCGCGCCCTCACGCTCCAAGTCGGCGATGAACGCCGCGCCATCGGTCTGGCCGGGGCCGGTGTAGGCGCCCGGGGCGAGGCCATAGGTGAAGTTAAACTGTCGCTCGTTGCCCTCGAGCACGAAGGTGAGCGCGGCCGGCGGGGGCAGGACCAGGGTCGATGCCTCACCCTCCCGCACGATGTACGGATAGGCGACTTCGATCTTCGACGGGACCCGCCGGAACCCGGGAAACTGCCGCGGCGAGAAAAACGGCGAATGGGAGAACCGCAGGGCGTTCACGCAGACCCAGTCCCATGCGGTGTTCCCGGCCTGGCCGGCGGTGGTGCGCACGACGAGGTCCGTCCCGGGCGGATAGGGCGGCAGGTCCGCTTCCCCGGAAAGCGGGCCGCGGTCGCCGGCTTGGACGCGCGGGTTGAGGAGGCGGTGCAGCACCTGCAGCGGCGGCTGGCCGGGCATGCGGAGTTCCGCGATGATCTCGGCGCCATCGGTGTCGCCCTCGGTGTAGGCCTTGGGATGCATGGCGAAATTGAGGCGCAGGCTTCGCTCCGTGCCGTCAAGATGCCACTGCATCTCCCCGGGCGGTTCGAGTATCGTGCCCGAGATGGCTTCCGTACGGATGGACGGAAGGTATTCGGGCCGGGTGGCGGCCGGCGGCACGGCCAAACCATAGTCCAGGCGGCCCAGGCCGACGAGACGCTGCAGCTCGGAATTCGACAGCGGGTGTCGCGCCAGGAAATCCTTGCGGACGTAAACCCGGGCGGATTGCAGGTCGACGACGAGATGGTAGTCCCGCCGCACCCGCTCCGCGAGCGCGGGGAAAATTTCATGGGCTTCGGCCGGCCGGTTGAAGAAGAAGGGCGAGCCCGGTCCCACCGCATCGACGAACACCTCGGGCCGGTTGCGCTCCATGTCGTCGAGGAACGTCGCGCGATAGTAGTCGCGTTGCCGGACGTCGAGGATGCACCACTGGCTGACCGTATCCCGCGTGGCTTGCGGCAGGCCGCCTTCGACGTAGGCGAAGCTCATCCAGCCCCACAGCGCGAGATGTGCCTGGTCCCGGTGCCAATGGCGCAACACCTGTCCGACCGCCGTGTAGGGGTGGATCCAGTGGTCGGCAAGTTGGCCGATCATCGGCGGGTGCGGTTGCCGCGCGCGCACCGCCAGCGGCGCCAGGGCACAGCCCAGGGCGAGCGCGACCACCGGCCGGCGGACGGCGGGGCGGGTCCACAACCCGGCCAGCAGCAGCCCGGTTGCAAGCGTGGCCGGCACGCTGAGGAAAAACAGGTAATGAAGCGACGCCCGCAAAGGCGTAATGATGCACAAAACGGCCGCACCGCACAGGAGGGCGGCGTACCCGCAGCGGGCCGGCAGCGCGGACCGCGCCGGCACCGCGCCCCGCGAGCCGAAATGCAGGGCCGTGCCGGCGGCGAGGAAAAACAAGACCGCCCACAGCCACGGGAAAAAATGAACGCTTTCGCGCGCGAAGCGAATCATGTCGCGCAGCACTTCGCCCGCCGGGTTGCCCCGCCCCACGTAGGCGATGTTCTGCAGGATGAAGCGGCGGTGAAAATGCTCCCACTGCCCGAACGCCGCGACGAGGCCCAACACCAGGAGCGACGGGACGGCGGCGCCGGCGAGCAGCACGGCGCTGCGGCGCCACGGCACGGCGGCCCCGGGTCGCGTCCGCCACGCGCACCACAGCTGCCAGCCAACCACCGCCACGGCGAGCGGCGCCGCCTGCAGCTTGGCCCACGGCAGGCAGCCGGCCACGAGGGCCGCGGCCAGCGGCGATCGCCCGCCGAGATGGACCGCCAGCGCCAGCAGGGCGAGGGGTGCCAGTTCGGACGAGTAATGGACAAAGTCCGGGGCGCTGGCGGCGCCGAAAAAGACCGCGCTGGGCAGGAGCGCGAGGCGGGCGGCGCCGGGGGAGGTTTCGGCCCGCAGCGTGCGGTGGACGAGCAGGAGCGTGAGCCAGGTCAGGACCAGCGCGCTCAGACGGGCGCCGAAATAATCGAGCGGCACGCCCAGCCAGTGCAGCGGCAGCAGGGCATAGAAATCGAGCGGTCCCGAGGTCACGCCATCCACCGAGCGCCAGAAAACGGGGTCGCGGGCCAGGGCCATCGCCCCGGCAATGAACTGGCTTTCATCGGGATTGTATTCGCTGGCGCAAAAAAGATACGGCCAGCGCCACGCGATGAGGAACAGCAACAGCAGCGTGGAAAAAACCCACTCGCCGGCACGGCGGCGGGAATCATCCGGCGCGGATGCCCGCAGGCCGGCGGCAATCCACGCCAGCAATGCGGTCGTGGCCGCGCCCGCGCCGAGCCAGTAGAAACCCGGGTGGGCATCCAGCCATTCGAAAACGACACGCATGTCGCGCGAACGAATCATACGGAATAGGACAGGTGAAGCGGGAAATCCCGCCGCGGAAAGTGCGTTCAGCGCAGTTCCAGCGCCGACACGTAGGTCCAGTCCCACGAGGTGCTTTCACCCGCGCCGATGTGCAGCTGCAACCGGTCGCCCGGCCGGACGTCGGCGGGCAGCGACAGGTCCGCATCCTGGGGCCCGCGGTCCGCGGGATTGCCGAGCGGATCGAGCCGGCGCTCATAGACCAGCCGCGGCGCGGCGCCGGCGCGCTGCAGGCGGACCTGGTAGAGCGCGCCGTCGGTGCGGCCGGCACCGGTGTAGGCGCCCTCGCCGAGGCCGTAGCGGAAGTTGAAGTGCCGCTCATTGCCCTCGAGCACGAAGGTGAGCGTCGCGGGCGGCGGCAGCATCAGCAGCCAGCCGGCGTCCTGCTGCACGAGGTGCGGATACGCGGCGTCGACTTCATCGGGTAGGCGCCGGAATCCGGGAAACTGCCGCGATGCATAATAGGGCGAGCGGGCAAAACGCAGGTGGTCGAAATACACCCAGTCCCAGGCGGCATTGCCGGCCGGACCGGGCGAGCAGCGCACGACGAGGAGGGTGCCCGGAGGGTAAGGCGGCAGGTCCGCCTGCAACGTCGCCGGTTCGCGGTCCGCCGGCCGGCCCACCGGATCGAGCCAGCGCGCGGCGACGCGCAGCGGGGGCTGTCCCGGCGGGCGCAGCTCCACGATGAACTCCGCCCCGTCGGTGTGGCCCTCAAGGTAGGCGCGGGGTTCGAAACCGAACCGGAAAACCACGCTGCGCTCGTCGCCGGCCAGCCGCCAGCGCAGTTCCGTCGCCGGCTCGAGCATCTGGTA
>CAYZSN010000115.1:0-8236 GCA_964481095.1 uncultured Oleiharenicola sp. | reverse complement strand
CGCGCTGCAACGCGCGCATTTCCCCTGCAGCTGGATCCTCGGCGGGCTGTTCAACGACGACGCGCTCCCGCCCGCCTGGACCGGCGGCGGCGACTGGCTGGTCGCCGAGGTGGACGAAAGCGACGGCACGATCGACCGCTTCTCCCCGGAGGTGACGCTGGTCGTGAACCTCGACTGGGATCATCCCGACCATTACGCGAAACTGGCCGACCTCGAGGCGGCGTTCGCGGCGCTGTGTGCGCGGACCAAGGGCGCGATCTTCACCAGCGACACCTGCGCGCAATCCTCCCGCCTCGTGGCCCGCGGCGGCTTCGCGGCGCCGGCCTACACCTTCGGCCGCACCGGCACCTACCAATGCCAGCTGGCGAGCGACGCCGGGGCCGGCCAGGAGCTGGCGCTCGGCGGGCGTTTCCTGATCCCGCGGGCCAAGGTGCGCACCCACGGCGAATTCAACGCGGCCAACGCCGGCGCGGCGCTGGCGGTGGCGCAGCACATCGGCGCGGCGATCGATCCGTGTTCGCTCGGCGGCTTTGCCGGCGTGCGCCGCCGGCAGTCGGTGCTGCACGCCTCGACCATCCGGGTCTACGAGGATTACGCGCACCACCCGACGGAAATCCGCGCGCTGCTGTCGAGCCTCCGGCGCGAAAAGGAACGGCTGGTCGTCGTCTTCCAGCCGCACCGCTACACCCGCACCGCGCAGTTCAAGGCGGAGTTCGCCGCGGCGCTGGCGGGGGCGGACCGCCTCTTCCTCATGGATGTCTACGCCGCCAGCGAGTCGCCGGTCGCGGGCGGCACGACGGCCGACATCTATGCCGAGCTGAAGAAGACCGGCGCGGCGGACCACGTGACCTACCTGCCCGGCAACGACGCCGGCCTGGTCCAGGCGCTCGAGGGCTCGCTGCAACCCGGCGACACGATCGCATTCGTCGGGGCGGGCGACATCGAGCAGACCGCGCGGGACTTCGTGGCCCGGCGCAAGGCGGCCGAGCAGCGCGAGGCGGCGTGGAACGATTTCCTCGCGGTCGCGCGGGCGAAGATGAGCCCCGAGTCCAAATTGCTGGAGCGCGAGGTGCTCGGCCCGAAGACGACCATGCGCGTCGGCGGCCCGGCGCGCGTCTACGCCGAGCCGGCGAGCGCGGAGGACCTCGCGCACCTGCTGCGCGAGGCGGCGCGGCTGGAGCTGCCGGTGCTGATGCTGGGCCGCGGTTCGAATTTGATCATTCCCGACCAGGGCGTGGACGACCTCGTCATCAGCCTCAACCACGCGGCGTGGCAGCGTTTCGAGCCGCAGGCGGACGGCCGCATCTGGGTGGGCGCCGGCCTGCGCCTGAAGAACCTGTGCGGGCTCGCGACCAAGGGCGGTTTCAAGGGCTTCGAATTCCTCGAGGGCATCCCCGGCTCCGTCGGCGGCGCGCTGCGCATGAACGCCGGCGCGATGGGCGGCTGGATGTTCGACGTGGTGGACGAGGTGCAGATGATGACACGGGCGGGGGAAATCATCACGCGGAAGAAGTCCGCCCTGCACGTGAGCTACCGGCACTGCGAGGAACTGGAGGAGCATCTGGCGCTGGGCGCGTGGCTCAAGGCCGGCGCGATCGCCGAGTCCACCGACATCCGTTTCCAGATCGACGTCTACCAGAAGAAGCGCGTCGAGTCGCAGCCCCGCGAGCCGAGCGCCGGCTGCATCTTCAAGAACCCGCCGGGCGAATCCGCCGGCCGCCTCATCGACGAGGCGGGCCTGAAGGGCACGCGGGTGGGGGACGCCGAGGTTTCGACGGTCCACGCCAATTTCATCGTCAACCGCGGCAACGCCACCAGCGCCGACATCATCGCGCTCGTCCGGCAGGTGCGGGCCCGGGTGAAGGACGCCCGCGGCATCGACCTCGAGCCCGAGGTCCTGCTCTACGGCGCGGAATGGAGGGAGGTGTTATGAACCATCGAGGAGCAAGGAGCAGGGAGCAAGGAGCTGGAGAATCCCGACGCCGGGGATTGCGCGCTGCCTTGTTTGCCCTGCTTCCTGCTCCCTGTCCCATGCTCCCATGAAAACCCCCGTCATCGCCGTCTTTGCCGGGGGCACTTCGCCGGAACGCGAGGTTTCCCTCGGTTCGGGCAAGGCCGTGGCGCAGGCGATGGCCTACAGCTACCCGACGCAGTTCTTCACCATTACGGAGGACGCGCTGCCGGCCGGGCTCGACCCGGCGCGGCACGTCGTCTGCTCGACCCTGCACGGCGTCTTCGGCGAGGACGGCGGCATGCAGCGCCTGCTCGAGGCCGCCGGCGTCGCCTACACCGGCTGCGACGCGAAGGGCAGCGAACTCTGCTTCGACAAATGGCGCACCCGCCAGGCCGTGTCGGCCATGGGCGTGCTGGTCGCGCCCGGCCGCCATTTCCTCGCCGGCGCCAAGCCGACCGCCGCCGCGCTGGTCGCGGAGTTCGGCGAGCAGGTCGTGCTCAAGCCCAACCGCCAGGGCAGCAGCGTCGGGCTGCAGATCGTCTCCTCCAAGGTCGGCCTCGAGATTGCGCTCGGCGGCATCCGCGCGGGCGACTGGGTCGCGGAGCGCCGCATCCTCGGCCGCGAGCTGACCGTCGGGCTGCTGCGCGGCCGCGCCATGGGCATCGTGGAGATCTCCCCGAAATCTGGCGTGTTCGACTACACCAGCAAGTACACCAAGGGCCTCACCGAGTACATCGCCCCCGCGAACCTGCCGGACGACCTTGCCGCGCGGGCGCGGCAGGCGGCGGAAACCGCCTTCGCCGCGTGCGGCTGCCGCGACTACGCGCGCGCGGACTTCATGCTCTCGAACGAGGGCGAACTGTATTTGCTGGAAATCAACACGCTGCCCGGCATGAAGGAGACCAGCCTGCTGCCGATGAGTGCGCGTTGCGTGGGCTTGGATTTCATCGCGCTGTGCCGCGAGTTGGTGGCCCCCGCCGTCGAACGATCCCAGCCGGCGGCTTTCCTGCGTTCATGAAACCCACCGAACAACCTCCCGAACCTCCCGGCCGCTCCTGGCGCACCATCCGCCAGGAAGTGAGCTCGCCGGCGATGTCGCGGCGCGGGCGCCGCCGGCAGCGGTGGGCGTGGTTCAAGCTTTCGGCGCTCGGCGTTTCGCTCGGCCTCGCGGGCTGGGGCGCGGTCTCGCTGCTGCATTCGTGGTCCACCAACCGCGCGGCGCTGGCCGACGCCGTGCACCGCGAGCCGGTGAAGGAAACGGTGGTGATCACCGACGGCGTGCTCGACCAGAAATGGGCGGTCGCGGCCCTCGGCCTGCCCAAGGGCGCGAGCCTCATGGCCCTCGACCTGCCCGCGCTGCGCGACAAGCTCCTCGCCTTCGGCCAGGTGCGCGTCGCGGTGCTCACGCGCCGCTTCCCGGACACCCTGATGGTCACGCTGCAGGAGCGGACCCCGGTCGCGCGCGTGCAGGCGAGCGACGGCCTGCTCACGAAGCAGCTGCTGGTGGCCAAGGACGGCACGGTGTACGACGGCCTCGGCTACGACCGGCCGCTCCTCGCCTCGCTCCCGTGGCTCGACGGCGTGCGGCTCGTGAAGCGGGGCAGGGATTTCGCCCCGATCGACGGCATGGCCGATGTCTCGGCGCTCCTCACCACCGCCCAGCTCCAGGCGCCTCACCTCTACCGCGGCTGGTCCGTCGTGTCGCTCGCGCGCCTCGCCGAGGCCGACGAGATCATCGTGAAGGCGCAGGACGTCCCGAGGATCGTCTTCAGCCGGAAGCGCGACTTCTTCAAGCAGATCGCCCAGCTCGACTACGTGATCGACGCCTCGCACGTGCTGCCCGAGCCCAACCTGCAGTCGGTCAACCTCACCCTCGAGGGGCAGGTGCCGGTGAAGCTGCAGGGCACGCCCGACGAGCTGGCCTCCGTCCTTCATCCCGAACTTTCCCTCCAACCTCCGCAACGAAAGAGCAAACGTGATCTCTAACAGCAGCAGAATCATCGGCGCCGTCGAAATCGGCACCGGCAAGGTGGCCGTGATCGTGGGCGAAATCGCCCGCGGCCGCAGCCTCATCATCATCGGCGTCGGCGTGGCCCCGGCCCGCGGCGTGATGAAGGGCGAGGTCGTCGACTACAAGGCGGCCTGCGAGGCGACCCACCACGCGCTGGAGATGGCCGAGAAGCGCGCCGGCGCCCGGCTGGAGGAGGTCTGGCTCGCCCAGAGCGGCGGGCACCTCGACGCCTTCTATAATGAAGCCTCGGTCAACGTGAAGTCCGCCGACAACACCGTGACCCAGCTCGACATCGCCTCCGTCTGCGCCCTCGCCAAGGAGAAGGAACTGCCCGCGGGCCGCTCGCGCATCCACGAGATCCGCCGGCCGTTCCGGCTCGACGGCCGCGCGGTGCCCGATCCCGAGCATCTTTCCGGCCGCCGCCTCGAAGTGGGCTACTGGATCGTCCATGGCGGCGAAAGCAAGGTGAGCGACAACATCCACGTCGTGGGTGGCTACCACCTCGAGGTCCGCGAGCTCGTGCTCGGCAGCCTCGCCAGCGGCTCGCTGCTCACCACGCCCGAGGAGCGCGCGCAGGGCGCGCTGGTCATCGACATCGGCAAGGGCGTCACCGACTACGTGCTGTACCGCGACGGCCACGTCCTCGTCACCGGCACGCTGCCGGTCGCGGGCGACCACCTGACCAACGACCTGAGCATCGGCCTGCGCGTCACTACCGCCCAGGCGGAGATGCTCAAGCTCCGCCACGGCCGCGCCACGGTCCAGACCCGCGACAAGGCCGACAAGGTCTGGCTCAACGGCGATGGCGCCTTCGGCGACCGCCAGCTGCCGAAGATGGCGATCGAGACGATTGCCGCGGCCCGCACTTTGGAACTGCTCGAGGTCGTGAAGCAGAAGCTCGGCGCGGCGTTCGTCGCGGAGCACTGCGGCGCGGGGGTCATCCTGACCGGCGGCACCGCCAAGCTGCCCGGCATCGAGGAGGCCGCCGCGCGCGTCTTCGGCCTCAACGCCCGCCGCGGCGAATCGCCCGCGTGGGTAAAGGACGAGCTCAAGGACCCGATGTTCAGCACCGTGCTCGGCGTGTTCCAGTTCGGCCTGCGCACCGCCCATGAGCACGCGCTGCCGCCGCGCCGCCGGCCCGGCCTGCTCAGCAACCTGACCAAGATCTTCGCCACCTCCTGACCACTCTGACCGAACCAAGGAATACTCCCAAATCCTCGGAATCATCCATGAGCCCGCAAATTTCTCCTGCCTTCACAGTGTGTTTCGACCTGAACGTTGAACGTTCAACGTTGAACGTTCGACGTTCAGTTGGGGAGGGCTCCTGACCATGGACCAGACTCCCCCCGAACTGCCCCTCGAGGCGCTGGCCGACCGCAACGTCGGCATCAAGCTCATCGGCGTCGGCGGCGGCGGCTCCAACGCCGTCGACCGGCTCAAGATGGAGAACCTCGACCGGCTCCAGCTGGCCGTGATCAACACCGACCTGAAGGCGCTCGGCACCTCGCCGGTGCAGGACAAGATCCTGATCGGGGCCGGCCTCACGCGCGGGCTCAGCGCCGGCGGCGATCCCGAGCTCGGCTGCAAGGCGGCCGAGGCGGACGCCGACAAGATCGCCGAGATCGTCAAGGGCACGGACCTCGTCTTCCTCGTCGCCGGCCTGGGCGGCGGCACCGGCTCGGGCGCCACGCCGGTGGTCGCGCAGCTCGCCGCCGAGGCGGGCGCGGTCGTCATCGCGTTCGTCACGCTGCCGTTCAGCTTCGAGGGCGGGCGCCGCAGCCGGCAGGCCGAGGAGGCCCTGGCCGAGTTGCGCCGCGTGTGCGACGCCGTCATCCCGTTGTCGAACGACATGCTGCTGCAGGAAGGCACGGAGCAGACGAGCGTGCTCGATTCCTTCGCCCGCGCCGACGAGTGGATCGGCCGCGGCGTGAAGTCCATCTGGGCGATGCTTTCGCGCACCGGCCTGATCAACGTCGACTTCACCGCGATCCGGCAGGTCTTCCAGCACCGCGGCGGCAAGACGCTCTTCGGCCTCGGCGTCGGCGCGGGCGAGAACCCGGCGCAGGCCGCGTTCGACGACCTGAAGAACTGCCCGCTGCTCCACGCGCCGGACCACGCCCGCAAGGCCGACCGCCTGCTGATCAACATCACCGGCGGCGCGGACCTCAGCCTGGCCAAGGTCAACGAGCTGATGTCCGCCATCACCGAGCAGTTCGGCACCGAGGCGCACGTGGTCATGGGCGCGGCAATCGACGAGGCGCTGCAGGGCCGGGTGGAGATCTGCGTCCTGGGCACGACCGACGTCGGCAGCCGCAACTTCGTGCGCCGGACCGGCGCCACGCCGTCGCCGCGCAGGACGGAGAAGCCCGTCGCCACCACGACCGGCATCGCGCCGGGCAGCAGTTCCACCATCAAGACCGTGGTCACGACCGACACCGCGCCGCGCGCGAAGCCGGCGGCGGTCCACGCCAACAAGCCGCAGCAGGAGGAATTCGGCTTCCAGGGCGAGCCGGCCGAGAATCGCGGCGCCTTCGACAAGTCCGACCGCAACCTCTTCGAAGGCCAGGACCTTGACGTGCCGACCTATCTCCGGAAGGGGATCAAGGTGGCGCTGTGAGGCGCGACCAGCTGAGAGCTGAGAGTCTAGAGCTGAGAGGCCGAAACAACGTTGCACGGGCTGATTTTCTCTCAACTCTAGACCCTTAGCTCTAGACTCTCAGCTCCTCATTCCATGTTCATCGACGAAACCACGATCAAGGCCCGCGCCGGCGACGGCGGCCGCGGCTGCCGCAGCTTTCGCCGCGAGAAATACGAGCCGTGGGGCGGGCCCAACGGCGGCGACGGCGGGAAGGGCGGGGACGTCATCCTGCGCGGCGACGACGACCAGAACAACCTCATCGATTTCAAGTACAAGCCGCACTGGAACGCCGAACGCGGCGAGCACGGCCAGGGTTCGGATTGCAACGGCCGCGAGGGCCGTCCGGCCATCCTGCGCGTGCCGCTCGGCACCATCGCCTACCGCCTGGACACCGGCGAGAAGGTCGCGGAGGTGCTCGAGGACGGCCAGCAGGTCGTGCTGCTCAAGGGCGGCCTCGGCGGCGCCGGCAACACCAAGTTCAAGTCCTCGACCAACCGCGCGCCGACCAAGACCGGCCCGGGCCTGCCGGGCGAGGTGGGGGAGTTCCGGCTCGAGCTGAAGAGCATCGCGGACATCGGCCTCGTCGGCTTCCCCAACGCCGGCAAATCGTCGCTCACCAACCTCATCACCAAGGCCCGCCCGAAGACCGCGCCGTATCCGTTCACGACCCTGCACCCGCAGATCGGCGTGATCGAGTTTCCCGAGGAGTACGACCGTCTCGTGCTGGCCGACATCCCCGGGCTCATCGCCGGCGCCAGCGACGGCAAGGGCCTCGGGCACCGTTTTCTGCGCCACATCGAGCGTTGCAAGATCCTGCTCCTGATCCTCGACATGGCGGGGACCGATACCCGTGACCCGCGCGACGACTACAAGCAGTTGCTCAAGGAGCTCGAACTCTACGACCAAGCGCTGCTCGACAAGCCGCGCCTCGTGGCCGCGAACAAGATGGACGAGGACGTGGCCGTCGGGAACCTGAAGAAGTTCCAGAAGCGCTATCCCAAGGCGGAAATCATCCCGATTTCGTGCCTTTCCGAGGAAGGAATCCCCAAGTTGCGCAAGGAACTGTTAAAACGGGTGCGCCGCCTGCGGGCCAAAGAAAAGAAATCGCCAAGCCCGGTCGGTTGAGTAACTTAACCGCACGCCATGGCCACCGCCGAATACCGTCCCCTGCTGATGAGAGCCAACCGTTTGCTCGGTTCGGCCCTCATTGAGCACAACCTCGTCAAGTTCGAGGACTTGGAGGCCGCCAACGAGCGCCTGCTGGAGGTCGCGGCGTCGGGCCAGGTCCGGCAGAGTTCGGTCCTGAGCATCCTGGTTTACGAGAAGAAGGTGCTGAAGGAGGAGGATGTCCTGCACCACGTGGTCGACGACCACGGCGTCGGCGTCGTGGACCTGCGCGGCTACGACGTGCCGGAGGACGTGCGCAAGGAGATCGACCTCGAGGCCTGCTGGGCCACGTGGAGCGTGCCCTTCGACCGCGAGGAGGATTTCCACTTTGTCGCCACCGCCTACTACCTGAGCCCGGCCGTCCGCACGCACTGGGAGAAAAAGCTCGGCGGCCAGATCATCTGGCAGGCGACGACGATGGACATCATCGCCGATTTCCTCGACCGGATCCACGCGGAGCGGACCG
>CAYZSN010000114.1:0-6193 GCA_964481095.1 uncultured Oleiharenicola sp. | reverse complement strand
GTTCCCAGCCGTGGGAGAGGTCGAAGGCGGAGCGCACCGACAGCTGCATCTCGGGATCGGCGGTCTCGTTGTGCGCATTGCTGAAATCGAACTGGCCCGGCTTGACGTGGAGATTTTCGCGCAGGACGTTCCAGCCGCCCTGGAGCCGCCACCATTCGGCCATCTGGTAGGCGAAGTTGAGCTCGAAGCCGTGGGTGTTGCCCTCGACGTTGTTGGCGAAGAAGAGCGGGAAGACCGTCACCGGCGTCAGGCTCGTGCTGCGGATGTCGTCATACTGGTTGTAGAACGCCGAGATCGACGCCGTCAGCTGGGGGCTGAGTTGCGCGCGATAGCCGAGTTCGTACGCGATCACGGTCTCGGATTGGAAGTCCTTCCCGCCGGCGAGGAGGACGAAATACGGCGGGACGCCCTGCGAGAGATCGCGATCGATGCGGGACGGCATGCGGACCGCGCGGGAGACGGCGCCCCACAGGCTCTGCTGTTCGGTCACGTTCCATTGGAGCCGGACGCCCGGTTCCCATTCGACACCGGTGTAATCGTTGTGCTCGAGCTTGCTGCCGAGCATGAGGCTCACCGTGTCCTTCAGGTCGATTTTGTCCTGGAGGAAACCGCTGAAAAGGGACTGGTCGAGCCGGGTCGGAAGGAAGCCGAGGCCGGGGGCGTTGCTGACCGCATCGTGGGTGAACCGGTAACCGAGACCCCAGACGAGGTGGTGGCGGTTCCCTGCGCGGAGCGTGTGCTGGAAATCCAAATCGTAGGTGTCGAGGTCGTCGATCAGCGTGCCGGCCGGGGCGAGCACCGCGCCGTTGGCCGCGATGAACGCCGCCGTGGGCGAATACAGGTGGGTCCGGTCGTAGTAGAATTGGAGCGTGACGGCGGATTCATCCTTCAGGGTGCGCGACCAGCGCCCGAGGAGGTTGTAGCCGCTCTCCTTTCCCTTGCCGCCCCCGAGCAGGTCCTGGCGGCTGTCGTAGATGTCGCCCTGGACCGTGACGGAATCCTGCGCGGCCGTGGTGGCATCGAGGCGGAAGCCCCCTTGGCCGGTGTGCCACGCGTCCGTGGCGTCCTTGCCGTTGTCAAAGACCGCGCCGTCGCGGTCGGAGTACTTGCCGTAGACGCGGAAATAAACGTTGGGCGCGAGTTTGCCGCCATAGCGCGCTTCGCCGTAGCCCTGCAGTTCGGAGCCGGCGCCGGCCTCGACGAGGAGGCCCTGGGTGTCCCTGGCGCTTTTGCTGGTGATGTTGATCACCCCGTTCACCGCGTTGGCGCCCCACAAGGTGCCGCCGGGTCCGCTGATGACCTCGATGCGATCGAGGTCGGCGAGCACGTAGTCCTGCCTTTCCCAGAAAACGCCGGAATAAAGTGGCGTGTAGACCGCGCGCCCGTCGATCAGCACGAGCATTTTGTTGGCGAGTTCGGTGTTGAAGCCGCGGGCGCTGATCCCCCAACCGCGCGAGCTTTTCTGCGCCACCGCCAGGTTGGGCGCGAGGCGCAGCGCCTGCGGGATGCTGTCCGCACCGGACCGGCGGATGTCCTCGCTGGTGATCACGTCGATGGCCGCGGCGGCATCGAGCCATTTTTCCGGGCGCTTCGACACGGACGTCACGTTGATGTCCATCAGCTCGTCCAGGCTCATCTGCTTGAGCGCTTTCACGCTCGAACCGCTGTCGGTCGTCTGCGCCGGCAGCGGGCAACGGAGGATCACCAAGCCGGTCAGCAAGGTGAGGGTAAAAGAAGGCACGAGTCTTCGCGGGACATGGCCGATTGGCCAAGGGTCGATTGGCGGGGGTGTGCGCATGGCATGTCGCATGGCCCTTGCGACAGGAGCAAACCTGTCAATCCCGGTAATTTACGCAAGATCGAACACTCGACAGATCAGACTTCCTGGAATCCTGCGCGCGGTCGGCCTTTTGTGCCCGGACATAAAAATGGCGCGGACCACGGGAAACGGTCTGCGCCGAAAATGTGGAATGGAATCCTGTCCGGTTTACTTCAGGTAAGGCACGTCGAGGGTTAGGGTTTCAAAGCCATGCGCGGAAAGGATCACTTTGTCTTCCGGCGAAAGATCCGCGACCGTCAGGACCTCGCCCGGCTTGAGGGTCGTTTCGGGAAGCGGGCGGGCTTTGTCCGTGGCATGATGCACCACGGCCAGGAGAACCTTGCCTGAGACAGTCAGGGATTCCTTGGCGGTATTCTTTGCCTTCAGGCTGATCGGCGCGTGCGCGGGATTGCTGGTCTTCTCGAAGCTGGTCGTCACGGGCAGGGCGGCAGCCTTGTCCGCAGCGTGAAGTGAGGGGAGGAGCAGGCAGCCGAGGGCGATGGCCACGGCGAACAGGACGCCGCGACGGGAGACGGAACAGGGAGGGGTGTGGGACATGGAGGGAAGAGACCGGAGGAACCTTCAGGGCTGTGACCGGAGGAGGCAATGCCGGAATTGCGGCGCCGGAGTAGGTATACACCCCGGCTACAAGCGCGGCAGCGGTTGCGATACTGGCGGCCAACTATTTCGCCGCGCATCCGCTTTTGTCATGAGTCTCGATTCTCCTTCCCACCCATCGTCCACCGCCCCGCCCGCCGACCTGCTCCTTGCCGCCATCATCGACTCCTCGGACGACGCCATCCTCAGCAAGGATCTGAACGGGATCATCACGACCTGGAACAAGGGCGCGCAGCGGATCTTCGGTTATACCGCGGCCGAGGCGGTGGGGCGGCCCATCCTGATCCTGCTGCCGCCCGACCGGATCAAGGAAGAGGCGGAGATGCTGCGGCAGGTGCGGGCGGGCGAACGGGTCGATCATTTTGAAACCATCCGGATGGCGAAGGATGGGAAACGGGTCGACGTGGCGGTGACCGTTTCGCCCATCAAGGATTCCAGCGGGAAAATCGTCGGCGCGTCCCATGTCGCGCGCGACATCACCGAGCAGAGGTGGATCAGCCGGGCCGACCTGCTGCTGGCGGCCATCGTCAGCTCCTCGGACGATGCCATCATCAGCAAAAACCTCGACGGCATCATCACCAGCTGGAACGACGGGGCCGGGCGGATTTTCGGCTACACGGCCGAGGAAATGATCGGGCAGCCGGTCCTGAAGCTGATCCCGGATGACCGGAAGGAGGAGGAGCCTGGCATCCTCGCCCGCCTGCGGCGCGGCGAGCGCGTCGATCATTTCCAGACGATTCGCGTGCGCAAGAACGGCGAACATTTCCCGGTTTCGCTCACCATCTCGCCGGTGCGGGCCGCGGACGGGAAGATTGTCGGCGCTTCCAAGATCGCGCGGGACATCACCGCGCAGAAACAGGCCGCCGCCGAGCGGGAGCAGCTGCTGGAAAGCGAGCGCGCCGCGCGTTCGCAGGCGGAGTACGCCAGCCGCATGAAGGACGAATTCCTGGCCACGGTGTCCCATGAGCTGCGCACGCCCTTGAACGCGATCGTGGGCTGGACGGAGGTACTGGAGGCCGGCGAGCAGAGCCGCGCCGACATCGTTCACGGCGTGCAGGTCATCAAGCGCAATGCCCTGATGCAGGCCCAGCTCATCGACGACCTCCTCGACCTCGGGCGGATCTCGTCGGGCAAGATGACTCTCACCGTCGAACCGGTGGACCTCGGGGCGGTCATCCGCGAAGCGCTGGCTTCGGTCGAACATGCGGCCCAGGCCAAGCAGATCACCGTCACGCCCCTGATCGGGAACGTGCGCGGGCTGATCGGCGATCCCAAGCGCCTCCAGCAGGTCGTCTGGAACCTGCTGATCAATGCGATCAAGTTCACGCCCAACCGCGGCAAGGTCGTGGTCAGCGCCTCGCGCGTCAATTCGCACGTCGAGATTTCCGTGGCGGACACCGGCCAGGGCATCGCCGCGGATTTCCTGCCGCACCTGTTCGAGCGCTTCCGGCAGGCGGACGCCTCGACCACCCGGCAGCACAGCGGACTGGGCATCGGCCTCGCGCTGGTGAAACAGCTTGTCGAGCTGCATGGGGGCACCGTGCGCGCCCAAAGCCCCGGCGCGGGCCACGGCGCGACCTTTACGGTGGCGCTGCCGGTGGCGGCGCTGCACACCGAGCCGGCGCCGCCGTTGCCGATGCCGGAGGAGCCGCCGGTGCCGGCGTGGGTGCTGCCCGACCTGCAGGGCATCAAGGTCCTGGCGGTGGATGACGACCGGGATTCCCTCGAACTGGTGAAGCGCATCCTGACCGGCCGCAACGCCGAGGTGGAGATCGCAACCACGGTTGACGACGCCTTGGCGCGGTTCGCCCGGTTTGGGCCCGATGTCATCCTCAGCGACATCGGCATGCCCGGCAGTGACGGTTATGAATTGATCCGGCGGATCCGCGAAGACGGGGCCGGCGCCGCGACGCCAGCGGCCGCGCTGACCGCGCTGGCCCGCTCGGAAGACCGTACTCGCGCCCTGACGGCCGGGTTCCAAACCCATGTGTCCAAGCCGGTGGCCGCCGCGGAACTCGTCGCGGTCGTCCGCAGCCTCGCGAGGATGCATCGCGCGCGGCGCGGGGAAGCCTGACCGGGGCGGCCGCTGTCCGCGGCTACTTCGGGAAGTCCTTCGATTCGTACACGACCTCGTCGATCAGCTTCCGATCCTTGCCGTAGTAGCGGTAGATCACGGTCGCGCCATTGCGGACGGATTGGGCCATGCGGCCCTTGGCAAAACCGGCGCGCAACCCGGGCAATCCGCTCTTCCACCGAACCCGGTCGATTTCGTCCGCATTGAGGGTGATGATGGTGGAGCTGATGACGAGGCGATTGCCATTTTCCACGACTGCACCATCGAGACGCGTGACCTCGTCGATCATTTTCGGCGCGGACTTCTTCATTTCCTCGGCCACCTGCTGCAGGAACAGCTGCTGGCTGGAAGTGCGCAGCTGCGCCAGGACGGCAAAGGCCAGGACGCCGAGCACCACGGGGATGAGGATGCCGGCCAGCCCGCTGACCAGGAGCCGCTCACGACCGTGCTTGCGAATGCCGCACAGGGCGATGATTCCGGCGGGAACGGCGCTGTAGAAAAGCAATCCGGCCCCGATCGAGGCAATGCGCGCCGCCATCGCGTCGCCCTTGAAGCCCGCGTTTAAGACCAGGTTGAGCAGAAAACCGCCCACCAGGGCGAAGCCCACATACCGGGCGGCCTTGTGGTGGATGCTGGGGCCCGCGCCCGCTCCCGGGGATTCAAGCGGCGGGGACTCGCTCATACCAGCTTGCCGTTCTGGTAAACAACCTTGCCGGACACGATCGTGGTCTTCACGCGGCCGGTGAGGTCCTGCTTGTCCCACGGCGAGTTGATCGACTTCGAGAACGCGCCGTACGTATCGTATCTCCAGGTCTCTTCGGGATCGAAGATGCAGACGTCGCCCGGCGCGCCGGCGGCGAGCGTGCCGGCGGGAAGCTTGAGCAGTTGCGCGCCGCGGCGGGTCATCAGGTCGACGACGTGGCTGAGCTTGAATTTGTTTTGGCGCACGAGCACGTCGAGGCACACGGGCAGGGCGGTCTCGAGGCCGATGATGCCGTTGGGCGCGTAGTCGAATTCCTTGTCCTTCTCCTCGGGCGCGTGCGGCGCGTGGTCGGTCCCGATGCAATCAAGCGTGCCGTCGCGCAGGCCGGCGATGATCGCGCGGCGGTCCCGCTCGGTGCGCAGCGGCGGGTTCATCTTGAGGTTGGTGTCGTAGGTGCCGAGCGCCTCCTCGGTGAAGGCGATGTGGTGCGGGGTGGCCTCGGCGGTGACATTGACACCCTCCTTTTTCGCCCGGCGCATGAGTTCGACCGAATGGGCCGAGCTGATGTGCTGCATGTGGATGTGCGCGCCGGTGTAGCGGGAAAGCAGGATGTTGCGGGCGACGATGATGTCCTCGGCGAGGTGCGGCCAGCCCTTGAGGCCGAGGCGCGTGGAAACGACGCCCTCGTTCATGACCGCCTTCTCGGTGAGCGAGTCGTCCTGGCAGTGGTCCATGACGCTCAGGCCGAACATCTGCGCGTACTCGACGGCGCGGCGCATGATCTCGTTGGACTGCACGCAGGAGCCGTCGTCGGTGATGGCCACGACGCCGGCCTTCTGCAGCGAACCGTAGGGCGCGAGCTGCTGGCCCTTCATGCCGACGGTGATGCAACCCGTGGGATAGACGTGGACCGGCGCGGCGGCCGCGGCGGTCCTGATCAGCGTGATCGTGCCGGCGTTGTCGGCCGGCGGCGAGGTGT
>CAYZSN010000113.1:0-13867 GCA_964481095.1 uncultured Oleiharenicola sp. | reverse complement strand
GGACCTGACCGACTCCGTCAACGTGATGGGCGCGAACCTCACCGACCAGGTGCGCGGCATCGTGAAGGTGGTGACCGCGGTGGCCGACGGCAACCTGCGGCAGAAGCTGACGGTCGAGGCGAAGGGCGAGGTGGCCGCGCTCGCCGAAACGATCAACAGCATGACCGACACGCTGGCGACGTTCGCCGAACAGGTGACCAACGTGGCGCGCGAGGTCGGTGTCGAGGGCCGCCTTGGCGGCCAGGCGCACGTGCCCGGCGCAGCCGGCACGTGGAAGGACCTCACCGGCAACGTCAACCTGCTCGCGGCCAACCTCACCACGCAGGTGCGCGCCATCGCCGAGGTCGCCACCGCGGTGACCAAGGGCGACCTGACGCGTTCCATCCAGGTCGACGCTCGCGGCGAGGTGTCGGAGCTGAAGGACAACATCAACACGATGATCTACAACCTCCGCGTCACCACGGAGACGAACCAGGAGCAGGACTGGCTGAAGACCAACCTCGCGAAGTTCACGCGCATGCTGCAGGGCCAGCGCGACCTCTTCACGGTCGGCCGGACGCTGCTCTCCGAGCTGGCGCCGCTGGTCGACGCCCAGCAGGGCACCATCTACCAGATGACGGTGGACGAACAGCGCCAGCCTGTGCTGCGGCTGCTGGCCGGCTATGCGCAGCGGCCCGGCCAGCCGACGGAGATCCCGGTGGGCGAGGGGCTCGTCGGGCAGGGCGCCGTGGAAAAGCAGCGCATCCTGCTCAACGAGGTGCCGGCGGAATACACCCGGATCAATTCCAGCCTGGGCGACGCCGCCCCGGCCGCCATCGTCGTCATTCCCGTGCTGTTCGAGGGCCAGACGAAGGCCGTGATCGAGCTCGCCTCGCTGCGGCCGTTCAGCGTCACCAACCTCACGTTCCTCGAGCAGCTCACGCAGTCGATCGGCGTCGTGCTCAACACCATCGAGGCCACGATGCGCACCGAGGGCCTGCTCCAGCAGTCGCAGGAGCTCACGGTCGAGCTGCAGTCGCAGCAGAAGGAGCTCCAGCAGACGAACGAGGAGCTCGCGCAGAAGGCGCGCCAGCTCGCCGAGCAGAACGTCGAGGTGGAGCGCAAGAACCAGGAGGTCGAGCAGGCCCGCCGCGCGCTCGAGGACAAGGCGGCCGAGCTCGCGCTCACGTCCAAGTACAAGTCCGAGTTCCTCGCCAACATGTCGCACGAGCTCCGCACCCCGCTCAACTCCATCCTCATCCTCGGCCAGCAGCTGGCCGAGAATTCCGCGGGCAACCTCACGCAGAAGCAGACCGAGTTCGCCCGCAACATCTTCTCGTCGGGTTCCGACCTGCTCAACCTGATCACCGACATCCTCGACCTGTCCAAGATCGAGTCCGGCACGGTGACGGTCGAGGCCGAGGAGATTGCGTTCACCGCGCTGCGCGAGGCGGTGGAGCGCAACTTCCGCCACATTGCCGACGCCAAGAACCTGCCGTTCAAGGTCGAGTTCGATTCGGCGATGCCGCGCGCGATCATCACGGATCCCAAGCGCCTGCAGCAGATCCTGAAGAACCTGCTCTCGAACGCCTTCAAGTTCACCGCCCAGGGCCACGTCAGCATCAACGTGCGCGTGGCGTCCGAGGGCTGGAGCCCGGGCCACGCCGTCCTCAACAGCGCCACGAAGGTCGTCGGCTTCACCATCAGCGACACCGGCATCGGCATCGCGCAGGAAAAGCAGAAGCTCATCTTCGAGGCGTTCCAGCAGGCCGACGCCGGCACGAGCCGCAAGTACGGCGGCACGGGTCTCGGCCTCGCCATCTCGCGCGAGCTCGCCGCGCTGCTCGGCGGCGAGATCAAGCTCGTCAGCACGCCGGGCGAGGGCAGCGCCTTCACCCTGTACCTGCCGCTCTTCTACATGGAGGCGACCACCAAGCCCGCCGGGCTCATCACCGCCTCCCCGGTGGCCCTCCCGGTCGCCCGCGAGGAGATCATCAGCGACGACCGCGAAAACATCATGCCGGGCGACACGACGCTGCTGATCGTGGACGACGACCCGTACTACGCCCGCATCCTGCTCGGGCTGGCGCGCGAGAAGGGCTTCAAGGGCATCGTGGCCAACCGCGGCAACTCGGCGCTGGCGCTGGCGCGACAGTACCAGCCGACCGCCATCACCCTCGATATCTTCCTGCCCGACATGCTGGGCTGGACCGTGCTCAACAACCTCAAGCTCGGCGCCAGCACGCGGCACATCCCGGTGCTCGTCCTCTCCGTCGAGGAGGAGCGCCGCCACGGCCTGTCGCACGGCGCCTTCTCCTGCATGGTGAAGCCCGCCACCGCCGAGGGCCTGAACCAGTGCTTCGAGCGCATCCGGAAGTTCGTCGAGCCGCGGACCAAGCGCCTCCTGGTCGTCGAGGACAACGCCGTCGAGCGCGAGAGCATCGTCGAGCTCCTCGGCCACGACGACATCGAGATCGTCACGGCCTCCAGCGGCCAGGAGGCGATCAACCTCCTGCTCGACCGCCCGTTCGACTGCTGCGTGCTCGACCTGCGCCTGCCCGACATGACCGGCTTCGAGCTGATGGAGCGGCTGCGCGGCGATTCCACGCTCTGCGAAATCCCCATCGTGGTCTTCACCGGCAAGGAGCTGGCCAAGGAGGAGGAAACCCAGCTGCGTGCGGTCGCGAAGAGCATCGTGCTGAAGGACGTCCAGTCCCCCGAGCGCCTCTTCGACGAGACCGCGCTGTTCCTGCACCGGGTGGTGTCGACGCTCCCCGAGCCGAAGCGCAAGATGCTCGAGCAGCTCCACACGTCCAGCGACGTGCTGCGCAAGCGCAAGGTGCTGGTCGTGGACGACGACGCCCGCAACATCTTCGCCCTGACCACCGTGCTCGAAAACCACGACATGGAGGTGATCAGCACGACCAACGGCCGCCAGGCCATCGAGCTCCTCAAATCCCACGGCGACGTCAGCGTCGTGCTCATGGACATCATGATGCCCGACATGGACGGCTACGAGACGATGCGCGAGATCCGCCGCATCGCCGAGTTCAGCGCCCTGCCGATCCTGGCGCTCACCGCCAAGGCGATGAAGGGCGACCGGGAGAAATGCCTCAGCGCCGGCGCCTCGGACTACATCGCCAAGCCGGTCAACACGAACGAGCTCCTCTCGCTGCTGCGGGTCTGGCTTTATCGCTGAGCGGGCCCGGTGCCATGAAGCCGTCCACCTTGAAGTTCACGGAGCCGGAGCCGGCGCCCGCGGCCCAGGCGCCGCCGAACCCGGTGAACATCCTGATCGTGGACGACGAGGTGCGGAACCTCGACGTGCTCGAGAGCATCCTGTACCAGCCCGGGTACCGGCTGATCCGGGCGACCTCCGCCAACGAGGCGCTGCTGGCCCTCGTCGAGGGGGATTTCGCCGTGCTGGTGCTCGACATCAACATGCCCGTGATGAACGGCATCGAGCTGGCCAACCTCATCAAGCAGCGCAAGCGGAACCAGCACATCCCGATCGTCTTCCTCACCGCCTATTACCAGGACGAGAAATTCGTGCTCGAGGGCTACGGGATCGGCGCGGTGGATTACCTGACCAAGCCCGTCAACCCGCAGATCCTCCGCGCCAAGGTGGCGGTCTTCGTGGACCTGCACCGCATGCACCAGGCGCTCGCCGACGGCCACGCCGCGCTGGAGCGGGAGATCGTCCAGCGCCAGCTGGCGGAGGAGTCGCTGCGGCTGAACAACCAGGAGCTCGAGAGCCGCGTCCAGCAGCGCACGACCGAATTGAGCGTGGCCAACGCGGCGCTGCGGGCCGGCGAGGCGCAGCTGCGGCTGGTCGCGGACCACGCCTCCATCTTCCTCGCCCACATCGACCGGCACCACCGCTTCCGCTTCGTCAACCGGGCCTACGCCGCGCGCTTCGGCCTGCGGCCCGAGGAAGTCGTGGGCGCCAGCCTCGGCCGCATCATCGGCGACGCGGCCCACGCCGTGTGCCGGCCCTTCCTGGAGCGCGCCCTGCAGGGGGAACGCGTGGAGTTCGAGGTGGAGCTTTCCGACGAGCAAATCGGCCCGCACTGGATGCACATCGTGTACGAGCCCGAGCGCTCCCACGCCGACGAGGTCTCGGGCATCGTCGCGGTCATGTCGGACACGACCGTCCGCAAGCGCGCCGAGGCGCAGATGATGGTCGCGCGCGACGAGGCGATGGCGGCCTCGCGGGCCAAGGACGAGTTCCTGGCCGCGCTGTCGCACGAGCTGCGCACCCCGCTGAACCCGGTGCTGCTGATCGCCAGCGCGGCGGCAGGCAACGCGGAGCTCCCGCCGGCGGTGCGCGAGGACTTCGCCATCATCGCCAAGAACGCGCTGCTCGAGGCGCGCCTGATCGACGACCTGCTCGACATCACCCGCATCACCCGCGGCAAGCTGAACCTCGAGCTCAAGCGCGGCGATGTGCACGCGGTGCTCGACGACGCGTTGACGACCATGCGCGCGGAGCTGGAGGAGAAGCACATCGAGCTCACGGTGGAGCGCGGCATGGTCAATCCCTGGGCCCTGATCGACGCCGTGCGCCTGCAACAGGTTTTCTGGAACGTGCTCAAGAACGCGGTGAAGTTCACGCCCCCGCACGGCTTCATCCGCGTCGAGACGCGGGACCTGGCCGACACCGACGCGATGACGATCACCATCACGGACTCCGGCATCGGCATGACGCCCGACGAACTGTCGCGCGCGTTCCATCCCTTCGCGCAGGGCGACCACGCCGCCGGCGCCAAGGGCCACCGGTTCGGCGGCCTTGGGCTCGGGCTGGCCATCTCGCAATTGCTAATCCAGCTCCATGCGGGCAACGTGCAGGCCTTCAGCCCCGGCCGAAACCGCGGCTCCACCATCATGATCCAGCTCCCCCAGGCCCAGCCCGATTCCGGCCCCGACGACGGCACGAGGCCGGACGACCGCCCTGATTACGCCGCCACGGATCCCTTCGCGGCCGGCCCGCGGCCCATCCTCATCGTCGAGGACCACGAGGCGACCCGGCACGTGCTGGAAAAACTCTTCCGGCAGCGCAACTACCGGGTAATGGGCGCCGGCACGGTGGCGGAGGCGCTGCACCTCGCCGCGAAGCAGCCGTTCGAATTCGTGGTGTCCGACCTCGGGCTGCCCGACGGCAGCGGCTACGACCTGATGCGGGTGCTCCGCCAGCAGCACGGCCTCATCGGCATCGCGCTCAGCGGCTACGGGACCGAGCAGGACACCCACCGCAGCCGCGAGGCCGGGTTTGTGGAGCATCTCACCAAGCCGGTGACCTACGCGATGCTCGAGAAGGTGATCAAGCGGCTCCGGCTCGCGAACCCGGAATGACGGCGAAGCCGCGCCGAGTCACGCGCGCTGGTCGGCCACGAGGTTCAGGGTGGAGGCGATTTCGGTGAGGCGATGGTCGGTGTCGCCTTCCTCGTCGAGGGTCTGCTGGAGCGTGGCCACCGCCGGGTCGTTGAGGATCGCGGCGTAGGCGCGCACGCAGCCATAGCCTGCGATTTCGTAGTGCTCGACGCGCTGGGCGACGGCGATGAGGCCGGCGTCCCGCACCGCGGCCGCGGCCTTTTCCGTCGCCATCTCCTTGCCCTCGGCGATCAGGCCCTTCATCGCCTTGCAGCGGTGCGTCCTGGGCGAGACGTTCAGCTGCCGGCAAATGCCTTCCAGCCGCTCGACATGGATCCGGGTTTGCTCGAGGTGCTCCTCGAAGGCGGCCTTCAAGGCGGAGTCGGTGGCGGCCTGCGCCATTTCGGGCAGCGCCTCGGTCAGCTGCACCTCGGCGCTGTGCAGGTCCTGCAGTTGGTCGACGTAGAGGTCGCGGAGCGTTTTCAATGTGGACATGGGATCGGTGGGTTGAGGTTGGCCAGCCGCCGGGACCCTCCCGGCGTTCATGGGCCGACAGCATACCTCCGGCCCGGTGGCCCGGGCATCGGGCAAAGAAAGGTTGCCGCCAGCGGATGAAACCCGGCGCGCCGCGGCCTACTGGGACGGCGTGGCGGTGCGCTGGAGCGCTGCGAGCGAGTTCTGGATCTTGCGCAGCGCCACGAGGCCGACGTAGCGGCCGGTGCGCCAGGTTTCCTCGGTGGTCAGCGACAGGTCGCGAAACGCCTGGCGGCCGTACTCGCGGGCGCTTTCCAGGTTGTCCGAGGCTTCGGGACTGAAGACCAACCCCTCGGCCCTCAGGGCGGCGACGCGCTCGTCGACCGACCGGTTGACCACGTCGAAGGCGGCGGCGAGGTCGCCACGCTGGTCGAAGGAAGCGGAAGCGAGCTGGCTTTCGAGGGAAGCGAGCGGGGCGGCGGAGTCCAGGCGGACGGCCAGTTCGTCCGGCGTTTTTTCCCGTTCCGGCACCGGCGCCATGGGCTGCGCGGCGAGGGAGGCGAGGGAAAGCGCCAGGAGGGCGGCGGAAAGGACGGGAGAGTATTTCATGGTGGAATGTATTTTCGGCGGCCCGGTTTGGGCCGCCTCCGTTGCTGAGACCGCCCGGCGGCGGGACGGTTCAGGCCGGTCGCGCGCACCGCCTCATGCGGCGAGTCGCCGGCGGCGCGGTTTCCCTATGGAGGAGCCCTCGCGTTGGTTTCATTTACCGACGGCGCGCTCGGTAAGCTCCCCGATAGTGGGGCCGCGGGCCTTGGGCTAAGCTGGGCGCGTCAGTGAAACCTCAACCTCAGAAAAAAGGAAAACCCATGCCCGCTAACAATCCTTCCTCTTCCCGCTCCGATGACCAGTCGTCCGGCGCCGGGAAACGCCAGAATTCCTCCTCCTCGCAAAACGAAAATGCCAACCCGCAACTGAAGGCGTCGTCCTCTTCGTCCGACAGCAGCCGACAGGCCCAGCAGGGCGGCAGCAATATCGGCTCGAGCCAGAACAAGTCCCAGAACCAGGACAGCTCGGACGATGAATTGCAGGCCGGTTCGTCCGAGGACAATTCCAACGAATCGTCCAAGTCCCAAGACCAGCGCCGGGCCTCCAGCGCCGATGTTTCCTCGGACGACGATGATCTGGATGACGATTCCAGCTCGAACCAGCGTTCGGTGCCTTCGGGCAGCGACACTTGATCGGCACGTGACTTGCCGCGGCGGTTCGGGTGGCGCCAGCAGTCGCCACCCGGGTCGCGGCGGATAAGGGCGATCGCCAGGCCGACAGCGGCCTGGCGATTCTGTTTCAGGGGGTCGCGCGGCTGTCCGCGTAGCGCGGACGGCGGGCAGGGCCGGATCCGTTGGCCCGGGCGCCGGACGGTCCGGCCGGGAGCGTGAAATAAAACACCGCGTGGTCCTCGGCGCCCGTTTCGTAGCCGGCCCGGCCGCCCTGCAGGGCAACCAGGCGCTCGACCAGGGACAGCCCGAGCCCGGCGGATGTCTGCTGGTGGAGCAGGTGGAAAGGCCGCAACAGGTGGGCCTGCTGGGCGCGCGGCACCGCGCCCTTGCTGGCGACCCAGAAGCGCTGTTCCGTCCCGCGCATCTCCCAACCGAGCTGGATCGGGCCGTTCTTGGCGCCATGGCGGAGGGCGTTCTGCAACAGGTGGGTCCAGACGAACTCGATCCACGGCTCGACGGCCCGCACTTCCGGCCAAGGCTGGGCGGGCTGCTGGAATTTGATGGCCCGGCGTTCGTGCGCCGCCATCAGCTGTTGGACGACCTTCTGGACGACCAGCCCCATGGCAAAGGGCGCGGCGGGCAGGGGCTCGCTGGTGGCCTTGACGATGAAGGCCACGCGTTCGAGGAGGGCGTCGATTTCCGCCGTGGCCTCCTGGATCGCCCCGACCGTCTCGCGCAACGGCGGGATGTCGCCGGCGGACATTTCCGTGAGGAGGATGCAAAGGGTGTTGATGCAGCCCAGCGGCGTGCGGATGTCGTGATTGTAACGCCGCGCGAGCGTCTTGAGGTCGCCGCGCAGCAGGAGGTTTTCCCGCAGCAGCTCGTGATGCAGCATCGCGGAGCGGAAAACCCGCGCCAGCAGCCGGACCGAACATTCGCCGGCGGGCACGGTTTCCACGAGGTCCGAGGGATTCATGCCGATGTGCACGACCGCCCAGCGCGGCAGGTCGCCCGCGTCCACGGCCTGCGCGGCCACGCCGAGGTCCGCCTCGCTGGTGTCGCCGACGACCAGCAGCTGCCGGCTCTGGCCGGGCAGCTGCACGGCCTCGCCCACCGTGCGCACGGGGATCAGCTGGCCGTGGGAGAAGATCTCACGCGCCGCGAGCCGGGCCATTTCCTGGACCGGCTCGGGCAGCTGGGTGAGGTAGACGGTGGTGTTTTTCATGGCGCGGCCGAGAGGACGGCTTCGGGCGCAGTCTCCCGCTTGGCCGCGAATTCTGCAACGAGGCTTTTCAGGCGGTCAAAGCTCACCGGCTTGGTGAGATGGTACTTGAAACCGGCCGCGCGGCTCTGGGCCATGTCGGTTTCCATGCCATACCCGCTCAGCGCGATGCCGGGCAGGTTGAAGCGGGTGTGCAGGCGCTGCATGAGCTCGTGCCCGCTCAGGTCGGGCAGGCCGAGGTCGCTGATGATCAGGTCGAACCGGCTGGTCTCGGCGAGGGCGAGGGCGTCCTGGGCGTTGCCGGCGGACGTGACACGGTGCGAGTTGGCCTCGAGGAGGCGCTGGATGCAGACGCGCGTGTCCTTGTGGTCGTCGACGAGCAGGATGTTGAGGCCCGTCTGCGCGACCGGCGCGCGCGTGGCGGCGGGCTCGGGTTTTTTCCCGGCGGGTTTGGCGAGGGGGAAACGCAGGGTGAAGGTGGCGCCCTGGTTGAGGCCGGGGCTCGACGCCTCGATCCCGCCGCCGTGCGCATGCATGATGGAGCGGGTGATGGCGAGGCCGAGCCCGAGCCCGCCGAACTGGCGCGTGATGTGCCGGTCGCCCTGCTCGAACGGCTCGAAGATGCGCGTCGCCTGGTCGTGGGTGAAGCCGATGCCGCTGTCGGTGACCCGCACCCACACGTTGTTGTGCGCGTCGTTGCCGGTGACGATCGAGATGGCGCCGCGCTCCGCCGTGAACTTCACGGCGTTGCGGAGGACGTTCCAGCACACCTGCTGCACGCGCACGGGATCGCCGATGATCGTCGTATGCCGGGCGTTGAGCTCGATCTGGATGTTGAGGCGCTTGAGCCGGGCGTCGCCCTGGCAGACCTCGATCGCGCGGTTGAGGCTGGTGTGCAGGTTGATCTCGTCGGTCTGCAGTGAAAGCTTGCCGTGGGTGATGAGGGTCAGGTCCAGGAGGTCGTCGATCAGGCGCGCCTCGAGCTCGATGTTGCGGCGGATGAGGGAAATGTCGGAGCGCGCGGTCTCGGGCAGGCCGGTGTCCTTTTCCAGCACCGTGGCCGCCATGAGCGCGGGGGTGAGCGGCGTGCGGAGCTCGTGCGAGAGGGCGGCGAGGAAATCGTCCTTCGCGGTGCTCGAGCGTTCCGCGACCTCCTTGGCGAGGCGCAGGTCCTCCTGTTCCTTCTGGGCGGTCAGGTCGGTGACGACGAGGCACATCATGCTCGGGCCGGCGACGGTCAGCCGGCTGGCCGTGAGGTTGACGGGGCGGCCGGAATCATTGCCGCTGCGGAGCATGGTCTCGTATTTCACGATCTCGCCGTTCTTGCCGAAGATGCCCTGGAGCCGGCGCCAGGCCTCGGCGGGGAGGAAGCGGGTGAGGCTGCTGCTGATCACGCGCTCGAGGGACAGCCCGAGCATCTCGGCGAAGCGCCGGTTGCAGTAGAGAATGAGGCCGTCGGAGGAGACGGTGACGGCGCCCTCCTGCATCCGCTCGACATAGATGCGGTAGGGTTGCTCGGCGCCGGCGAGGCTGTAGACTTGGTCGCCGTTGGCGCCGTTGACAATGACGGCGTCGACCTCGCCGCTGCGGATGGCGTCGAGGGTTTCCTGGGCGATGCGGAGATTTTCCTGCAGGCGGGTGAGCTCCGCGGTGGAGATGTAGTGGGAGGGCTCGGGGCGGGCGCGCGCGCGACGGCGCGGGGCCGGCCGCTTTTTCGCGCCGGAAGACTTGGTTTTCATCGGATCAGGTGGACACCGGGGTGGCGGGGACGAGGTTGAGTTTGATCATAAGCTGTTCGCGGTTGGCGAGGTTGCCGACCAGGCGGAGCAACGGGGCGGGCAGTTTTTTGATCAACGTCGGGGCGGCGATGATCTGGCCGATGGCGGCCTGGTCGGGTTGCTGGTACATGTCGATGACCTCGAGTTCGTAGCGGCCGGCGAGGTGTTCCTCGCAGAGCGCCTGGATGTTGGCCACGGCCTGGATGGACCGCGGGCTGGTGCCGGTGATGAAAAGCTGGAAATGATAGCGCTCCGCCCCGGGCGCCTCCTTGCGTGGACGGGAAGGGGGAAGGGAGGAGGCGCGTTGGCGTTTTTTTTTCATGAGGTGGGGCGCGATTCGATGAGGTCGATGCCCAATCGCACGCGGTCGAAGTTGGAGAGGTCGCCGATGAGCCGCTTGACCGGCTCCGGCAGTTTGCGCACGAGGGTCGGCAGCGCGACGATCTGGTCGCTCCGCCCCAGTTCGGGATGTTTGACGAGATCGACCACCTCGATGTGGTAGCGCCCCGGCAGATGCTCCTCGCAGATCTTCTTGAGGTTGGCGAAGGCGGTCAGGGAGCGCGGCGTCTGGCCGGCGACGTAGAGCCGGAGGGTCCAGACGTCGGGCTTGGGCGGGGCGGGG
Source organism: uncultured Oleiharenicola sp. (assembly GCA_964481095.1). Classification (GTDB taxonomy): domain Bacteria; phylum Verrucomicrobiota; class Verrucomicrobiia; order Opitutales; family Opitutaceae; genus Lacunisphaera. The sequence goes on along the minus strand of CAYZSN010000113.1, from coordinate 3,205 downwards.
CGGGCGCGCTTCGGGGCAATGGTTTTGCGATTCATGTTTTATTTTCCGTTTCGCGCCACCGCCAAACGGCGGCTGGCGGCCATGCGGGCGCGGTCGGCCGTGATCCGGTCGACGCGGGCCTGTTCGGAAACCAGGGAGCGGTTCATCTCCTCGGCTTCGGCGCGGAAGCCGGCGCGGAGCGCCTCGATCTGCGCCTCGACCGCCCGGCGGCGGTGTTCGAGCGCCATCCGCCGGCGCGCGACCTCGGACTCGGCCGCGGTCCGCTCGGCCAGCTCCTGCGCTTCCTGGCTGAGGCGGGCCGAGCCGGTGAGCACGCCCGCGGCGCCGAGGTAGGCCGGAACCAGCTTGACCCCCCTGGACGTGATGAGGAACTCGCGGACCTGGTTGGAGTGGGCCATGCCGCGGGACTTGAGCACGTAGAGCGCGCGGTTGCGCTCGCCGCCGAGCTCGATGTCGCGGACGAGCAGCCAGGTGTCGACCAGCGAACTCAGGCCCTCGTCGGTGCCTTCCAGGATGCCGCCCGCCGTCGTGAGGCTGACAAAGAAGCCGGTGATCTGGTGCAGGCGCAGGTAGTCGATCAGCCGGATGAGCATGCTGGTGGAGTCGTCGAGGGTGCCGGCGTTCTGCAGGTTGGAAACCGGGTCGATGATGACGACGGACGGCTTGAACTCCTCGATCATCTTGTGCATGCGCACGAGGTGCATCTCGAGCCCGTGCATGGTCGGGCGGGCGGAATGGAAACGCAGCCGGCCGGCCTTGACGTGCGGCGCGAGCTCCACGCCGATCGAGCGCATGTTGCGGATGATCTGGGCCGGGGATTCCTCAAAGGAAAAATAGAGGCAGCGTTCGCCGCGGCGGCAGGTGGCCGCGGCCAGGTGGGCGGAAACGCTGGTCTTGCCGGTGCCGGCGGTGCCGGTGAGCAGGATGGTGCTGCCCCGGTAGTAGCCGCCGCCGGTGAGCATGGCATCGAGCTCCGGCACGCCGCTGGTGATCCGCTCGTTCGAGACGCCGTAGTCCATGCCCGAGGAGGTGATGGGCATGACGGAGATGCCATCCGCGTCGATCAGGAAGGGATACTCGTTGGTGCCGTGGGTCGTGCCCCGGTATTTCACGACGCGGAGCCGGCGGGTGGAGATCTGGCCGGCGACGCGGTGGTCGAGCAGGATGACACAGTCGGAGACATATTCCTCGAGCCCCTGGCGGGTGAGGGCGCCGTCGCCGCGCTCGCCGGTGATGACGGTGGTCATGCCGCGGTCCTTGAGCCAGCCGAAGAGGCGGCGGATCTCGGCGCGGAGGATGCCCTGGTTGCCCAGGCCCGAGAAGAGCGTCTCGATCGTGTCGAGGACGACGCGCTTGGCGCCGATGCTGTCGATGGCATGGCCCAGGCGGATGAACAGGCCCTCCAGGTCGTATTCGCCGTTCTCCTCGATTTCGTTGGCCTCGACGCGCACATGGTCGATGAAGAGCTTTTTCTGCGCGACCAGGCGGGGGACATCGAAGCCGAGCGAGGCAACGTTCTTCTCGATGTCGGCGGCGGTCTCCTCGAAGGACATGAGGACGCCGGGTTCGTGGTACTCGAGGGCGCCGCGGATCAGGAATTCGGCGGCGAAGAGCGATTTGCCGCAGCCGGCGCTGCCGCACACGAGCGTGGGCCGGCCGGCGGGCAGCCCGCCTTCGGTGATGACGTCGAAGCCGCTGATGCCCGTGGGCGCCTTCTTGAGGCGCGCAGGGCCGCGGGCGGAAGTTTTCTTGGGCATGGGAATTACACGGGCTGGGTCGCAACCGGGGAAACCGGGAGAAGGGAAAGGGCCTTTTCCAGCGAGCTGATGCTCACGGGCTTCACCAGGTGGCTGGCAAATCCGCCCGCCTGGGAACGCTGCAGGTCGTCCTCCATGCCGTAACCGCTCAGCGCGATGCCCTGCAGCGTGGGCCGGACCTTCCGGATCTCCGTCATCAGCTGGTAGCCGTCGCCGTCGGGCAGCCCGACGTCGGAGACGAGAAAATCGAAGGACCGGGTCGTGGCATGGGCCAGCGCCTCCGCGACCGTGCCGGCGGCGACCACCTCGTAGTTCCGGCGGCTCAGGAGCTTTTGCAGCGTCTCGCGGGTCGAGACATGGTCCTCCACCAGCAGGATGCTGAACGGCGGGCGGGATTCCGCGCGGGCGGGCGCGGCCGGTTCGGCGGGTGCGCCCGCCCGGGCCTTCGCTTCCCCCGGCACGGCGAGCGGCAGCTCGATGACGAAAACGGAACCGCGGTTGCGGCCCGGACTCGCGGCGTGGATCCGGCCGGCATGCAGCTCGACCAGCTGGCGGGAAATCGCCAGGCCCAGGCCCAGGCCGCCGAAACGATGCGTGCCCGCGGCGTGCTCGCCCTGGCTGAAGGCCGAGAACACCGTCGCCAGCTCGCCGGCCGACATGCCCAGGCCGTTGTCCGCGACCTCGACGGCCAGCCGGTCCGCTTCCGGCGCGGTGCGGGAGACCACCGTGATCTGGCCGCCCTCGCGGGTGAATTTCACCGCGTTCTGCAGGACGTTGAGGAAAACCTGCTGCAGCCGGATGGCGTCGCCCGGCACGACCGGGTCGCGCGCGCCGAGGAACAGCTGGAGGTTCAGGTGCTTGGCGTCGATCTCGGCGCGGAGGTTGGCGACCGCGGCATGGATCACGCCGTGCACGTCGACGCGGGTCTTCTCCAGCTGCAGTTTTCCGCGGGCGATGCGCGTCAGGTCGAGCAGGTCGTCGATCAGGCGGGCCTCGAGGCTGATGTTGCGGCGGATGGTCTCGAAATTGTCGCGGACCTCCGGCGGCAGCGCGGGGTTGTTGGCCGCGTCGCTCGCCAGGAGCAGGACGGGGTTGAGCGGGGTGCGCAGCTCGTGCGAGAGCGAGGCGAGGAATTCGTCCTTGGTGCGCGAGGAGGCGAGCGCCTCGTCGCGCGCGCGCGCCAGCTCGAGCTCGGCCTGCTTGCGGGTGGTGATGTCGACGATCACCGCCACCAGGCCCACGACCTCGCCGTCCACCGGCCGTTCCGGCTCGTAGGTGACGTGCACCCAGCGGCGGCCGAGCGTGACGTACGGGATCTCCTGCTCGAACTCGATCCGCCGCCCGGCGAGGCAGGCGTCCATGTAATGCTTGAAGGTCCCGTAGGCCTCGGGGCCGGTCAGCTCCGAAACGTGGCGGCCGATGACCTCCTCGCGGGTGAGGCCGTAGCG
>CAYZSN010000112.1:0-3019 GCA_964481095.1 uncultured Oleiharenicola sp. | reverse complement strand
GTTCGCCGTGGCCCTCGGCGGGGCGACCATGCTGCTTCAATTTGCATTCGGCCTTGGGCAGGAAACCGGCTGCACGGCGCTGGGCGCGGGCGGCATGGCCTTTTATCTGACGCAATGGGACCGCACGCGTGCCGCGCACCTGCTCGTGCCGGCGGCGGGGTGTGCGGCGTTCGCGGCCTGCGCGCGGGAGTATGGCGCCGCCTTCCTGCTGGTGGGCGTGCTCTGGGTGTGGCGCGCTTCTTCCAGCTGGAAACGAGCCTTGGGCTTTGCTGCCGGCGCCGGGCTGCTGCCGCTCGCCTGGCACACCCGCAACTGGATCCTCACCGGCAATCCCCTTTATGCAATGGATGTGGCCGGCCTCTTTCCCCTCAACCCGGTGTTCAATGCCTGGATGCAGGGCTATGTGCGGATTCACGGCAAGGTGCTCCTCGAGCCCACGGGCTGGCGAGAGATCGCGCGCCTGCTGCTGATGAGCGCCGTGCCGGCACTGCTGGGCTTTGCGGCCGGCGCTTTGGTTTGGCGGCGGCAAACCGCCGCCCGGTGGTGGGTGGTCCTCGGCGCAGCGGGTGGGCTGGTTTGGATCGCCTCCGTGCCTTACACGGCGGGCGGGCCGATTTATTCCATGCGCGTCCTCAGCCCGCTGCTGGTGCTGGGCTGCGCTTGGGGCGGCGGCGTGCTCGCGCGCTGGGTGCCGGGCCGCCGGCATCTCGGCGGGGTACTGGCCGGCCTGGCGATTTTCGGCGGCGACGCGGCGCTGCGCGCGTGGACGATGCCGCTCAACCCGTATGCGATTCCCGCGCACGAGTGGCCCGGGGCGGGCTATCGCGTGCAGCTGGATTTCATCCGGAATGACGAGGGCTTCGTGCGGGCCGCGGCGCACACGGCGACCGGCAAGGTCCTCTCCGATTCCGCCGGCGTGCAGGCGTTGCTGCAGGCGGAGGGCAAGACCCTTGTCCCGTTCTGGAGCCCCGAGGTGGCGTTTCTTTTTTCCCCGGACTTCAAGGCGGACGCGGCCGGTCGCCTGCGCGAGCTCGGCTACACGCATGTGCTCCTCAAGCGCGTCCCGTTCACGGTCGATTTTCTCACCCGGACCGGCGTGCTGTCGCGGTTGGACGGCCACCTGAAGGCCACGTTGGGCAATGACACCTACATTCTTTTTGAATTGCAGGACAAGGCGGAGGCGGGGAGGCCGGAGCATGGCTAGCCGCCCTTTCACCCCGGTTCGCTTGCTCGCGGTCCTGACCGTGGCGGCCTGGCTGCTGGCCGAACTCTGGCCGCACGGGCTCGGCCTGATGGGCATTGCGGATTATGGGATGCCCTTTCTCGATTCCTACGCGATCCTCGCCGCGCTGGATGCCGTGCGAGCGGGACTCGATCCCCACGCGGCCAACGCCCTCGATCCGCTGATGCGTTACCACGTCTATTCCGACTGGTGGCTTGCCTTGAAATGGACCGGCTTGGGCCGGGCGCACAATTTGTTCGTGGGCCTGGCGTGGGTGGCGGCATTCGGGGCGACCGCGTGGGCCACCGCCCGGCCGAAAACCTGGGGGGAGGCGCTCTGGCTCGCGGCGGTGCTCGTATCGCCGCCGGTGCTGCTGGCCGTCAGCCGCGCCAACAACGATCTCGTGGTTTTCACCCTGCTCGGATGGTGCGGCGTGGCCCTCGCCCGCGGGGATGCGCGCGGGTGGCTGCCCGCGCTGGCGGGCCTCGGGCTCGCTACGGGCTTGAAATATTATCCGGCCGTGGCGGTCCTGGCCGTTTTTTGGGTCCGGCCGTTGCGGCAGGTTCCCGTGCTGCTGGGCTGCGCGCTGCTCGTGGCCGGGCTCGCCTTGGTGAGTGTCTGGCCGGACCTAAGCCGGGTGCCTTCCGGGGTGGGCGGCGGCGTGTACACGATGGGAGCCCCGATCTGGTGGCGTGACCTCGGCTGGACGGATGCGCAGGCGCGGATCCCCGGCGTGCTGCTCCTGGCGGCGGCGGGCGCCCTGCTGGCTTGGAGCGGGACCACGGTGGGCCTCGCCGCGCGCGGCGAGCCGCGCGAACGATTGCTGGCCGCCCTGGGCGCCGTCCTGCTGCTGGCCTGTTTTGTTACCGCGGTGAACTTTGCCTATCGCTGGATTTTCATCGTGTGGATCGCGCTGTGGCTCTGGCGCCGCGGCCACGAACAGGCCGCCGCCCGCCAGCGTTGGGCCGCGCGCTTCGCTTGCTGGCTGGTTTTCCCCTGCCTCTGGCTCGACGGCGTCTTTTGCGTTGTCGTGAACCGGCTGCCGCCGCAATCCCAGGCCTGGGTGGACCATCTCCAGCTGGTCTACCGCGCATGGACACAGCCGCTGCATTGGCTGCTCATGGCGCTGTTCGCCGGTTGGCTGCTGGAAGGCGTGCTCGCGACGGCGCGCGCATGGCGGCAGCAACGTCCCGTGGCGTGACCCATGCTGGCGCTCCTTCACCCGGTGATCTTTTTCCTCGACGCCTGCGCGGTGGTCGTGACGGCGTGGCTGGCGGTCCGGGCCTGCGCGGATGAACTTCCTTCGGCTCTGGAACAGCTGCTGGCGTGGGGCTTGGGGGTGCTGTTGCTGGTCGCCGGTTCCGGCGTGCTGCTCGGGATCACCGGCGGCCTGGGTTCGGTCGGGTTTGCCACGATTCATTTTCTGCTGCTCGGCATCTTTGCGCTGAAGCGCAAGTCCAGCCGGCCTCCGAACCTCGCGGCCCTCCGGTCCCTCGCGGGCGAAACAATGGGTGGCGCGAACGCGACCCGCACAGAGAAATGGCTGATCGCCCTCCTGCTGCTAGTTTCTTGCGGGCTTGTTGCGTTGGCTTTCGCCACGCAGCCGGTCGTGTTCGATGCGCTGACCTACCGCCTGTCCCGCGTCGGCCATTGGCTGCAGGCAGGGCGCATCGGAATCATCGGCGGCGACGATGCGCGATTGAATTACATGCCGGTGGGGCCGGACCTCGTGATGGCCTGGCTGCTCTCTGGCAGCGACTCGGGCTACCCTGGGGTGGCGGCCGCGCAGGCGGCCGG
>CAYZSN010000111.1:0-15973 GCA_964481095.1 uncultured Oleiharenicola sp. | reverse complement strand
ACAACAGGGCTTGGACATCAGCGACCACGGCGAAGAAGGCTACATCCTCTAACCCTTACCCATCCTTAATCCATGAAACTCATCATCGCCATCATCAAGCCGTTCAAGCTCGACGAAGTGAAGGAGGCCCTGTCCCAGGTCGGGATCGAGGGCATGACGGTATCCGAGGTCAAGGGCTTCGGCCGCCAGAAGGGCCACACCGAGATCTATCGGGGCAGCGAGTACACCGTCGACTTCCTTCCCAATGTGAAGATCGAGGTCGCCGTGGCCTCCGACCAGGTCGCCAAGGTGGTCGAGGCCATCTCCAAAGGCGCGAAGACCGGCAAAATCGGCGACGGCAAGATCTTCGTGCTCCCGCTGGAGGATGTCCTGCGCATCCGCACCGACGAGCGCGGCGACGCCGCCTTGTAAGGCTCCGCTCCCCAACTGTTATTCAACCCCGCCCTCCCCGAGGGGCGGGGTTTTGCTTTTTTGCCGGGCCCTGCCCTCCCCGGCGCAGTTTCGCAGCATAATTCAATAATCTTCATAGCTTGGCCCATTGCTTGCTATTTGGCTCATAAGTCCGGTTCATGGCCTTGGATTCACACCCGGGGTCCTGGATCCGACCGACAAACCAAATCCAAACCTACCTATCATGAAGAAGACTGTCCTCCTCCTCGCCGCGCTGATTTCCGGCGCTTCCCTCGCCGCTGATACGGCGCCAGCCCCGGCGCCGGCATCGTCCTATTCCATCACAACGGACTTCACCTATACCACCAAGTATGTGTTCCGCGGTTACCAGCTGGCCAAGGGCGCCTTCCAGCCTTCGGTCAAACTGACCACGGGCGACTTCTATGCGGGTATCTGGATGAGCGCGCCGGTGGACAAGGGCTATGAGCTCGAGTTCGATTATTATGCAGGCTACGGCTTCAAACTGCAGGATGGCTGGAGCCTTGATGTGGGTGCGACCCTCTACACCTACCCGGGCCTGGACACGAGCGGTGGCGCCGACAAGGCCACCTTCGAGCCCTACGTCGGCCTGAATGGCAGTTTCGGGGCGGTGACGTCCGCGACCTACGCCTACTATGATTTCACCCTGGAAAATCTCACCATCCAGGAAACGCTGGGTTACAGCGTGCCGATCGATGACAAGACCTCGATCAACTTCTCGGCCACCTTCGGACATGTGTCGCCTGACATCGGTGACAGTTATATCTACTACGGCGTCGGCGCCACCATCCCCTACAAGATCAATGACAAAGCCACGGTCACCGTCGGCGTCCAGTACGCCGACCACGATCTGGACGGGGTTGATGGCAACCATTTCTGGGGCACACTGGGCTTCACCTACGTGTTCTGAGCCCGGCTCCGGCCAACCTTCAAACCAAAGCCCGCCCGGTGCAGACCCGGCGGGCTTTTTCTTAAACCGAAACGGCCTCAGGCCGAGACCTTGCGGCTCAGGGTCGACAGCATCCGCTCGATGCGGTCGCAGGCCGCGTTGAGCTTCTGCTCGTTGGCCGTGAAACACGCGCGGACGTGCCCCCGGCCGGCGTCGCCGAAGGCCGTGCCGGGCACCACCGCCACCTTGTGCTCCAGCAGCAGGCGCTTGGCGAACTCGCCCTCGTCCAGGCCGGTCGAAACGACCGACGGGAAAGCGTAGAACGAGCCGCGCGGGGAGTGGCACTTGATGCCCGCCGCGTTGATGCGCCGCACGAACAGGTCGCGGCGCTCGCGGTACCGGTCGCGCATGAACTTGGTGGCGTCGTCACCGAGGCGCAGCGCCGCGAGGGCGCCTTCCTGGCTGATGCTCGGCGCGCACAGCATCGAATACTGGTGCACCTTCATCATGGCCTCGATCAGCGGCGCCGGGCCGCAGGCGTAGCCGAGGCGGAATCCCGTCATCGCAAAGGCCTTCGAGAAACCGTGCAGCAGCAGTGTGCGCTCGCGCATGCCGGGCAGGCTGGCGATGCTGGTGTGCGTGCCCTCGAAGACGAGTTCGGAGTAGATCTCGTCGCTGACGACGATCATGTCCTTCTCGACGGCGAACTTCGCGATGCGCTCGAGCTGCTCCTTGGAGCAGACGCCGCCGGTCGGGTTGCAGGGCAGGTTCAGGAGGAGCAGCTTGCAGCCCGGCTGCCAGGCCGCGCGCAGCGCCGGCTCGTCGAGCGAGAACTGCTCGGCCGCGCTGGTCGCCACCGGCACGCCGACGCCATGGACGAGTTCAACCGTGGGCGCGTAGGAAACGTAGCAGGGCTGGTGATAGAGCACCTTGTCGCCCGGGTTGAGCAGGGCACGCATGGCGAGGTCGAGCGCCTCGGACACGCCGACGGTCACGAGGATCTCGTCCTCCCAGCTGTACGGCACGTGGAAGTAGCTTTCGACGTAACGGCTGATCTCCTTGCGGAGCTCGGGCTGGCCAAGGTTGGAGGTGTAGTGGGTCTTGCCCGTGTCCATCGCCGTCTTCACGGCGTCGCGGATGGGCTGCGGGGTGTCGAAATCGGGTTCGCCGATGCCGAGGGAAATGACGCCGTCGGTCTTGGCCACCAGCTCGAAGAAGTCACGGATGCCGGAGCGCCGCAGACCCGCCACGTGCTTCGCAATGAAGCGCGTGGTATCGAGGGTTGGCTTGGAAATGGAACTCATGAAGGAAGGAATTTAATCGGCCTTTCCGGCCGTTGGTTTAACGCTTGAGGCGTGCGCGGACTGCATCGCCCATTTGGGTCGTGTTGACTGGCTTGGCCGCACCGAGGTCGCCGGTGTGGATGCCTTCGTCAATGGCGACGCTGACGGCCGCCTCGATAGCTCGGGCCTCGGCCTCCAGGCCGAGGGAGTGGCGCAGCAGCATGGCGGCGGAAAGGATGGTCCCGGTGGGATTGGCGATGCCCTTGCCCGCAATGTCCGGGGCCGAGCCGTGGATGGGCTCGTACAGGCCGAGCTTCCCCTCGCCCAGCGAGGCGCTGGGGAGCAGGCCGAGCGAGCCGGCCAGCACGGCCGCCTCGTCGGTGAGGATGTCGCCGAACATGTTCTCGGTCACGATCACGTCGAACTGCGCGGCGTGCGTCACGAGGCGCATCGCGGCGGAATCGACGAGCTGGTGCTCCAGCTTCACGTCGGGGAACTCCCTGCCCACCTCGATCGCGATCTTGCGCCAGAGGCGCGACGACTCGAGCACGTTGGCCTTGTCGATCGACGTGACGAGCTTGCGGCGGTTGCGCGCGAGCTGGAACGCCAGGCGCACGATGCGGCGGATCTCGACGTCCGTGTAGATGAGCGTGTCGACCGCCTGCTCGCCGCCCTCGGGCGTCGCGCTGCGGCCCTTCGGCTGGCCGAAATACAGGCCGCCGGTGAGTTCGCGGATGACGAGGAAGTCCACGCCGGCCACGCGCTCGGGCTTGAGCGGCGAAAGCTTGGCGAGCGACGGGATCGCCTTCACCGGGCGGAGGTTGGCGTAGAGACCGAGGCCCTTGCGGATGGCCAGCAGGCCCTGCTCGGGGCGCACCTTGGCCTGCGGGTCGTCCCACTTCGGGCCGCCCACGGCGCCGAGCAGGATCGCGTCCGCCGCCTGCGCCGCCTTCAGGGTGGCCTCGGGCATCGCCGTGCCGGTCGCATCAATGGCGCAACCGCCGAGCAGGTGCGTGGAATACTCAAAGGCATGCCCGAAGAGCCTGGCCACCGCGTCGAGGACGAGGCGGGCTTCATTGACGACTTCGGGACCGATGCCGTCACCGGGCAACAGGACGATTTTGGCGTTCATGCTAAAGCTTCCTTCTTGCCGGCGGGCTGCGCCTGCGCGGTCAGGGCAAACTCGTAGCCGTCCGCCAGCGCCAGCCAGGTGGCGTCGAGGATGTTGGTGCCGGCGCCGACCGTGCTCCAGCGGCGCGTGGCGCCGTCGTGCCAGTCGATCAGCACGCGCGTGATGGCGCCGGTGCCGGTGTTGCCGTTGAGGATGCGCACCTTGTAGTCGGCGAGCTGGATCTCGGCGACCTGCGGGAAGGTGGGCTGCAGCGCCTTGCGCAGCGCGGTGTCGAAGGCGTTGACCGGGCCGTTGCCCTCCGCGGCCGTGTGGACCGCGTGGCCCTGCACGTCGAGCTTGATGGTCGCCTCCGCCATCGAGCGGTCGCCGTGACGGCTGACCATGCCGCGGTAGTCGATCAGCTTGAACATCGGCTGGTAATCGGGCGTGAGCCGGCGCACGAGCAGCGCCACGCTGGCCTCGGCCGCCTCGAACGAGAAGCCCTCGTGCTCCTTCGCCTTGATGACCTCGACGACCTTGGCGCCGAGCTTTTCGTCCAGGCCGGCCAGCCCGAGCTGCACGGCCTTCTCGACGATGTTGGCGCGGCCGGAAAGTTCGCTGACGACCACGCGCATCTCGTTGCCGACGAGTTTCGGGTCGATGTGCTGGTAGGCGTCGGGATGCCGCTGCATCGCGGACACGTGCACGCCCGCCTTGTGGGCGAAGGCGCTTTCGCCGACGTACGCCATCTGGTCGTTGGGCGCGAAGTTCGCGACCTCGGCGACAAACCGGGCGACCTCGTGCAGGCGCGACAGGTGTCCCGCGGGCAGCGCGCGCAGCTTGAGCTTCAACTCGATGTTCGGGATCACCACGCAGAGGTTGGCGTTGCCGCAACGCTCGCCGTAGCCGTTGACCGTGCCCTGCACATGGACCGCGCCGGCATGGATCGCCGCAACGCTGTTGGCCACGCCGCACCCGGAATCGTCGTGCAGGTGGATGCCCACGCGCACCGCCGGCCCAAAATGCTTCTGCACGGCCTGCACGATGCTCGCGACCTCCCACGGCAGGTGGCCGCCGTTGGTGTCGCACAGGACGAGCGTCTCCGCCCCGCCCTGGTGGGCGGCGCCGAGGCACTTGAGCGCGTAGTCGGGGTTCTTGTCGTAGCCGTCGAAGAAATGCTCGGCGTCGTAGATCACGCGCTTTCCCTTCGAACGAAGGTAGGCGACGGTCTCCTCGATCATCCGGAGGTTCTCGTCGAGCGTCGTGCGGAGGACTTCCTCGACCTGCAGCACCGAGGACTTGCCGAAGATCGCGCACACCTCGGTGCCGGCGTCGACGAGGGCGCGCACGCTCGGGTCGTCCTCGGGCTTGAGCTTGGCGCGGCGGGTCGCGCCGAAGGCCACGATCTTGGCGTTCGTCCACGTCTCCTTCCGGGCCTGCTCGAAGAACAGGGCGTCCTTGGGATTGGAACCCGGCCAGCCGCCCTCGATGAAGGCCACGCCCAGCTCGTCGAGCTTCCGCGCGATGCGCAGCTTGTCGTCGACCGAATAGGAAATGCCCTCGGTCTGGCCGCCGTCGCGCAGCGTGGTGTCGAAGATCTCGACGGAACGTGGGGTGGAGCTCGACATGGTTCAGGCGCGGACTTCCGGCGTGTCGGAAGTCTTCTGCGGGTGTTGGGCGCGGGTGGTCCCGTGGCGGGCCAGCACGTGGTTGATCGCGGAGATGTAGGCCTTGGCGCTCGCCACCACGATGTCGGTGTCGGCCCCGTGGCCGTGGCTGGAACGCTGGTCCTCGTGGCGCACGCGCACACTGGCCTCCGCCAGCGCGTCGATGCCCTCGGTCACGGCGCTGATGCCGAACTCAAGCAGCTTCACGGGCGTCTTCACGATGGAGTCGATGGCCTTGTAGGTGGCGTCCACCGGGCCGGTGCCGACCGTCGCCTTGACGTGCAGCTTGCCGTCCGGGTCGCGGAGGCGGACCGTCGCCGTCGGCAGGCCGGTGCTGCCGCAGACCACCTGGAGATTCTCCAGCGCCCAGAGCTCGGGCACGGGGGCGCGCTCGTCGGACGCGAGCGCGATGAGGTCGGCGTCGTGCACCGATTTCTTGCGGTCCGCCAGCTTCTTGAACTCGCCAAAGGCCTTGAGGAGGGCGTCGCCTTCCAGCGGGTAGCCGAGCTCGGCGAGGCGCTTCGAGAACGCCGCGCGGCCCGAGTGCTTGCCGAGCACGAGCTCGGTCTGCGTGGCGCCGACGTCCTCCGGGCGCATGATCTCGTACGTCTGGGCGTTCTTGATCATGCCGTCCTGGTGGATGCCCGACTCGTGCGCGAAGGCGTTGCCGCCCACGATCGCCTTGTTCGGCGGCACGGGATAGCTGGTGCTGCGGGAAACGAGCTTGGAGAGGCGGCAGAGCTGCGTCGTGTCGATGCCGGTCTGGAGGCCGATCTTGTCCGCGCGCGTGCGCAGGGCCATGACGATCTCCTCGAGCGACGCGTTGCCCGCGCGCTCGCCGATGCCGTTGACGGTGCACTCCGCCTGGCGCGCGCCGGCGCGCAGGCCCGCCACCGAATTCGCCACGGCCAGGCCGAGGTCGTCGTGGCAGTGCACGGAAATGACCACGTCCTTCGCGCCGGGCGTGTTCTTGATGATGCCGGCGATGAGCGCGCCGAACTCGTCCGGCATCGTGTAGCCGACGGTGTCGGGGATGTTGAGCGTGGTCGCGCCGGCCTTGATGACGGCCTCGAGCACCTCGTAAAGGAACAGCGGGTCGCTGCGCCCGGCATCCTCGGGCGAGAACTCGATGTCGGCGCAGAGCGAGCGGGCGAACGCCACCATCTCGACCGCCTTGGCCTTCATCTCGGCCCGCGTCATGCGGAGCTTGTGCTTCAGGTGGAGGTCGCTCGTCGCGAGGAACGTGTGGATGCGCGGGTGCTTGGCGCCCTGGACGCCCTGCCACGCCGCCTCGATGTCGGTGCGGGTGCAACGCGCGAGGCCGCAGATGACCGGCGGCTCGGATTGCGGGCGGCCCGCGATCGGAACCTGGCCGATCTCGGCCGCGATGGCCTGCACCGCCGCGAGGTCGTCGGGCGAGGCGGCCGGGAAGCCGGCCTCGATGACATCCACGCCGAGGCGGGCCAGCCCGCGGGCGACCTCGAGCTTTTCGGTGGTGTTCATGGACGCACCGGGCGCCTGCTCGCCGTCGCGGAGGCTGGTGTCGAAGATGCGGACGTAATTGGGAGAAGAATTCATGGAAGAAAGGGAGTTTTCGGACTGTTAGTTTGTGGAAACGTTAACGGGCGACAAAGTCGGGAGCTCGCCGGCGGCCTCCGGGCGGCACGCAGGGCGCGCCGCCAGGAAACCAGCCGAAAGCCCCGTCGTAAGTCGCAGTCGAAAACCCGTCGCCGCCAGCCCACGCCGCGACATCGCGCCAAAGGAGGCGCGGTGCGAATGGGACTGATGGCGATCAGGCATGAATCTTTGCTTCCCGGATTACTTCGAGATGACGACCGGGTTGAGGAACGGCATCATCGCGCGCAGCTTGGCGCCGACGACCTCGATCTTCTGGCCGCGCTCGGTGTTGCGGAACTTGTTCATGGTCTTGCGGCCATACTTGTTGTTCTCGTCGATGAAGCGCTTGGCAAACTTGCCGGTCTGGATGTCCTTGAGGATGCGCTTCATCTCGGCCTGCGTCCGCTTGGTGACGACGCGCGGGCCGGAGACGTAGTCGCCCCACTCGGCGGTGTCCGAGACGGAGTAACGCATGTAGTTGAGGCCGCCGCGGTACATCAGGTCCACGATGAGCTTCAGCTCGTGCATGCACTCGAAGTAGGCGATCTCGGGCTGGTAGCCCGCGTCGACGAGGGTCTTGAAGCCGGCCTTCACGAGCTCGGCGCAGCCGCCGCACAGCACGGCCTGCTCGCCGAACAGGTCGGTCTCGGTCTCCTCGCTGAAGGTCGTCTCGAGGACGCCCGCGCGGGTGCAGCCGATGCCGCGGCCGTAGGACAGCGCGAGCTTCTTGGCGTTGCCGGTGGCGTTCTGGTAAACCGCGATGAGGCCGGGGACGCCGCCGCCCTCCTGGAACACCTCGCGCACGCGGTGGCCGGGGGATTTCGGGGCGATCATCGTCACATCGACGTTCCTCGGCGGGACGATGCCCTTGAAGCGGATGTTGAAGCCGTGGGCGAACATCAGCATCTTGCCCTTGGTCAGGTTCGGCTCGATCTCAGCCTTGTAGAGGCGGGCCTGGACGTGGTCCGGCACGAGGACCATGATGACGTCGGCCCAGGCGGTGACGTCGGCGACGGAACCGACCGTCAGGCCGGCCTTCCTGGCCTTGGCGACGGACTTGCTCTTCGGCGAGAGGCCAACGCGGACCTTCACGCCGCTGTCCTTGAGGTTGAGCGCGTGGGCGTGGCCTTGGGAGCCGTAGCCGACGATCGCGACTTTCTTTGCGCGGATGAGCGAGAGGTTCGCGTCCTTGTCGTAGTAGATTTTAGCCATGATGAATAAAAGGGTCTGGGATTTTGGATCTGGGTTCTGGGAAATCAGACGGACATCGAGAGGCCCGAGGTGTCGTGGTGGTCCGGGGTGCCGCGCCGCGCGGAGGAGGGCACGGTGGAGACCGGCTCGTGGCCGCGGGCCATCGAGACGGCGCCGGTGCGCACCATCTCGACGATGCCGTACGGGCGCATGACCATCTCGAATTTCACGATCTTCTCCGGGGTGCCGGTGACCTCGACCGTGATGGTCTTCTCGTCGACGTCGACCACGCGGGCGCGGAAGACGTCGACCAGCTGCAGCACCTGCGTGCGCGTCTCGGTGTTGACCTTGATCTTCACGAGCCCGAGCTCGCGGGTGAGCGAGGCCTTGTGCGTGAGGTCGTCGACGCGGAGCACGTTGACGAGCTTGTAGAGGTTGGCCTCGACGATGCGGGCGCCGGCCTCGGAAGCCTCGACCACGACGGTCAGGCGCGAGACCCCCGGCTGGTCGGTGCCGCCGACGGTGAGCGACTCGATGTTGAAGTTGCGGCGGCGGAAGAGAGAGGCGACGCGGTTGAGCACGCCGGGCACGTCTTCCACATAGGCGATGAGGGTATGTTTGGCCATGGTCGGGATTGGTTAGCGGCGGCTGGCTTTCGCGGGTTTGCCCGCCTTCGCTCCCTTCGGAGCTGCGGCGCGGTTCGGCTTCTGCGAAGTCTTCGCGGGTTTGCCGTGGCCGTTGAGCAGCGCCTTGGCCTCGGCTTTCGCCTCGGTGAAGACGCTCGGCAGGTTCGAGGAAGGCATCTCCCACTCCTGGTCGTCGGCGGACTCGAGCATGACGTCCTGCTTCGGGCGGCGGATCATCTTGTCGAGGTCGGCGCCGGCGGGAACCATCGGGAACACGGTGTCCTCCTTCTCGACGACGAAATCGATCACGACCGTCTCCTTGGCGGCGAGCGTCTTGTCCACGGTGGACTTCACGTCCCCGCGCTTGTTGCACCGCAGGCCCTTCAGGCGGTAGGCCTCGGCGAGCTTGACGAAGTCCGGACCCGTCATCGGCGTGGCGGCATAGCGCTTGTCGTAGAAGAATTCCTGCCACTGGCGCACCATGCCGAGGAAGGCGTTGTTGATGATGGCGACGTTGACCTTGATGCCTTCCTGCTCGGCCGTGGCCAGTTCGCAGGAGGTCATCTGGAAACCGCCGTCGCCGACGACCACCCACACGTCCTTGTCGGGACAGGCGAACTTGGCGCCGATGGCCGCCGGGAGGGCGAAGCCCATGGTGCCGAGGCCGCCCGAGGTGATGAGCGAGCGGGGCTTGTCGTGGTGGAAATACTGGGCTTCCCACATCTGGTGCTGGCCGACGTCGGTGACGACGATGGTGTCGCGCTTCTGGGTGAGACGCCAGATGTCGTTGATCACGTGCGCGGCGTAGAGGTGGCCACTGTCGGGCAGGTTCTTGATGTCGCGCACGGCGGAATCGCCGCGGCTGACGCCGATCGTCGCCCACCACTCGGGGTGCTCGGCCTTCTTCACCTGCGGCTGGATCTCGGCGAGGACCTCGCGGAGGTCGCCGATCAGCGCGACGTCCACCTGGACGTTCTTGTTGATCTCGGTGGGATCGATGTCGACGTGGATCTTCTTCGCGTTGAGCGCGTAGGTCTTGAGGTTCCCGGTGACGCGGTCATCGAAGCGCATGCCGAGCGCGATGAGCAGGTCGGCCTGCTGGATCGCCTCGTTGACCCACGCCTCGCCGTGCATGCCCATCATGCCGAGGTTCAGCGGCGAGGACGCCGGGATGGCGCCGATGCCGAGGAGCGTCGTGCTGATCGGGATGTTGGCGGTCTTGGCGAGCTTGAGCACCTCGTCGGTCGTGCCGGACTTGAGGATGCCCTGCCCCGCGAGGATGAGCGGGCGCTTGGCGTTGTTGATCAGCTCGGCGGCCCTGGCGAACTCCGAGGCGGGCGCGGTGTGGTTCGGGCGGTAGCCGGGCAGCTTCGGCGCGGCGGCCTCCCAGTCGAAGTCGGCGGTGAGCTGCTGCGCGTCCTTGGTGATGTCGACCAGCACCGGGCCGGGGCGGCCGCTCTGCGCGATGTAGAACGCCTCGCGGATCGCGCGGGCGACGTCCCCGGGCTTGGTGACGAGGTAATTGTGCTTCGTGATCGGGAGCGTGACGCCGGTCACGTCCGTCTCCTGGAACGCGTCGGTGCCGATCGCCTTGGAGCCCACCTGGCCGGTGATGCACACGATCGGGGACGAGTCCATCATCGCGGTGGCGATGCCGGTGACCATGTTGGTCGCGCCGGGGCCGGAGGTCGCGATGGCGACGCCGACCTTGCCGCTCGCGCGGGCGTAGCCGTCCGCCATGTGCGTCGCGCCCTGCTCGTGGCGCACCAGCACGTGGTGGATCTTCGGGTACTTGGTCATGGCGTCGTAGGTCGGCAGGATGGCGCCGCCCGGATAGCCGAACACGACGTCGACGCCTTCCTTCTGGAGGCATTCCCAGACGATTTCCGCTCCGGTAAGTTTTTTCATAAGTGTCCCTGTGGGTGTTGCGTGGATGATTAAATTAAATGGCTCAGGTGGTGACGGCGCCCAGCGAGGCGGACGACACGGTGTTGGCGTACTTCGCCATGACGCCGCGCGCGTAGCGCGGCGCCGGCGGCTTCCAGCCGGCCTTGCGGCGGGCGAGTTCGTCGGGCGCGATCGCGACCTGCAGCTTGCGCGCGGGCACGTCGATCTCGATCAGGTCGCCTTCCTTGACGAAGGCGATCAGGCCGCCGACGTAGGCCTCGGGCGCCACGTGGCCGATGGAGAAGCCACGCGTCGCGCCGGAAAAACGCCCGTCGGTGAGCAAGGCCACCGAGTCGGCGAGCCCCTGCCCCGCCAGCGCGCCGGTGACGCCCAGCATCTCGCGCATCCCCGGACCGCCCTTCGGCCCTTCGTAGCGGATGACGACGACGTCGCCGGCCTTGATCTGCTGCGCGTTGGCCGCGGCCATCGCGGATTCCTCGTTTTCGAAGACGCGCGCCGGGCCGGTGATGCGTTCGCGCGAGCTGCCCGCAACCTTGAGTACGCCGCCTTCCTCCGCGAGGTTGCCGCGCAGGATGACGAGGCCGCCGGTCGGCTTGAACGCCTTGTCGGTGGGCCGGATGACCTGCTGGCCGGGCGCCTCGAAGGCGCCCTTCACCTCGTCGCCGAGCGAGCGGCCGGTGACCGTCACGCAATCCCGGTGGAGGAAACCGCCCTCGAGCAGGCGGCGCAGGAGCAGCGAGATGCCGCCGGCCTTGTGCATCTCGACCGCGGTGTAGAGGCCGCCGGGCTTGAGCGTGGCGATGGTCGGTGTCTTGCGGCAGATCGCGTCGAACTCGTCGATCGTGAGCGAAACATTGGACTCCTTCGCCAGCGCGAGCAAGTGCAGCACGGCGTTGGTCGAGCCGCCCGACGCGGCGACGGACGCGATCGCGTTCTCGAACGCCTTCCGCGTCATGATCTGCGAGGGCTTCAGGTCCTGGCGCACCAGGTCCATCACGATCTCGCCGCAGCGATAGGCGGCCTTGTTCTTCTCCTCGGCGGTCGCGGGAATGCCGTTGAGGCCCGCGGGCGAAATGCCGATCGCCTCCATGATCGTTGCCATGGTGTTCGCGGTGAACTGCCCGCCGCACGCGCCCGCGGTCGGGCACGCGGCGTTTTCCACGCACTTGAATTCCTTGGCGTCAATCTTGCCCGCGCTGAACGCGCCGACCGCCTCGAACACGTCCTGCACCGTCAGGGCCTTGCCGTGGAGGTGGCCGTGGTCGATCGAACCGCCGTAAAGCGCCAGGCCCGGGACATCCAGGCGCGCCAAGGCCATCATGACGCCGGGATTGGTTTTGTCGCAGGCGGAAAGGCAGACGAGGCCGTCGAGGCTGTTGCCCCGCGCCACCAGTTCGATCGAGTCGGCGATGAGCTCGCGGCTGATGAGCGAGGTCTTCATGCCTTCGGTGCCCATGGTGATGCCGTCGGAGATGGAAACGGTGTTGAACTCGAGCGGGGTACCGCCCGCCGCACGCACGCCGGCTTTTACATGTTCCGCCAAGGCCCGGAGGTGGTAGTTGCAGGGCCCGATCTCCGTCCAGGTGTTCGCGATGCCGATCAGCGGCTTGCTGAGGTCTTCATCGGTGAAACCGATGGCCTTCATCATGGCCCGGGCGGGGGCCCGGCTGGGGCCTTCGGTGACTAGGTGGCTGTGACGTTTGCCGGAATCCATGGGGAAATGGTCAGCTCACGCTGCCAGAACAATTTCGGCAGGGCGAGAAGAGGGTTATAAGGGTCTGCGTCATAAGGGATGGGAAATAAAAAAGCCGCCCTTTTTTTGGGCGGCTTCCTCTTTGAGTTTTTTGTTTCTCTTAGGAGCTTTTGGCTTCGGCGAGCCGCCCATGGGTTATTGCAGTCGCGGCGACCAGGGCCACGACGAAGGCAATAAGTACAATAAGGGCGACGTTGAGGGTCATTGGAAAACGGTGGCGAAGCTGGGTATCGGCCCGATCCCTGTCAATCCTGAGTTTCAAAAACTTAGGTCATTTGCCCCGGGCAGACGTAAAAAGCACCGCTTGTGCTGTGATTATCCCAAGATCTCGCGAATGAGCGCCTCCAACGCATCCATTCGGACGGGTTTGGTAAGGTGCGAAACAAAGCCCGAGGCCCGATACCGCTCCACGTCCTCCTCCATGCCGTAGCCGGTCAAAGCGATGCCCTTCAGGCCGTACACGTCGCGCAGCTCGCTCATGAGCACGGCGCCATCGCCGTCCGCCAGCCCGATGTCGGAAAGCACGAGGTCAAAGCGGCCGTCGCGGGCGCGGGCGCGGGCCTCGCCCACCGAGGTCGTGGCAATCACCTCGAATCCGCGCTGCCGCAAAAGCCTTTCGAGCGCCTGCCGGGTCGCCTCATGGTCCTCGACCAGCAGGATTCTTCGTCCCGCCTGCCCTGCCGGCACCGGAGCGGCAGGCACTGGCCGCGTCCGGCCGGGACTTTCCACCGCGTCCCCTTCGTGCAGCGGCAGCTTCACCATGAAGGAAGAGCCGCGGTCGCGGCCCGCGCTGACCGCCGTGATCTCGCCGCCATGGGCCTGGACCAGGCGCTGGGCGATTGCCAAGCCCAGCCCGAGGCCGCCAAAACGCGGCATCCGGGCGTCCCCCGCATGGTCGCCTTGTTCGAAGGCGTCGAAGACCCGCCCGAGCTCGGACGCGGTCATGCCGATGCCCGGATCGCTGATGCGCACCGCGGCAAATGCCCCCTCCTTGGCCACCTCCAGCGTGACGGTGCCGCCGGCCGCGGTGAACTTCGCCGCATTCTTCAGCAGGTTGATGAAGACCTGGGCCAGCCGCACCTCGTCGGCAAAGACGCGGAGCCCACCGGCGCCGGGCCGCACCTCCAGCATGACGCCGCGCAGTTCAAACTCCGTCCGCACGGCCGCCACCGCGTCGGCGAGAATGACGTCCAGCTCCCGCACTTCCTTTCGGACCACGAGCTTGCCGCGCACGATCGAGGTGAGGTCGAGCAGGTCGTCGATCAGCCGCGCCTCGAGCTCGACGTTCTTGCGGATGACCTCGAACGACTCGCGGACCTCGGGCGCGAGGGATGCATCGCGCGCCGCTTCGCTCGCCAGCAGCAGGACGGGATTGAGCGGCGTGCGAAGCTCGTGGGAAAGCGTGGCCAGGAAGTCGTCCTTCGCGCGCGAAGCCCGGCCCAGCTCGGCGACCGCCTGCGTGAGGCGCTGCTCGCTCGCGGCCAGGACGCGCACGATCCGCGACCGCTCGATCGATTCCCAGCAGCGGTTGGCCACGGCGAGGACCACCTCGACGTCAGAAGCCTGCCATTCGCGCACGGTTTTCTGGTGCACGGCCATGGCGGCGACAAAGCGCCCGGCCTTGTGCAGCGGCACGCAGATGACCGCGCGGATCAGGGTGGCACGGTAGGAGCCGCGCACCGCGGCGACGCGCGGGTCGGTTTCCGTGTCGGCCACGATATAGGGCCGGCCTTCGCGCATCAGGCGGAGGCATTCGTCGCCAAACTGGTCGAAGCGATAGCGCCCGACGATGCTCGGCACCTCGCGGTTGAAATCGCCGGTGAGGTTGAAGGTGTTCTGGTCGTCCTCGACATCGGCGTAGGCGCAGCGATTGACCGCCAGGTGCTCGCCGAGGATGCGCGCCCCGGCCTGCGTGATTTCCATCGGGTCGGTCAGCGGCCGCATCGCGTCGTCGAGCGCGACGAGCAGGCGGTCGCGGGCTTCGCGGCGCTTGTGCGCGCTGACATCCCGGGTCGTGCCGGCCACCGCCTCGACCCGCCCGTCCTTGCCGAAGACCGGGACGAAAATGTAGTCGAACACGCCGGAATCGCCGCTCTCGCCCCGGAAGAAAATCTCACCCTGATAGGGCTGGCGCGTGGCGACCACCTGGGCGATTTCGCGCAAATGCATCTCCGCGTGCCAGGCCGGGTAGCCCACCTCGATGAAGGTCTTGCCCACCACCTCGTCGAGGGTGCGCCCATAGAGTTTCAGCAGCGGGCGGTTGGCGTAGAGGAAGCGGCCCTCAAGGTCCCAGACATAGGCAAAGTCGTTGATGCTCGACAGGACGGTCTCGTGGATCGCGGTGAGCCGGCGGAGCCGCTCGGCGATGGCCTCGCGCTCGCGCTCGGCGTCCTTGTGCCGGGTGATGTCGGTCACGACGCCGACAAAGCGGACGACGCGGCCGCCGGCATCGGTGATCATCCGGCCGCGGCTGTTGACCCAGCGTTCGGCGCCCTCGCGTGGCGTGATCCGATAATCCTCCTCGAAAGGCCGGGCGGTTTCCACCGAGTGCCGGACCTGGGCCCCGATGCGCTCGCGATCGTCCGGGTGGATGACGGCCATGAAATCGGCGAGCGGGGCCGAGCCTTCCGCATCCAGGGCGATGCCAAAAAGACGGGCGAGGTTGCGATCGGCAAACAGCCGGTCGGCCACCACATCCCATTCGTAGGTCCCGATGTCCGCCGCCATGAGCGCCGAATCGAGGCGGCCCTGCACGCTCGCGAGGTTCTGCTCGGCCCGGACGCGGGCGGTGACGTCATGCCCGAGCGCGATGACACTGAGCAGCTGTCCGTCGGCCCCGGTCACCGGGCTGAGAGTGAGGTCGGTCCAGCGGGCCGAGCCATCGGCGGCGAGGAACGGCAGGATCGCCTGGTAGCGGCGACCCTCCCGCGCCTCCGCGAACGCCGCGCGCAGCCGGTCGCGGACTTCGGCCGATCCGCGCCAGGTGGGGGCGTCCCAAAAGAAGAGCCCCAGCACCTGTTCGCGCTGGTAGCCGCGCTCGCCGAGGGCGCGGCGCCCGACCTTGAGGATCCGGCCCTCCGGTGACAGGAGACCCGTCAGGAACGGCGCGTCATTAAAGACCGCCTGCAGGATTTCGGGCGACCAAGCGGGCTCGGCCCCGTCATCGGCGGAAACGGGCCCGCCGGCAGGGATGGAACGGGCAGTGGACATCTACGACGTAAGGACCCGAAATCATCGGCCGGGTGCCGCGGGAGGGCAAGCGGCGCGCGTGGTGTTATAACATCAACGCGAGCCCAGGGCGCCCGCGCGGATTGGCGGGTTCATCCGCGGCCGCGGATGTTCTGCGCAAGGCGCAGGATGTCCGCCAAAACGCCGGCCGCGGTCACGGCCCCGCCCGCCCCCGCCCCGCGGACGACCATCGGGTATTCCTTGTAGCGCTCGGTATGGAACGCCACGAAAGCCTCGGCCCCGCGCAACGCCGCCGCCGGGTGCGAGGCCT
>CAYZSN010000110.1:0-2639 GCA_964481095.1 uncultured Oleiharenicola sp. | reverse complement strand
GAAGGACGGCGTCATCGCCGATTTCGACATCACCGAGGCGATGCTCCGCTACTTCATCAAGAAGGTGCACAACAATTCCAAGGTCGTGTCGCCCCGCGTCGTCGTCGCCATCCCCTCCGGCATCACCGAGGTCGAGAAGCGCGCCGTGATGGAGTCCGCCACCCACGCCGGCGCCCGCGAGGTCCACACCATCCCCGAGCCGTTCGCCGCCGCCCTCGGCGTCGGTCTGCCCGTCGACGAACCCGCGGCCAACATGATCGTGGACATCGGCGGCGGCACCACGGAGATCGCCATCATTTCGCTCAACGGCATCGTCTTCTCCAAGTCCATCCGCGTCGCCGGCGACGAGATCGACCTCGCCATCATCAACTACATGAAGCGCGCCTACAACCTGCTGATCGGCGAGCGCACGGCGGAAGAGATCAAGATGACCATCGGCTCCGCCTACCCCCTCGAGACCGAGCTGGCGATGGAGGTCAAGGGCCGCGACTCCGTGGCCGGCCTGCCCAAGACGATCCACATCACTTCGCAGGAAATCCGCGAGGCCATGGGCGACACCATCGGCGCCATCGTCGAGGCCGTGCGCATCACGCTCGAGCGCTGCCCGCCGGAACTTTCCGCCGACCTCGTGGACCGCGGCTTCGTGATGGCCGGCGGCGGCTCGCTCATCCGCGGCGTCGACAAGCTCCTCTCCGAGAAGACCGGCCTCGCGGTCACCGTCGCCGACGACCCGCTCTCCGCGGTCGCCAACGGCACCGGCGTCTTCATCAACAACATCGAGGACTACCGCCGGATCGCCGCGGACCTCTGAACGGAGGCCGGCCGCGACCGGAGGCAGAAATCGTGAAATCAGGCATCGGGCATCGAAAATCTCAAATTTCAGAGCCGCTTCTCTGATTTTTAAGATTCTCGATTTTAGATGCCCGATTTCACGATTCCGACCCAAACCACTTCGCCTTCCCACTGACGGCTCACGCCGCTCGCCGTGCTCCCCAAACGTTTCGACCAGGCCCGTCCGTTCGCCACCCTCGGGTTCATCCTGCTCGCCTGGATCTTCCTGCCGCTGGCCGCCCGCGTCTTCACCCGCGCGTCCTTTTTCGAGATCCAGGCCCCGCTCACCGTCGCCGACTCGTTCGTGCGCGACCTCCAGGATTTCTGGGCGAACCGGATGCATTCCAAGGACGAGCTTCTCAAGGCCGGCCGCGAGGTCGCCGGCCTGATTGCCGACTACGAATACAGCAACCAGCGCAACACCTACCTCGAGGGCGAGATCCTGCGCCTCGAGAACCTGCTCAAGCTGCCGTCGATGCCCGAGTACCGCCTCGAACCGGCGCGCGTGGCGCGGCGCGACTTCTCGGGCTGGTGGCAGCGCCTGGTGATCCGCAAGGGCTCGAACTACGGCATCACGGTCGGCGCCCCGGTCGTGTTAGCGGGGGGCGTCGTCGGCCGCGTCACCGAGGTCCACAAATACACCTCGGTGGTGGACCTCGTCACCAGCCCCACCCTGCGCCTCGCCGCCACCGTCGCCGGCGACACCCGCCCGGTCAGCTACCAGGGCGGCCTGAACAACTCCTTCAGCCTGCCGCGCGGCACGGTGGATTTCGTGCCACTCGATGTCTACGCCACCGCGGCACTGCCCAAGCACCTGGTGACTTCCGGCCTCGGCGTGTTTCCGCCCGGACTCACCATCGGCGAGATCACCCGGCTCGAGCCCAGCGCCGACGGCCTGTTCAAGAGCGGCGAGGTGGCGCTCGACCAGCGGCTCGGCACGCTGACCGAGGTGACGGTGCTCATTCCGCTGAATCCGGACGAGTGACATGATTTTCATCCTGTCATTGCGAGGAGCGTCAGCGACGAAGCAATCCAGCTGGATCGCCCCGGCCCGCTGCGCGAGCCGCGCGATGACAAGACAGAAGGACTGACATGCGCCGCTACGATCCCCGCTGGGCCATTGTCACGCTGGCCAACCTGCTCCTCTGGTGGCTGACCGGCCTTGCCAACCATTACCTCGCCGTCTTCCACGTCCCGCTGCTCGGCGACTGGTCGGTCTACCTGTACCTCGGCGGCCTGCTGGTCACCTACGCCGCGCTGCGACTGGACGCGGCCCACGGGCTGACCGCCACCGTGCTGACCGCCTTCATGGTGGACGCGCTCGAGCCGGTCCCCTTTGGCACCAGCTTGTTCCTGTTCACGATCGTGCATTGCACCGTGCTTTACGGGCGGCAGCGCTTCCCGCGCGAGGGCGCGGTCTTCGCCATCGTCGTGGCGCTGCTGGCGAACCTGTTCCTGGTCATCGCGCTGTCGTTCCTGCTGGTCGGCGCGAACCCGCGCCCGGGCTCGGCCTGGCTGCGCATCTTCGCGGACCTGGTCTTTTCCCAGGGCGCCATCGTCCTCGTCGCCCCGTGGTTCATCGCGCTGCAGGACCGCGCCATGGAGCTCGCCGAGATCCATCCCGAGACCGGCCGCCACGTGGCGCGCTAGCCTTCGGCAAGTGACAAGGGCCAAGTACCAAGTATCAAGAGCCAGCATCAAACCGGCATGAATGCCAAACGCCTGCACTCTTTCGTGCGCCTGATCAAGATGCCGTTTGCGCTCCGCGGGTTCTTGTTACTTGTCACTTGATACCTGCCACTTGTATT
>CAYZSN010000109.1:0-12853 GCA_964481095.1 uncultured Oleiharenicola sp. | reverse complement strand
AACCGCGGCGACATCGCCATCGGGCACGACGTGTGGATCGGCCATGACGTGAAACTTTTCAAGGGCGTCACCATCGGCGACGGCGCCGTCATCGGCGCGTGCTCGCTCGTCACGAAGGACGTCGCCCCGTACACCATCGTCGCCGGCGTGCCCGCCAAGCCGATCCGCCAGCGCTTCACCGACGCCGAGATCCAGGCGCTGCTTCGCCTCGCGTGGTGGGACTGGCCGGTGGCCAGGATCAACCAGTACCTGCCCTACCTGTGCAGCGCCCGCCTCGCGGAGCTGGAGGCCGAGCTCGCGGGCGAAATGCCGCCCGCGCCGCGCCCGGCGCCGCCGGTGCAGCTCGCGCCGCCGGACGTCCAGCGCAAGGCCCAGGCCGCCATCGAGAAGTTCATCGGCCAGGCCCGCGCGTTTTTCCAGGACGTCGCCCCGCCGCGCCTGACCGAGGCGCAGCTCACGAACAGCCGATTGCTGCCGATCCGCGAGGACATCCTCAACCACATGCCCAAGGGCGGGGTCTGCGCCGAGATCGGCACGCAGACCGGCTGGTTCGCCAAGCTCATCATGGCGCGGATGCGGCCCGCGAAGCTGCACATCTACGACCTGGATTTCACGCCGTTCGAGTACCCGGCCTTCCGGGCCGCGATCGACGAGGGCGTGATCGAGCTGCACCAGGGCGATTCCGCCACGCTGCTGGCCCGGGCCCCCGACCGTCATTTCGATTTCATCTACATCGACGGCGACCACGCCTACGCGGGCGTCGTGCGCGACCTCCAGCAGGCCGTGCGCAAGATCAAGGACGACGGCTGGATCGTGTGCAACGACTACGCCATCTACTCGCCGCTGGAACAGATGAAGTACGGCGTCTACCGCGCCGTGAACGAATTCTGCCTGCAGCACGACTTCGAGATCGTCTACCTCGCCCTGCAGAAGTGGGGCTACCACGACGTCGCCCTGCGGAAACGCCGCCCCCGCGCCTGACCGTTCTCCCATGACTGCCGTTTCCCCGCCCCGAACCTTCCTTCCGCTGCCGCTTGACGGCACCCCGGCGGGCCGCCCGCTGCGCGTCTGCATCGTGAGCCCCGAGTTTGTCGGCCCGAGCCACAACGGCGGGATCGGCACGGCCTACACGGCCATGGCCGACGCCCTCGCCGCGGCCGGCCACGAGGTGACCTGCCTTTATTCCAAGGGCGACGAATGTGCGTCGCACGACCTCGCGCACTGGCAGAACCAGTACCGCCGCCGCCGGCTGAAGCTTGTGGCGCTCCCGCGCGCGCCGCTGGGGGTCGACTCCGCCCCGTATTCCACGAAATCCTACGAGGTCTACCTCTGGCTGAAGCGCAACGACCACTTCGATTTCGTCCATTTCCCGGAATGGCAGGCGCTCGGCTTCCACAGCCAGGTCGCCAAGCGGCAGGGCCTCGCGTTCGCGGGCACGAAATTCTGCGTGGGCCTGCACAGCATGACCCGCTGGATCAAGGAGGCGAACCGCGAATACTTTTCCGCGCAGATGGAGCTGCAGCTCGATTTCATGGAGCGGCAGACCGTGGCGCTGGCCGACGCGCTGGTCAGCCCGAGCCGCTACCTCCTGCAATGGATCGAGGCGCGCGGGTGGACGCTGCCGGCGGTCGCCCACGTGCAGCAGAACATCATGCCCGACTCGGCGCGCCCGGCGAAGGCGCCGGCCCGCGAACGGCAGTCCATCACGGAAATCGTTTTCTTCGGCCGACTGGAAACCCGCAAGGGCGTCGTCCTGTTTTGCGACGCGCTCGACCGCCTCGTCGCGGCGCACGCGTCCCGGCCCCTCGCCCTCACGTTTCTCGGCAAGGACTCCACCGTCGAAAGGATTCCCGGCGAGGACTACGTCCGCCAGCGCGCGCAGCGCTGGCCGTGGCGCGTGCAGTTCCTCAAGGACCGCAACCAACCGCAGGCGATGGAATACCTCAACGGGGCGGGGCGCCTCGCGGTGATCCCGTCGCTGATGGAAAATTCCCCTTACACCGTGCTCGAGTGCCTCGGCGCCGGCATCGCCTTCCTCGCGAGCGGCGTCGGCGGCATCCCGGAGCTCATCGCGCCCGGCGAGGCGGCGGAGGTCTGCTTCGAGACGCGCCCGGCCCTGCTGGCGGAGAGGCTGGACGCCGCGCTTCGCCACGGCTTCCACGCGGCGCGCGGGGCGGTCGACGCGGAGGAAAACAAACAGGCCTGGGTCACCTGGCATGAGACGCAGGCCGCCGCGACGCTGAACCCCATCCGGTCGGTCATGCCCGCGAGCTGGCCGAAGGTCAGCCTGTGCATCACGACCTTCAACCGGCCGGCGCTGCTGGGCCAGGCGCTGGAGTCGGTGCGAGCCATCACCTATCCAAACCTCGAGGTCGTGCTCGTCGACGACGGCAGCTCGCAACCCGAGGCAATCGCATACCTCGACCAACTGGCGCCCGACTTCGCGGCCCGCGGCTGGAAGATGGTGCGCCAGCCGAACCGCTACCTTGGCGCAGCCCGCAACACCGGCGCGCGCAACGCCACGGGCGAATTCCTGCTGTTCATGGACGACGACAACTACGCGGAGCCGCACGAGGTCACGACCCTCGTCCAGGCCATGCTCGCGAGCGGGTCCGACATCGTGTGCTGCGGCATGACGTATTTCTCCGGCCAGAACGCCCCCGACCGGAAACAAGCGAAGGGCGGCTGGCTGCCGCTCGGCGGCGCCGCTTCGGCCGGCGCCTTCGCCAATGTCTTCGGCGACGCCAACGCGCTGGTGCGGCGCTCATGCTTCGAGGGTGTCGGCGGCTTCACCGAGGATTACGGCGTGACGCACGAGGACTGGGAGTTCCACGCCAAGGCGGTCCTCCGGGGCTACAAGCTGCAGGTCGTGCCCGAGTTTCTTTTTTGGTACCGGGTCAACGGCGACAGCATGATCCGCACGCTCGCGGCCTATCCCAACCACATGCGCAGCATCCGGCCGTACCTGGACGCCGTGCCGGACGCGCTGAAGGATCTCGTGCTCTTCGCCCACGGTTCGACGCTGCAGAACGCCGAGCTCGGCGGCTCGCCGGCGTGGGTTTCCTACGCGAAGCTGACCGTCCAGTGGCGCTCGAAGGTGGAGGCCGGCCGCGAACTGGCCGCGCTCGGCCACCCGCAGGACGCCGCCCGGCTGATGCTCGCCGGCATCAAGGCGATCGAAAACTGCAGGCAACCCCGCGTGCTGCTGGAGGCCCTGCTCGGTACGTGCGAACTGCTCGGCCCGCTCGATGCCGGCCGGACCCGCTATCTCCTGAACCTGGCCATCGGCCTCGCCGACAACCTCCGCCGGCCGAAGGAAAGGGAGCACGCGCAGGCCCTGCTGGCGGCGCTGGCCCGCGGGACGCCGGTAGCCGGGGCCGCCGCGGCCTGATCCTCCCATGCCGGGTCGCCGCATCCGCATCTGCTATTTCAACACCTGGGCCGGTGGGCTCGAGCCGGTGGCGGACTACCTGGCGCGCGGGCCGGGCCTGAACCTCCGGGCGCAGGTGGCCGATCCCCGGGACGACGACCTGCTGCGCAAGGCGCGGCTCGATTGCGACTGGTACGCGGCCAACGCCCGCTGCTTCGCGGCCATGCAGCATCCCGCCCTCGAGTTCCTGCCCGCGTGGATCACCGGCAAACAGGGCGTCCTCGACCTCGGCACCGCGCCCCGCGAGCCCGGCGAGGAACGCTGGCTCA
Organism: uncultured Oleiharenicola sp.; assembly: GCA_964481095.1. Lineage (GTDB taxonomy): Bacteria > Verrucomicrobiota > Verrucomicrobiia > Opitutales > Opitutaceae > Lacunisphaera. The sequence goes on along the minus strand of CAYZSN010000109.1, from coordinate 9,154 downwards.
TCACGATGGCGCACCAGCCGCAGGCGCTGGGCGACCTGGCCGGCAGGGTCTTCGGCATGCTGGCGCGGCTGCGCGTGCGGCACCTCTACTACGCGTTCGACGAGGCGAGCCGGCGCATGCCGTGCTTCAACGCGATCGCGCCGTACCTCGACGTGCTGATCCACGACGAGTCGCCGCTGGCGGCGGACGGCCGCGCGCGGCTGCGGCCGGGGTGCGCGGCGATCCACCGCAGCTGGGTGGCGAACTTCGCGCCCGGCGAGGCGCCGTTCAACCCCGAGCCGGAGGAAAAGATCTATTTTCTCGGCTCGCAGCTCGGCCTGACCCCGCACCGGCAGCGGCAGCTCGATTTCCTGCGGGCCCGGTTCAAGGACCGGTTCGTCGCGAGCCACGACCATAGCATCCCGGTCGACGCGCGCGCGGCGCTGAACCGCTACAAGGTCGGCCTGTGCCCGGAAGGCCGCATGTTCGCCACGCCGGCGATGAGCGCCGCCCACACCGACCGGCCGTTCTGGTCGGGCTGCCTCGGCCTGGTGCCGCTCAGCGAGGATTCCCGCGCGGGCGGGCGGCTCGAGGAATTGCACACCGCCGGGCTGATCGTGCGGTATGCGCACGGCGACCTGGCGGCGCTGGCCGAGGCCGGCGAATGCGCGCTGGCGATGAGCACGGCCGAGCGCCGGCTGATCCACGCGCACTTCAACGCCCACGAGACCGTCGGCGCGGTGGTGGCGGGAGCGCTGGCCGCGGCGTGAAGGCTGCCTGCGAGCGGTTTCAGTAGGGGCCGACCTTGGTCGGTCCTCGGGATGGAAACCGGCAAGGACCGACAATGGTCGGCCCCTCCCAGTTGGATGCTCGATGTTCAGCTCGTTGCCCGAACGCAAAAAACCCCCGGCGAAAAGCCGGGGGTTTCTTGACGGATAGAACGGCCCCGATGGGCCTGGGGTAGGTCAACCCGCCTGCGGCGCCCCGCTCGCCCAGGACCGGCCGCCCCTCGCGGGACGGCCGGCGTGGTTGGGCGAATCAGAACAACCACTGACTGGAGACCGGGTGTTAGCCGATGAGGCGCAGGGCGACCTGCGAGCTCTGGTTGGCCTGCGCGAGCATCGCGGTGCCGGACTGGACCAGGATGTTCCAGCGGGCGAGCTGCGTGCTCTCCTCGGCCACGTCCACGTCGCTGATGCGGCTGTTGGCGGCTTCGAGGTTGGCCTTGTTGACCGTGAGGACCTCCGAGGCGAAGCCCAGGCGGCTCTGCTCGGCGCCGTTCTGGGCGCGGAACGTCGCGACGCTCTGGATCGCATCGGTGATGTCGCTCAGGTCGACGTCGGCGAGCGAGTCAACCGTGGTGGCGGTGAGGGCACCGACGCCATCGGCCGTGCCGGCGAGGTCGCGGCCCGCGATGGTGACGCTCTGGCCGCCATCCTCGGACACGTTGACCGACAGGTCGGCGCTGCCGAACAGGGCGACGTTGTTGAACTTCTCGCCCGTCAGCGAGCCGAGCTCGGACTGGAGGGCGGTGAACTCGGAATCATAGTTCGCGAGGTCATCGGAGTTCTTGGTCGGGTCGGCGTACAGGGTCTTGAGTTCGCTCATGCGCTCGAGGACCTTGCCGGTGACCTTCAACACGCCGTCCTGCGACTGCAGGAACGACACCGAGTTGCCGATGTTCGACGCGGCGGCGCCGGAGCGCTTGGCCGCGGCGGACAGCTTCATCGACACGGCGAGGCCGCCCGCATCATCGGACGGGTTGACGATTTTCGAACCGCTGGAAAGCCGGTTGAGGCTTTTCTGCAGCATGGAGTTCGAGGCGGACAGGTTGTTTGAGGCAACCGTGGCCGCGTAGTTGGTATTAATCACGACTGACATGGTATCTATCCTTGATTTGCGCGACCTTCCGTCGTCGCCACGGACCCGGATTGTCGGCGCCGGGTCACGCCGTTCGAGGCGGGAGCCTCAAAGGGGCGGCGCGTCACGAAACGCGCCGAAGGGGGAAAAGAACCATAGAGACAACCGCACTTTTCGAGCGGAGGGGCCGGCAATCACTCCGGCCCCCCCCGCGACGGACCAGCGGGCTCCGGGTTACTGCAGGAGCTTGAGCGCGACCTGCGCGCTCTGGTTGGCCTGCGAGAGCATGGCCGTGCCGGACTGGACGAGGACGTTCCAGCGGGCGAGCTGCGTGCTCTCCGCGGCGACGTCGACGTCGATGATCCGGCTGTTGGCGGACTCGAGGTTGGCCTTGTTCACCGTCAGCACCTCCGAGGCGAAGCCAAGGCGGCTCTGCGCGGCGCCGTTCTGGGCGCGGAACGTGGCCACGTGCTGGATCGCGTCGGTGATGTCCGACAGGTTGACGTCGGCTAGGGACGTGATGCTGGTGGCGGTCAGGCTGCCGACGCCGCCCGCGGTGTCCGCAAGGTCCTTGGCGGTGATGGTGACGGCCGAGGCGCCGTCCTCAGAGACCGTGACGGACAGGCTGCCGGTGCCGAAGAGCGCGACGCTGTTGAAGGTGTTGTCGGTGAGCGAAGCGAGCTCGCTCTGCAGGGCGGTGAACTCGGAGTCGTAGTTCGCCAGGTCGTTCGAGTTCTTGGTCGGGTCGGCGTAGAGCGTCTTCAGTTCGCCCATGCGCTCGAGGACCTTGCCGGTGACCTTGAGGACGCCGTCCTGCGACTGCAGGAAGGAGACGGAGTTGCCGATGTTGCTCGCGGCGGCGCCGGAGCGCTTGGCGGCGGCGGACAATTTCATCGAGACGGCGAGGCCGCCCGCATCGTCCGCGGGGTTGACGATTTTCGAGCCGCTCGAGAGGCGGTTCATGCTCTTCTGGAGCATGTCGTTCGAGGCGGCGAGGTTGTTCGACGCGACGGTCGCGGCGAAGTTGGTGTTGATGACGACTGACATGGTGATCTTCCTTGATTTAAACTGCGACGTCCGTGTCGCATTCGGCCCGGGGAGAAACGGTCCCTGGGCGGTCCGGCCTTGGTTCTGATTCGCGGCAGGGCAAATAACGGCGCGGCCTCCGGAAAGATTTAGGCTTTGCGCGCGGATTTATTTTTTCGCGCCGCGCCGCGCACCGGTTTTCGCGCCGGCGTTTCCGCTCGGGCAAAGGCGGCCCGGCCCGGGCCGGAAAACGGCCCGCAAATGATGTTTCCCGGGCTAAACTTTTCCGGCGGTCGGCCGATGAAGGGGTGGGGCAGTGTCCCCGCACCCACCATGGCAGATCTATCACTTTCCGGCCTCGCGTCCGGCCTCGATTGGAAGTCGCTGGTCGACCAGCTGATGGACATCGAGGCGGCGCCCGTCACCCGCCTGCAGAACGAGCAGGACACGAACACGCAGAAGTCCAACGCGCTCGCCAACCTCGCCACCAAGCTGACCGCCCTGCAGTCCGCCGCGCAAAAACTGAAGGATCCCGCGCTGTTTTCCGGCCGCACGGTCGCCTCGAGCCTTTCCGCCTCCACCTGGGCCCTGTCCGCCGCCGCGGGCACGACCGCCGGCAGCCACACCCTCGCCGTCAGCCAGCTCGCCACCAAGGCGCGGCGCGACGGCGCGGCCGACATCACCGGCGGCCTCGCCGCGACAGGCGATGTTTCCGGCGTCACCCTCGCCACGATGCGCACCGCCGCGGTCATCACCGGCGGCACCTTCACCGTCAACGGCCGGCAGGTCACCGTCGCCACCGCCGATTCGCTCCAGGGCGTCTTCGACGCCATCGCCGCCGCGACGGGCAACGACATCACCGCCGCCTACGACCCGGTCGCCGACAAGGTCACGCTCACGAGCGCCAGCAACGCGAAGATCGTCCTCGGCGCCGCGAACGACACCAGCAACTTCCTCGCCGGGCTGAAGCTCGCCAACAACGACGGCCCGTCGGTCAGCAGCTACGGCACGCTCGGCTCCGCGCGCACGGGCAACACGCTCGCGACGGCGGGGCTCCGGACGGCGATCACCGCGGTCGACGGCGCCGGCACGGGCACGTTCACGATCAACGGCGTGGCGATCAGCTACAACGTCAACACCGACAGCCTCAGCGCGCTGCTCAAGCGCATCAACGGCTCCGGCGCCGGCGTCACCGCCACCTACGACGCGATCAACGACCGCGTCCAGCTCGCCAACGGCACGACGGGTGACCTTGGCATGACCCTCGACGAATCCGCGGGCGGCGTCCTCGGCGCGCTCGGGCTGACCGCCGGCTACACGGCGGTGCGCGGCCAGAACGCGCAGTTTTCCGTCGACGGCGGGCCGGCGCTGATCAGCAGCAGCAACACCCTCGACGCCTCCGCCCTCGGCGTGCCGGGGTTGTCGGTCACGGTCGACAGCCAGACGACGCAGATCCTCACCGTCGCGGCCGACACGGACAAGATGAACGGCAACATCAAGTCCTTCATCTCCGCCTACAACGCGGTCCAGACCTTCATCGACACCGCGACCAAGATCACCACGACGGCCGGCAAGGTCACGACCTCCGTCCTCTCCGGCAACCGCGACGTGCAGGACTGGGCGAGCCAGCTGCGCCGCATGGCCTTCGACGCCGTCGGCGGCGCGGGCACCATCGACCGGCTCGACGACCTCGGCCTCGACCTCGACGAGGACGGACAGATGTCGGTGAAGGACCAGGACAAGCTCGACCGCGCCCTTGCCAGCCACGGCGCCGACGTCGAGGCCTTCTTCGGCAACGCGAACAGCGGCTTCGCCGCGAAGTTCGACACCCGGCTCACCACGCTGCTCAAGACCGACACCGACAGCCAGACGCGCCTGACCAAGGCGAATTCCGACCTCGACCAGCAGATCGCGGACCTGCAGCGCCGCCTCGACCAGCAGCGCGAGCTGCTGACCAACAGTTTCATCGCGATGGAGTCGGCGCAGTCGCAGATCAAGAACCAGGGCGCCGCCCTCGCCAACGCCTTCGGCACCGGTTCCAGCTCCAAGTGACCATGAAAATCCTCTGCCCAGGCCTCGCGGCCCTCTTCACCCTGACCGGCTGCGTCGAGTTCTCCCTCCCGCCCGACGAGCATGCGTACGTGCCGGCGAACTTCCGCGGCGACTCCCGCCTGCCGGCGGAGATCCAGCGCATCGCCGTGCTGCCGGCCCACGGCGGCGGGGCCGCCGATCCCGAGTCGGCCGCGGCCCTCGACGCCGTGCTGCTCAAGGCGCTGCAGCGCCAGGTGCGCTTCGAGGTGGTGGCGGTGTCGCGCGAGGACTGCCGCTGGCTCTTCGGCGCCGGGAGCCTGGCGTCGACGGACGCGCTGCCGCACGGCCTCCTCGAGAAGATCGCGGAGAAATACGCCGTGGATGCGGTGCTCTTCACCGACGTCACGGTCTACCAGGCCTACCGCCCGCTCAGCCTCGGCTTCCGCGCCAAGCTCGCCACCACCCGCGACGTGCGCCTGGTGTGGGCCTTCGACGAGGTTTTCTCCGCCAGCCAGGCCGCCATGCTGGCCAGCGTGCGCGATTATTACCGCCAAGGCGACCGCACCGCGCCGGTCGACCCGGCCCCGGCCGCGCTCCAGAGCCCGGCCCGCTTCGGCGCCGTGGCGGCGGACCTCATGTTCCGCACGCTGCCGCCGCGCTGAACGCCCGTCCCGCCATGGTGCCCGCCCCGAATCCGGCTAAAGTCCCGCCCCGCGGTGACGTTATTCCCCGTAGCAACGGCGTTCCCTGTAACCACAGTCAGAGGCTGACCGTAATCATCAACGCAAGCCCATGATTAATTCAACGTCTTCATCCGATCGTGTCCTGCGCCCCGACGGCGTGGTGCACCATACCCCGACGCCGGCCGGCCGCGGCCCGGCGCCCGACCGCTTTTCGCCCGAAAACTCCGCCGCCCTGCAGTCCGCCCTGCAGCGCCAGCCCGCCATCCGCCCGGAGGTGGTCGCCCGTGCCCGTGCGCTGGCCGCCGACCCCGCGTGGCCGACGCCCGCGATTCTCCGCGAGGTCGGCAAGATCATCGTCGGTTCCCCGGACCCGGCCGACGCGGCCGACTGATCCGGACCCCGGACATGTACGCCCAGGATTATGCGCGCGCCTATCGCGCCAACTCGATCCTCACCGCCAGTCCCGGGCAACTGGTCCTGATGCTCTTCGACGGCGCGCTCAACGCGCGGGCGATCGCCCGCACCGCCTGCGACGACCCGTCCGGGGATCCGAAGCGCTTCGAGGTCATCCACACCCAGCTGGTGAAGGCCCAGAAGATCATCGCGGAGCTGCAGGGCACGCTGAACCTCGAGGCCGGCGGCGATTTCGCCCGCACGATGTACCAGCTCTACGATTATTACGACCGGCGCCTCGTCGAGGCCAACCTGAAGAAGCAGAGCGCCCCGATCGCGGAGGTCGAGCGCCTGCTCGGCGAGGTCCGCACCGCGTGGGCGGAAATGCTCCGCGACAAGGACAAGGCGGCGCCCGCGCCGGCCCTGCACCAGGTGGCCTGACATGGAAACGCCCCTCGCATCCGCCGCCCGCCTGCTCACGGCGCTCGAGGAGCTCGTCCGGCAGGAAACGCTGCTCATCCGCACAATGGACTTTGTCGAGGCGGTCGGGATCCGCGAGCGCATGGCGCCGCTGGTGGAGAAACTGTGCGCGCTCGCCCGGGACGGCGAAGTCGCGACGCTGCGGCCGCGCCTCGACGGCCTGCTCGAGCGCTGCGGGCAGAACCATCATTTTCTCGACGGCCAGCTGGAGCGCCTGCAGGGCGAGCTGAACCGGGTGACCGAGGCGCGCGGCCGTCTGCGCCGCCTGGCGCCGGCCTACCGGTCCGGCCGCGCCCCCGCCGGCGAATCGCGGCTCAACACCGCGGCGTAGTTACGATCCGAACTTCCAACATCCAACGTTGAACTTTCAACGTTCAGGATCGGGCTGTTTCCTTGGACGTTGAGCGTTGGATGTTGAACGTTCAACGTTGCTGCCGCTCACACCGCCGCGGCCGCGGGCACGGTTTCCTCACCCACTGCCGCGATCACCGGCACGGCATTCGCCGGCGGGCCGGCCATCCACTGCGCGGCGAGGCGGCGGGCCTCGCTCCTCCAGTCGCAACCGGGCTTGGAGAAAATCGCGTGCGTCGCCGTGGTCTCGGCCCCGGCCCAGCTGAGCTGGGCCTTGAGGCAGCCGGCGCCGTCCGCGAGCTGGAAGCCCTGGACCCGCACCGCGCCCCGGACCGCGCGCTGGCCGTCGGGCCGCCGCACGCCGAGCTGCACGCGTGCCAATCCGGCGCGGTAGTTCACGGCCCGCTCGTTCTGCCACGTGCCCTCGTCGGGCGACGGGTCGTCGGCCAGCAGGGCGCGTTCAAAATCAGACAGAAAGGAAAGCAGGCGGGAATGCATGGGCGGGTGCCGGGAGGCGGATATGCTTTGCACCCGGGGGTATCGGCCGGCCGGAAGGCAACTTTAGAAAAATATTTCCCATCCGGGGGTTAAAAGGCATTGAACCGGGCCCGCGCCGTCGGCTACTTCTAGCCCCCCAACAAACCGCATGCCTTTCGAGAAAGTCCTCATCGTGGAAGACGAGCCGGTTGTCCGCAGCCTCCTGCAGGAAATTTTCACCCGCCGGAAGTTCGCGGTCACCGTGGCCGAGACCCTGGCCCAGGCCGAGGCGGTGACGATGAAGGAGTCCTTCGACCTCGTGATGCTGGACATCCGCCTGCCTGACGGCGACGGCCACGTGTTCCTCGAGCGCCTGGCGACCCTGCCGGAGCGCCCCCTGGTGGTCATGGTGACGGGGTACGGCACGATCGAGTCGGCCGTGGCCTGCATGCGCGCCGGCGCCTTCGACTACCTGGTGAAGCCTTTCCGGCCCTCGCAGATCGACATCCTGATCAAGCGCGGGCAGTCCTTCCGCCAGCTCGAGCAGGTGAACCAGCTGCTGAGCGACGACCAGGACGACATGATGCTGGTCGGGCGCAGCCCGGTGATGCTGCGCCTGCGGCAGCTGATCGAGCGCGTGGCGCCGACCGACGCCACCGTGCTGATCACCGGCGAGAACGGCACCGGCAAGGAAATGGTCGCCCGCGAGCTCTACCGCCGCAGCCCGCGCCGCCAGCAGCCCTTCATCAAGGTCAACTGCGCCGCGATTTCCGAGAACCTCATCGAGAGCGAATTCTTCGGCCATGAGAAGGGCGCGTTTACCGGCGCCACCGACCGCCGCGCCGGCCGCTTCGAGCTGGCCAACCAGGGCACGCTGCTCCTCGACGAGGTCAGCGAGATCCCCGCCTCGCTGCAGGCGAAGCTCCTGCGCGTGCTGCAGGAGCGCGAATTCGAGCGCGTCGGCGGCACCCGCACAATCAAGGTCAACGTGCGCATCATCGCCACCTCGAACCGCGACATGCTCGCGTACATCGAGAAGGGCTCGTTCCGCCAGGACCTCTATTACCGCCTCAACGTCTTCCCGGTCCACGTGCCGCCGCTGCGCGAGCGGCCGGAGGACATCATGATGCTGGCCCAGCATTTCCTCGCGCGCTGCAGCCGCCGCTTCGGCACGAAGGTCGCGGGCTTCTCGCCCACCGCCGAGGCCGCCATGCTCGCCTACCGCTGGCCGGGCAACGTCCGCGAGCTGCAGAACACGATCGAGCGCGCCGTGATCCTCACCGAGCCCAACCGGCCGGTGTCGGCCGCGGCGCTCGGCCTGCCCACGCCGGCGGGCGGCGGGGCGGGGGAATCGCTCCTCCACACGTCCACCCCCTTTGACTTCGAGCAGGCCGCGGAGGAACTCGCCCTGGACGGGACGGCCGCCGTGGCCCACGCCAACGGCACCCCGGGCGCGGGCGGCATCCGGCCCATCGCCGAGATGGAAAAGCAGGCGATCAAGGCCGCGCTGCAGCAGACCGGCGGCAACCGCACCAAGGCGGCCGACCTGCTCGGCATCAGCATTCGCACGCTGCGCAACAAGCTGCAGGAATACCGCGCCGAGGGCGACCTCGTGGGCGCCGGGACGGAAGAAGAGTGATCGATATTTCCCTGCAGGGGTGGAGCTCGCTCCGCCCCCACAGCTCATCGCCAATCGGGGTAGGGCCGGCCTTGGGCGGTCCTCGTGAGGGAAAGGACCGCCCGGGCGCACCGGGCAATTTCCCCCCAAATCGCGTAAAGTCCTGACGGGACCGGCCGATTAGGGAGGTGCGAACCTTCGCGCTTTTCTCCCGCACCGCCATGCCCGCCGCCACCCAAGAAATCTCCGAGACCCT
>CAYZSN010000108.1:0-18563 GCA_964481095.1 uncultured Oleiharenicola sp. | reverse complement strand
GCACAACATGGGCATCATGCTGCTCGTCTTCAGCCCGGTGCCGTATGTGGACGTCACCTCGGCCTGGGCGCAGCGCGAGCGCTGGAAGCGCATGTGGGTCGGCGCGGCCGGCATGTACGTGGAGCTCTTCATCGCCTCCCTCGCCACCTTCGTCTGGGCCCAGACCGGCGCGGGCGTCGTGAACAGCATCGCGTACAACGTCATGTTCGTGGCCTCGGTCAGCACGCTGCTCTTCAACCTCAACCCCCTGCTCCGTTTCGACGGTTACTACATCCTGTCGGATTTGATGGACGCTCCCAACCTGCACATGCGCAGCCGGGCCCAGCTGGCGAACTGGTCGGAGAAATGGCTCTTCGGCGTGGAGAACCCCCCGCAGCCCGCCGCGACCAGCAGCGAGGCCGTGTTCCTCGGCCTGTTCGGCATCGCCTCAGGCATCTACCGTTTCGTCGTCTTTACATTCATCATCCTGTTCGTCGCCGACAAGTTCTTCGGCATCGGCCTGATCGCGGCGGTCGTCGGCGGGTTCTCGCTCTTCATCCTCCCGCTCTTCCAGTACGGCAAGTATCTGGCCAAGGAACCGCGCCTCGAGCGGCACCGGGTCCGGGCGATCTCGATCACGGCCGGGGTGGTGGCGGTGCTGGTCGCCTTCCTGGCCTTCGTTCCCTGGCCTTACTACACCTACGCGCCCGGCATGCTGCAGACTCCCGTGAGCAGCCGGGTGGTGGCGGGGGCCGACGGCTACATCCAGGAATTCGCCGTCGAGTCCGGCCAGCCGGTCCACGCCGGCGACCCGCTGGTGCGGATGGCCAGCCCCGAGCTCCAGTTGAAGATCGCCGCCGCCGAGGCGCGCGTCCGCCAGACCCGCGCGCAGGAGAATGCCGCCCTCGAGCACGGCGGCGCTAACCTCCGCGTCGTCCGCCGCCGCCGCGAGGCGGCCGAGGCCCAGGTCGCCGACCTGCTCCAGCGGCGCGACGAGCTGCTGGTCCGCGCGCCGATCGACGGCGTCTGGGTCTCGCCCCGCGCGGGCGATCTCTACGGCGAGCTCAGCGCCCGCGGCAACCTGCTCGGCCAGGTCATCCAGCCGCCGCAGTTCGAGTTCGTGGCGATCGTTTCCCAGGCCGATTCCGCGCGGCTCTTCGCCTACCGCAACCCGCCGGCGGAGATCCGGCTCGCCGGCCAGGGCGGCGAGGTCATCGCGGTCGACGAGGTCACGCTGATTCCCGGCAAGCAGTCGATCCTGCCCACCGCGGCGCTGGGCTGGAACGCCAACGGGCCGGTCAAGGTGTCGACCGCCGACCAGAACGGCGTCACCGCCGTCGAACCCTTTTTCAAGGCCATCGCCCGCGTGCGGCCCCATGCCCCGGCCGCGCTGCTCTACGGCCAGACCGGGCTCATCCGTTTCACGACCGGTTCCGAACCGCTGCTGGTGCAGGGCTGGCGCCGCTTCCGCCAGCTGCTGCAGCAGCGCTACCAGCTCTGAGCCCCGGATTGTTGAAAGCCACAGGGTGAAAGTTGAAAGACCGACCATGAGACCCCCAAGCCATCTTTTCCTTGGCGACGCCAAGCCCCGGGCGGGCGGTGGCCTCGCGGCTGCGGCTTTCAACCTTCAACTTTCACCTTTCAACCCCGTCATTCCATGACGCCCACCGCCGAGGTCCAGCGCACGCGCTTGGCGTCGCCGCCGCCGTTGCACCACGGGCTGGACGGCTTCGCGCACCGCTGCATCGGCCACTGGCGCCGCCGCCGGTTCACGCGGCCCGACTTCGCGGCGTGGGCGCTGCGGCTTGCCGCCAAGCACGCGGAGCTCGCGACGCTGTCCGACGCCGAGCTCCAGCGTCACCTCGCCAACCACGGCCGCGCCGTCCGCCGCCACCGCCACGCCTGCCTCGAGGCCGCGGCCGCCGCGCTGCCCGCCGTGGCCGAGGCCGCGCGCCGCAAGCTCGGCCTCGACCCGTACCCCGAGCAGTTCCGCGCCGCGCTGGCCCTGCTGCATGGCACGATCGCCGAGATGGCGACGGGCGAGGGCAAGACGCTCGCCATCGCGCTGGCCGCCGCGCCGCTGGGCTGGACCGGCCTGCCGGTCCATGTCGTCACCGCCAACGACTACCTCGCGCGCCGCGATGCGCTCACCCTCGGGCCCTTCTACGGTTTTTGCGGGCTCGAAGTGGGCCGCGTGCTCGCGGCCATGGCGCCGCCGGAGCGCTCCGAAAACTACGCCGCCGGGGTGGTCTACACCACGGGCAAGGAACTGCTGGCGGATTTCCTGCGCGACCGCCTCATCCTCGGCCCCTACCAGGACGCCGCCCAGCGCATCGCCCGCCGCCATTTCCGCCAGCCGCTGCCGCCCGCCGACCGGCTCGTGCTGCGCGGGCTGCACTTCGCGATCATCGACGAGGCGGACAATCTGATGATCGACGAGGCGGTCACGCCGCTGATCATCAGCCGGCAGGTGGAAAGCCCTTCCCTGGCCGAGGCCGTCATGGCCGCGCAGAAGGCCGCCGCCGACCTGACACCCGGCCGCGATTACGAGGTGGACACGCCGCGCCGCGCCCCGCGGCTGACCGAGCGCGGCCGGGAACGGGTGCACGAAATGCTGGCCTTTCTCGATCACCCCTACTGGCGCGAGGAACTCATCGACACGGCGCTGCGCGCCCAGCTCTTTTTCCACCGCGACAAGCAGTATGTGGTGCAGGACGGCGTCGTGATCATCGTCGACGAGTACACCGGCCGCCTGATGCCGGGCCGCCAGTGGAAGCTCGGCCTGCACCAGGCCGTCGAGGCCAAGGAAAACCTGCCGGTGACCTCGCCGACGGAATCGATCGCGCAGATGAGCTACCAGTCCTTCCTGCGCCTCTTTCATCAGATCAGCGGCATCACCGGCACGGCGAAGGAGTGCGCGGCCGAGATCTGGGCGCTCTACCGGCTGCCGTTCACGGCCATCCCGCGGCACCGCCCGAGCCGGCTCCGGCTGGACCCGCCGCGCGTGTTCGTCCGCGCCGAGGACCGGTGGGCGGCCGTGGTGGAGATGATCGCCGCGGCGGCGCAGGCCGGGCGCCCCGTGCTCGTCGGCACACGCAGCATCGACACCAGCGAGCAGCTCGCCGCGCGGCTGCAACGGCGCGGCATCCCCTTCAACCTGCTCAACGCCGTGCGGCACCAGGAGGAGGCGAAGATCGTCGAACAGGCCGGCCAGCGCGGCGCCGTCACGATCGCGACCAACATGGCGGGACGCGGCACCGACATCCGCCTCGGCGCCGGCGTCGCGCAGCTCGGGGGGCTGCTCGTGATCGCGACCGAGATGCACCGCTCGGGCCGCATCGACCGCCAGCTCTTCGGCCGCTGCGGCCGCCAGGGCGACCCGGGCGAAGGCATCCTGTTTCTTTCGTGCGAGGATGATTTGCTGCGGGATTTCCTGCCGGATCCGTTTCGCCGGATGTTACAATCGTGCCTCAGGCTCGGCTGGCCCGGCATGAAATGGCTCGGCGTCAAGCTCACGCGCTGGACGCAGTGGCGCGCGGAACGGGCGGCCTTTCGCCAGCGATTCGCAGTGTTGAAGCAGGACCAGTGGATCCAGGAGAATCTGAACGCCGGGCGGCCCGATTTCGGCATCTAAACGGCGGTTTTTCACGCCCAAGTGCAGCGGATTTTTTCGCCACAAATTCGCCGGTCTTCATCCCCGGCGGCTCGTTTCATGCATCGGTGCTTTTTATGTCTGGGATGTCGACCTGTTTTAGCTTCAAGCCTCCGATGTTTTTGGTTCTAAATGTGCTGCCTCCACGCCCCATGAAACCCGTAAGACTTTTCGGGCTCCTGTCCGCCGTGCTCGGAACCTCGGTTCTGTTCGCCGCCGACGCCGAGCCGACCCCCGCCCCCGCCACCGACGCCGCGCTCACGCTCACCATGAGCGAGGCGGTCGTGCGGGCGCTCGACGCCAACCTGGAAGTGCAGATCGAGCGGATCCAGCCGGCCCTCGCCGAGCAGCAGCGCCGCTACAAGATGGGCGCCTTCGACCCGCACCTCACCGCGCACTACACCACCGAATCGCTGGAGACGCCGCAGAATACCCGCGACTTCTTCGCCACCGGCCGCGCGGTCGAGGTGCTCGACGAGGACAACATCCGCACCGAGACCAACCTCATCGGCCTCCTGCCGACCGGCACGCGCTACAAGGTCACGATCCTGGCCTATTCGCTCAAAAACTCCCTCAACCGCGAGGCGCTCGCCCGCTTCTACCCGGAGTACACCACCAGCACGAGCGTCACCGTCACCCAGCCGTTGCTGCGCGGCTTCGGCACCACGGCCACGCTGGCCGAGGCGCGCATCGCCAAGTCCGACCTCCGCGCCGCCGAGCAGGGCCTGCGCGGGAAGATCGACCAGATCGCCTCCAACGTCCTCGACGCCTACATCGAGGCCATCTACGGCCACGAACTGATCCGGGTCATCACCGACCGCATCGCCGTCGCCGGCCGACTCCGCGACGAAAACGACAAGCGCCTCAAGCAGGGCCTGATGGCGCCGATCGACGTGATGCAGGCCGAGTCCACGCGCGCCGCCGCGGAAATCGAGCTGGTCCGCGCCCAGAATTTCCTCACGCAAACCGAGAACCGGATGCGCGAGCTGATCTTCAGCGATTTCACCCAGAACGCCGACGTGCAGCTGCGCTTCACCGACGAGCTCAACGAAGTGGCCATCCAGGAATCGCTGCCGGCGCTGCGCGCCCTCGCGCTCGACCGCAGCGCGGACTACCAGGTCGCCCTGCAGAAGGTCGAATCGCGCCGGCTCGAGCTCCGCGCGGCCCGCAACCAGCGCCTGCCGACGCTCGACCTCGAGGCGTCCTACGGCCTGAACGGCCTCGGCAACAGCTGGGGCAACGGCTTCAGCGACTACAGCAACCGCGACAAGCCCGACTACTCCGTCGGCCTCATCGCGGACATTCCCCTCACCTTCCACGCCGAGCGGGCGCAGCTCGCCAAGGCCATGCTGAGTGTGCGGCAGGCCGAGCTCGAGGCCAAGCGCACCGCCAACACCGTCGTCTCCCAGATCCAGACCGCCCACGCGCGCGTCCTGTCGTCGATCCAGCGGGCCAACGCCTCCGCCCGCGCCGTGGAAACCGCCGAGGCCGCGCTCGCCTCCGAGGAGAAGCGCCTCGCCAACGGCCTGACCACGAGCTTCAACGTGCTGAAGCTGCAGGACGAGCTGGCCCAGGCCCGCATCAACCGCCTCGAGGCCGTGGCCGAGGGCCACAAGGCCCTTGTCATCCTCTGGGGCGTCTCGGGCGTGCTGCTCGACCGCTACCACATCAACACCATCGAGGCCCCGGGCGCCGCGGGCCGCACCAAGCAATGAGAAAGCCGCTCCTGTTTCTCGCGGCCTTCGCCGGCGTGCTCCGCCTGTCCGCGGCCGACGGCGTGCTCCTGCCCTTCAAGGAAGTCACCGTGAGCTCCGCCGTCTCCGGCATCCTCGCCGAGGTCAACGTCAAGGAAGGCGACACCGTCACGGCGGACGAACTGCTCGCCCGCCTGATCGACCGCGTGGAGACCAAGGAAGCCGAGCGGTTCGCCAAGGTGCTCGAGCAAAAGGAATTTGCCGCGCAGGGCACCCAGAACCTGTTTCACGACAAGGTCGTCAGCGAAGGCGAGGCCATCGAGAAGCGCCTCGACCGCGACATCGCCAAGCTCCAGCACCAGGTCGCCCTCGAGCAGCTCGAACGCCGCAAGATCCGCTCGCCTGTCACCGGCCTCGTGGTCGAGAAGAAGAAGGAAGCCGGCGAAGCCGTGAACGAGAACGAGGTCGTCTTCCGCGTCATCGACATCAGCCGCGTCTACCTGCAGGTCTTCGTCGACGCGACGGTCGCGCTGGACCTGAAGAACGGCCAGGCGGTCACCGTCACCTTCCCCGAATACCGCGACCGCACGGCCGCGGGCGTCATCGACTTCATCGACCCGCGCATCGACGGCGCCAGCGGGCTCGTCCGCATCAAGGTCCTCATCGACAATGCCGACCGGAAGCTCATCGCCGGCATGCGCGGCAGCGTCGCCTTCAAGTAACCCCCTTTCTCCAACACCAACCTCCGGCCAAACCTCATGAAAAAACACACCATCACCCTTCTGGCGTCGCTCAGCCTGCTGGTCTCCGCCTGCACCATGTTCCCCTATGCCCCCAAGGTGGGCTCGAGCGAAGGCAGCTTCCTCCGCAACACCATCTCCTACGACCTGGTGTACCTCGAGGGCAACGTGAAGGCCTACCGCTCGAACGGCTCCTATTACTACTTCAAGGACCGCAAGCTCGTGAAGGTCGGCCCCGAGCTGCTCGCCGCGGACAAGATCTGAGCGTGGTGGGTGTCGGTTTCCACCCCGACGCCCCTGTCGCCGGGATGGAAACCGGCGGCCACCCTACGACAGGAACGGGTTGAACCGCCGCTCGTTGGCCGCCGTGGTCAGCGGGCCGTGTCCGGGCGCGATGACGGTGTCGTCCCCCAGCAAGCCGAGGATGCGCCGCGCGTGCCTGAGCTGGCGCTGGCAGCAGAAATAGCCGCCGCCGAGCGAGCCGGCGAAGATGAGGTCGCCCGAGATGAGCACCGCGGTGGCGCCGGGCCGCGCGGTGGATTTCACGAGGTAGCAGTTGTGCTCGTCGGCGTGGCCGGGCGTGGCGAACGCCGTGATGGCGAGGCCTGCATACTCGACGGTCTGCCCCTCGCCCAACCCGCGGCACTGCGGCCAGCGGCCATTGGGCGGGCCGTGGAAGAAGCCGAGCTCGGTTTCGCGCAGCACGACGTCCAAGCCGCCGATGTGCTCGGCCTCGTAGTGGGTGACGAAGACCGCCTCGAGCCGCTGGATCCGCGGCGGCCACGCGCGGTGGAGCTCGGCGTGGCTGGCGCCCGTGTCGAACAGGATCGCGCTGTCGCCGCCGGTGGACACGAGGTAGGCGTTGGCCACGCCCACGCCGAAGGGCATGCGCAGCGGGTGCAAGGCAAAGGGCAACCCGGTCGGGTCGGGCAGCGGGTAGCTGCCCCGGGCCAGCGCGGTCAGGCCCACCTCGTTCAGGTTGAGCGCAGTCGCGAGGCGGTTGAGCTCGGCGTCGGTCAGGTCCGGCCGGTAGTCGAGGGCGTCCTTCAGCCGCCCGGCGTCGATGCCGCTCGCCGCCGCGAGGTTCTCCAGGGACAGCGGGACGTTGCGCGCGGCCTTTTCGAGCACGTCGCCGAGTTCGTCTTCAAGCGCTGGTTTGGTGGACATGACAGCGGAAAATCCCCGACTCGTTATTAACCACGGATTACACGGAATACACGGATGAAATCCCCGCGGCGATGAATTCGGAAGCCATAAAGCCAAAGGCCATTCCCGGTTTCATGGATTCTGAATAGAAATGAATTCCCTTCGCCGGGGCTTTCTTGCACGTTCACCGCCCATGGATGCCGTTCAACAGGAGGTCACCGACATTTTCATCCGCACCAAGGCGCTGCTGCAGGGGCATTTCATCCTCCGCTCCGGCCTGCACAGCGGGCATTTCTTCCAGTGCGCGCAGGTGTGCCAGGACATGCCCGCGGTCGAGCGGCTCGGCACGCTGCTGAAACAAAGGCTCGGCGCCCTCGCTTACGACACCGTGCTGGCGCCGGCCATGGGTGGGCTGGTCATCGGGCAGGAGGTGGCCCGCGTGTCGAGGAGCCGTTTCATTTTTGCCGAGAAGGAGAACAATGTCCTCGTGCTGCGCCGCGGCTTCACCTTCAAGCCGGGCGAGAAGGTGCTCGTCGTGGAGGACGTCATCACCCGCGGCGGCCGCGTGCAGGAGTGCCTCGACATCGTGCGGAAGCTGGGTGGCACCGCCGTGGCCGTGGCGGTGCTCGTGGACCGCAGCGCCGGCCAGGCGAAGTTCGCCGTGCCGACCTACTCGCTGCTCACGATGAGCTACCCCACCTACCCGGCCGATAAATTACCCGAGGATTTGGCGCGGATTCCGGCAATCAAACCGGGAAGCTGAAGTCGTTGTCCCGTTGCCGCCTGCTGGCGGCCCGGGATTTGTCCTCGGTTCTCGCGCGCCATTCGTCGCGAAACCGAGGCAAAGAGATCGCGAAAATCCCGGCGACCAAGCCGGGAAGCTGAGGCGCTTCGTTTCGCAAACGAACGCCGTCCGGCAAAGGGCTGAAATCGTGAAATCAGCCATCATAAACCTGTAAGCTAAAATTGCGGAACCGCCTTCGCGGCCGCTCTTCGATTTTAGATTTGGGATTTCCCGATGGCTGATTCCACGATTTTCCTTATCCGGCAGCGCGCGTTCCGCCCATTTGCCCGCTAAAAGGCGCACCTTGCGGTGCGCCTTTAGTCTGTCCGGCACGTCGTCCGCCTTAGCGGACGTAGAAGATGATGTAGCGGTAGGCGCCGCGGTAGTAGACCAAGGCGATGTTGCGGCCGTCGCGGAGCGCCTTCTTGGCCGTGCCCAGGTCGGGGACCGGCACGCGGTTCAACTGCTCGATGACCGAGCCGGGCGGGAAATTGCCCTGGTACTGGGAGCCGTCGGCGACGTCGGTGATAACCAGGCCGTCGACGCGGTCGTCGATGCGGAACTGCTTGCGCAATTCCGGCGTGATCGGCTCGACCGAGATGCCCGGCAGCAGCTCGCCCGACGGGGTGTTGTCGTCGGCGACGCGGCCGAGTACGACCTCCTTGGCCTCCGGCTTGCCGTTGCGCAGGTAGTGGACGGTGACCTTGGTTCCCGGCGGAGTCTGGCCGATGAGGAGACGCAGGTCATCCGTGCTGGTGATTTTCTTGTCGTCGATGCCGGTGATCACATCGAAGCGCTTGAGGCCGGCCTTGGCGGCGGGCCCGTCCACCGGATTGAGGCTGGTAATGATCACACCCTTGGTATCCTTGGGCAGCTCAAGTTCGTCGGCTTTGTCCGCGTTGATCACGTCGGTTTGCACGCCCAGGTAGCCGCGGGCCACCGTGCCGGTTTCGATCAGACTGTGCATGATCGAGCTGGCGAGGTTGATCGGGATGGCGAAACCGATGCCGATGTTGCCCTGCGAATTCGACAGGATCGCGGAATTGATGCCGACGAGGCGGCCGCGGGCGTCGATGAGCGCGCCGCCGGAGTTGCCCTGGTTGATGGCGGCGTCGGTCTGGATGAAATCCTCGTAGCCCTGGACATCGTCAAGGATGCCGACCTTGCGGCCGGTGGCGGAAATGATGCCCATGGTGACGGTCTGGCCGACGCCGAGCGGGTTGCCGATGGCGAAGACCACGTCGCCCACGCGCAGCTTGGCGCTGTCGGCGAGCGTCACGGTCGGCAGGCCCTCGGCCTCGATCTTGATCACGGCGACGTCGGTCTTCGGGTCGGTGCCGATCACCTTGGCCGTCAGCTCGCGGTCGTCGTTGAGCAGCACCTTGAGTTCGTCGGCGTTGTCGACCACGTGGTTGTTGGTGAGGATGTAGCCGTCGGGCGAGATGATGACGCCGGAACCGAGGCCGCGCTGCTTCTGCTCGCGGCCCTGCACGCCGAACTGCCGGTAGAATTCCGGCACCTGTTCGCGGATGGTCTTGCTGGAGAAGACTGATACCACGGCCGGGCGGATGGCCTCGAGGGCGTCGGCGTAGCTGGTGACGACGGGCGACTTGATGTCGCTGATCGGCGAGGCATCGACCTTCAGCGTGGGCTTCTTGAGGGGCTCGGCCGCCTTCCTGGAGGCCGAATCCGGTTTCTTGTCGGCCGCGACCAAGCCCAAGGTAAGGCCGGCGCAGGCGGAGAGCAGGGCGAGGGAAAGTACAGCGCGCTTTGATTTCATACTGATAAGAGGTGCGGTTGGAGACACTAACCCGGTCGGGCGGTTCCGCCAGCGGCTCTTAGAAGCCCTTGATCTTGAAGAGGCTCGTGACGCTCTCGTTCGTGTTGATCCGGAGGATGGCTTCGCCGAGCAGGGGTGCGATGCTGAGGACCGTGATGGGCAGGCCGCGGGTGTCGATTGGCACGGAGTTCGTGGTGATCAGCTCGTCGATCAGGCCGCTCTTCAGGCGCTCGTAGGCGATTTCGTTCAGTACGCAGTGGCTGACGGCGGCGCGGATGCTCTTGGCGCCGTGTTCCTTCAGGATCTTGGCAGCGGCGGTGAGCGTGCCGGCGGTCTCCGTGATGTCGTCCACGAGCAGCACGTCGCAGCCGTTCACCTCGCCGACGACGCTGATGGCCTCGACGGTATTGGCGTTGACGCGCTTCTTGGCCACGAGGCCGAGCGAGGCGCCGAGGACATCGGCATACGCGGAGGCCATCTTCATGCCGCCAACATCCGGCGAGAACACGACCAGGTTGTTGCTGCGCTTGGTGGCGAGGTACTGGAAGAAGACCGGCGAGGCGAAGAGGTGGTCCACCGGGATGTCGAAGAAGCCCTGGATCTGCTGGCTGTGCAGGTCCATCGCGAGGACGCGGTTGGCGCCGGCTGACATCAGCAGGTTGGCGACGAGCTTGGCGGTGATCGGCACGCGGGGCTGGTCCTTGCGGTCCTGGCGCGCGTAGCCGTAGAACGGGATGACCGCGGTGATGCGCTGGGTCGACGCGCGCTTGGCGGCGTCGATCATGATCAGCAGCTCCATCAGGTGGTGGTTGGTCGGCGGGCAGGTCGACTGGATGATGTAGACGTCCGCGCCGCGGATGTTCTCATTGATCTTCACGAACGACTCGCCGTCGGGGAAGCAATTGACGGTCGCGTCGCCCAGCGGGACGCCGATGCTCTGGCAGATTTCCTCCGCCAGGGCGCGATTCGATGAGCCGGAAAAGATCTTGAGCTTCGTGTCCCTCATTGCGCTGGCTTGCTACCGGAGAAGCCGCTGAGCGGGAAGGACAAAAGAGCGGGGAGAATGGAGCCGGGAGCCGGAAAAAGCCCGGAACCCATCCTCAGGCCTTGCTCCTTGCTCCCTGCTGCCTGCTCCCTGCCTCGATCGCCTCGACGCGCTTGAAAAGGTCGGGCAGGCGCTGGTGCAGGACCTGCAGCCGCCGCTCCAGCATGTAGGGGATTGCGGGCGTGCCGTTCAGGTAGCTGCCCGGCTCGACATTGAACGCGATGCCGGTCTGGCCACCGGCCTTGGTGCCCTTGCCGATGGTGATGTGCCCGCCCACGCCGGTCTGGCCGCCGAGGACCACGTAGTCCTCGAGCGTGGTGCTGCCGGAGATACCGACCTGCGAGCAGAGGATGCAGTGCTTGCCGATGACGACGTTGTGGGCGATCTGGACGAGGTTATCGATCTTGGTGCCCTCGCCCACCACCGTCCGGCTGAACCGCGCCCGGTCGAGCGTGGAATTGGCGCCGATCTCGACGTCGTCCTCGATGACGACCGTGCCGACCTGCGGCACCTTCTCGTGCCGGCCGTTCACGAACTCGTAGCCAAAGCCGTCCGCGCCGATGACCACGCCCGGTTGCAAGCGCACGCGCTGGCCGAGCACGCAGGCGGCGGCGACAATCACGCCGGGCATGAGGAAGCACTGGGCGCCGATCGTCGCCTCGCGGCCGACGAACACGGAGGCCTGGAGCACGCTGCCGGCGCCGACCGAGGCGCCCTCCTCCACGACGCACAGCGGGCCGACGTGGGCCGTGGCGTCCACCTTGGCGGTCGCGGCCACCACCGCGGACGAATGGATGCCGGGCTTCGGCTTCGGCCAGAGCGACTGCTCGATGCGGGCGCAGACCTTGGCAAGCGCCGCCGAGGGATTCTCCACAAAGATGAAAACCTGCTCCGCGCCGGGTTCGCCCGCGTAGTCCAAGGGCAGCAGGAGCGCGGTCGCCGTGCAGCCGGCCACCTGCGATTTGTACCTGGCATTGCCGAGGAAGGACAGGTCTCCGGGCTTGGCCTGCTCCAGGGAAGCGATGTCGGTGATGACCCGGGTGGAGATGCCGGCGGTGCGCTGGGCGCCCGTGATGGCGGCGATGTCAGCGGGGGTATAGGCGACCTGCATGGGAACAAAAAAGCCCTGTTCGGTGGAACAGGGCTTGGCAAGATATCTTGTTACTTCTTCGGCTCGGGCGTGGCCGGTTTCGGCGTCGCGTTCGGCACGTTGAACTGGACCGGCGCGGCGGGTTTCGCGGCCGTCCCGGCGGCGGGCGTGGCCGGGGCCGGCGTGCCGGCGGCCGGGGCGGGGGCCGGGCGGTCCTTGTTCACTTCCTTGATGACATCGTCGGTCATGTCGTAGGCCGGGTCGGCGTAGATCACGGCGGCGATGCCGAAGAGCGTGGGGCCGGACTTGTCGATCACGAGCGTCGCGCCCTGTTTCTTCGCCATGGCGGTGACGACGCCGCTGATCTTCTCGAGGAGGAGGTCGCGGTGCGTCTTGATGCGCTGCTGGAGGGAGCGCTGGGTGTTCACGCGGAAGTTTTCGACCTCCTGCTGCTTGCGGCGGATGTCTTCGAGTTTCTTCTGCGAATCGGCCTCGGCCTTGCTGCGGGCCTCGGCGGTGAGGACGGCGTTCTTGGACTGCTCGACCAGCTCCTTGTATTCGTCAACGAGGGTCTGGCCCTGCTTGTTGAGTTCCTCCGCCTGCTCCTGCGCCTTCTGCTCGGCGTCGCGGAACTTGGCGTTGGCTTCCTCGGATTCATAGTGGTTGTCGAAGATCTTGGCCATGTCGACCACGACCAGCTTCAGCGCCGGCTGCGCGGGCAGGCGGGCGGAGCCGAGGACAAACGCGGCGGTGATCAGGAGGGTGCGGAGCATCTTGTTCATAATGGATGGGGTGAGATGAAGTGCGGACTAGAAACGGGTGCCAAACGAGAAATTGAACTGGTTGCCCTTGCGGTTGAACTTGTCACCCGTGAGCGGGATGCCCAGGTCGAGGCTGAGCGGCGCCCCGGCGATCTCGAGGCGGAGGCCGACGCCAAAGTTGTCGTTGAAGTTGGCGGGGTTGAAATCGTAGGAATCCTCGTTGACGAAGCCGGCGTCGTAGAAGATGGCGAAGCGGACCGGCTTCACGATGTCCGCCGAGTATTCGAGGCTCATGAATCCATAGGTCTTGCCGCCGATCGGTTCGCCGGTGATGTCCTTCGGGCCGACGTCGCGGAACTCGAAGCCGCGCAGGTCGTGCGGCCCGCCGAGGAAGAAGCGGTCGTAGAACGGCACGCCGGCGATGTAGTCCGGGACCGTGATGGTAAGCTGCGCGCCCGTGGTGGCGTCGTACGTGGTGATGGTGCGGGTGACCGGCTTGTCACTGGCGCCGAAGCTGTCGGTCACGCCCACGCGGCCGATGACGGAAAGCACCTGGTCCTGCAATTCGGCGAGCGGGAAGAATTTCGAGCCGCGGAACTCGAGGTTGTAGTAGTTGTTGTCGCCGCCCAGGACGCTGCCGGCCACGTTGAGGCCCAGCGAGGCGTAGTGGCCGCGCGTGGTGTTGATGATCTTGTCGCGCGTGTCCTGGGTGAAGACGACGCCGACCTTGGAGGTCGTCGTCTTGCCTTCCAGCAGGAGGATGGACGTCGGCGCATTGCTCGCCACGTTGGCGATGTCGACCGACTCGTAGGTGTAGGAAATGATCGACTCGAGCCAGTTGAAGAGGCGTTTGCGCATGTACACCTGGCCGCCGGTGCGGATCTCCTCGTAGTAGCTGGAATTGTAGTCCGAGGTCGTCCGGTAGAGCTGGAAGCCGACCGCCAGCTGCCGCTCGAGGAAATAAGGCTCCTCGAAATTCAGCAGCACCTCGCTCGACTGGGAGCCGATCTGGAACTTGAGGCGGAACTTCTGGCCGTCGCCCTGAAAGAAGGAGCGGCGGTTGAAGAGATCGAAATTGGACTGGGAGATTTCCGCGAAGAGCACGGCCCGCTCCAGCGAGCTGTAGCCGGCGCCAAAGGTCAGGTTGCCCGTGCGCGCCTCCTTGACCGAGACCTTGAGGCTGCGGCGGCCGGGAATGTTGGTGGATTCGTCGGTGACGTTCACCGGGTCCTCGAAGAAACGGGTGTTTTCCAGGCGCAGCTTGCTGATCTTCATGCGCACGCTGTCGAAGACGTCGCCCGGGGCCAGCACCAGCTCGCGCAGGATGACCGTGGTCTTGGTCTTGGTGTTGCCCTCGATCTTGACCGACTCCACCTGGATCTTCTCCCCCTCGGTGATCTGGTATTCGACATCGATGTTGCCGGTGACGAGGTTGGGCTTGCGCACGAGGTGCACGCGCGTGTCGGGCGAAAGATAGCCGGCGCGGCCATAGAAGTCCTCGAGCGTCTCCTGGTCCTTGTCGAATTTCGAGGGGCTGAAGACCATGCCCTTGCGCTGCTTGGGGATCAGGCGCAGGAGCTGGGTCGGGTAGATCTTGTTGCCGGTGAAGGTGGTGTCCCCGAGGCGGTACAGGCGGCCTTCGCTGATGCGGATCGTGAGCACCAGTTTGTCGGGCTTCGGATAGTCAAAGGTGACCTTGTCCTCGGGAATCTCGACATCGAGGAAGCCCTGCTCCTTGTAGTAGTCGCGCAGCTTGCCGAGATCCTCGTCGAACACGTCGTCCTTGAGCCGGCCGGTGTCCATCAGCCAGGAGATCCAGCTCCACTTCTTGGTTTCCATCTCCTTGCGCAGGCGGCGGGTCTTGACGTGGTCGTTGCCGATGAAGTTGACCGCGGCGATTTTCACCCGGGCGCCCTCGCGCACCTTGAAGGTGACCGTGGCGTAGCCCGTGGAGCGATTGCGATCGATGGAGTAACTGACCTGGGCCTGGTTGTAACCGGTCTTCTGGTAAAACTCGTAGATCTTCTGGTTGTCCTCCTTGATCTGGCGTTCGTCGAGCGCGCCGTTGGCCACGGTCTTGATTTCCTTCGCGAGGCGGCGGGCTTTGACCTGCTTGGCACCCTCGTACTTGACGGTCAGAACGCGGAACTTGGGCGTGACCTCGACGATCAGGTTGACGAGGGTGTCCGACACCTGCTCGCGCTTGACCTCGATGAACTCGAATACGCCGGTGCGGTAAAGCGACCGGATGTCGCGGTCGATCAGGGCCTCGTCGAGCTCGGTGTCCTCACGCAGCACCATGTTCGCCCGCACCACCTGCTCGCTGACATTGGCCATGCCGACGAACTTGATGGTGATCTTGCCAATATGGCTCGGCGCCGGTTCCGCCTGCTGCGCCGAGGGCGAGGGGCGGCTCAACTCGCTCTGGGCGAGCAGACCGCCAGCCCCGGCGGTAAGGAAAAATAGGGCCGAAAAGGCCGCCGGGAGCAGGTTACGGGGTGAAGTTTTCAAAGCGCGTAATTTCTTGGAGGAAAGTCAGTTTCAAATCACCTACCGGTCCGTTGCGCTGCTTGGCAACGATTAAATCCGCCGCGTTGGCAGCGGTCTGGAATTTCTCGTCGGCATCCTTGGGGCGGGAAAGCATGAGCACTACGTCGGCGTCTTGCTCGATGGAGCCGGACTCCCGCAAATCCGACAGGCGCGGGGTGCGGTTTTCCTTCTCCGACGAGCGGTTGAGCTGGCTTAGGACTAGGATCGGCAGGTCTAGTTCCTTGGCCATGGCCTTTAATCCGCGGGAAACCTCCGCCACCTGCTGCTCGCGCGGCGCCCGGGGATCGGAACCGCTCACCAGCTGCAAGTAATCGACGATAATCAGCCCCAGTTTCTTCCGGGCGTAGATGCGGCGCGCCTTGGCCCGCATTTCCATGATCGTCAGGGCGCTCGAGTCGTCGATCAGCAGGGGCGCCTTCTTGAAGTCCTCGGCCGCCTTGCCCAGCGCGTTGACCTCGGCGCCGTCGCGGCCGACCAGGCCGTCGCGCAGCAGCTTCATGTTCACCCGCGAACGCGCGCACAGCATGCGCAGCGCGAGCTGCGAGGAGCTCATTTCGAGCGAGAACACGAGCGTTGGCACCGGGTCGCGACCCGTCTTGGGCAGCGCGGCCGCCTCGGCGATGTTGAGCGCGAAGCTGGTCTTGCCCATCGAGGGGCGGGCCGCGATCACGATCATTTCCTGGCGCTGGAAACCGAAGGTCATCGCGTCGAGATCCTTGAAACCGGAGGTCACGCCCGTGAGCTCGCCCTTTTTCATGAGCAGCTTGGCGATGACGGTGTTGGCTTCCTTGACGGCG
Source organism: uncultured Oleiharenicola sp. (assembly GCA_964481095.1). GTDB lineage: Bacteria > Verrucomicrobiota > Verrucomicrobiia > Opitutales > Opitutaceae > Lacunisphaera. The sequence goes on along the minus strand of CAYZSN010000108.1, from coordinate 2,545 downwards.
TCCTTGATCTCCTGGGCGCTGTCGCTCACGCGGTCCTGGGTCACCTTGAACAGGTCCTGTTCCACCTTGTCGACGAACTCCTCGAGCCCGCCGGTGAAGCCGTACGACTGCTCGATCGCGCCGGTGGCGGTCTTGATCAGCTCGCGCAGCAGGTGCTTCTCGCGGACTTTCTCGATGAAATAGCCGGCGTGCGCCGTGGTCGGGATCTTGCCCGTCACCTGCATCAGGTACGGGAAACCGCCGACGGCCTCGAGCTGGCGGCGGGTCTTCAGTTCCTCGGCGAGGATCTCCAGGCTGACCGGCGGCGTCTTCGCGTAGATCTCGAGCATGACCTCGAACAGGAGCCGGTTGGCCGGGAAATAAAACGATTCGGGGGAGATGCGCGCCTCGAGGCAGCGTGCGATGGTGTCGCTGCCGTCGAGCAGGCAGCAGGCGATGACATGCTCCTCGGCTTCCGCGCTGTGCGGCGGGGAACGGTCCGGCGCGCCCGCCGGCAGCGTGGCGTCGGGCACGGGCCGTTCGCGCCGGGGGGTAACGGGCGTCAGGGCCATGTCCGTTCGGGGGTCGCGACGCCGTCAGGCGTTACGACGCGGCGGGCTCGATCGGGTTCTCGGAAACGACGTCGAAGCCGAGCTCGACCGTCACCTCGGGATGCAGGCGGATCTTCACCTCGTGCTTGCCGAGGGTCTTGATCGGCTGGCCAAGGTGGATGCGGCGCTTCTCCACGGTGATGCCGGCCGCGGCCAGCTTCTCGTGGATGTCGTTCGCGGTGACCGCGCCGAAGAGCTTGCCGCCCTCGCCCATCTTCTCGGCGATGGCGATGCCCGCCTTCTCGATCTGCTTGGCGAGCGCCTGGGCGCCGTCGAGCTCCTTGGCCTCGCGCAGGCCGCGGGCCTTCTTGAGGGCCTCGATGCGCTTGCGGTTGGCGCCGGTGAGCGGCACGGCCTTGCCCTGGGGCAGGAGGAAATTGCGCGCGTAGCCGGCGCGGACTTTGACCTGGTCGCCTTCGGCGCCGAGGCCGTCGACCGGTTGGAGGAGGAGGACTTCGTGATTAGCCATGGTGGGATCTGTTTAAAAGTTATCGGTTTTCGGTTTTTGGTGAGGACTGCTTTCAACTTTCAGCCTTCACCTTTCAACTGGTTTTAGAATGGCACGTCTTCGTCGAGGTTTTCCTGCGCGGCCGGGGCGGCCGGCTTCGGCGCGCCGCCGGAACGGGGCGCGTAGGTGCGGGCTTCCCCGCCCTCGCCGCCGCCTGCGGCGCCTTCGCCGCGGCCGCCGCCGAGGAACTGGAAGTTCTCGAGGACGACCTTCATGCGGCTGCGCTTTTCCTTGGTGTTCTTGTCCTCCCACTGGTCGAGGCGCAGGCGGCCTTCGACGAAGAGCGGGCGGCCCTTGGTGCAGTACTTGGAGATATTCTCGCCGGACTTGCCCCAGGCCTCGATGTCAACGTACGTCACCTCCTCGCGCTCGCCGCCGCTGTCGTCCTTGAACTTGCGGTTCACCGCGATGCTGAAGGTGCAGATGGCGGTGCCCTTCGGCGTGACCCGGAGCTCCGGGTCGCGCGTCAGGTTGCCGATGAGCATGACTTTGTTGAGATTGGCCATGGGAGGAGGCGCCGGGCGCTTTAGGCGTTCTGGACGATGGCGCGGTAGACGCTGTCGTTGAGGCGCAGGCGCTCGTGGAGCTGGGCGGGCGCGGCGGCCGGGGCCGTGAAGGCCACGTGCACATAGACGCCGGCGGGGAACTTGTCGTCCGTCTTGCGGATGAATTCGCGGCGGCCGAGGTTCTCGACGGCGGTGACTTCGCCCTGGACGGCGGAAATTTCCTTCTTCACGCCGTCGATGATCTGGTCGACGGAGTCTTCCTTGCCCCGGTTGTCGAGGATGAAGGTGGCTTTGTAGTTACGCTTGTTCTGGCTCATGGGTGTCGCGGCGGTTGAGGAGGTTCATCGCTTGGGCCGGGCCGCCAGTGAGGAGCAGGCGCAGGCCGTCGACGAGGGAATTTAGTTTTTGGTCTAGGAGAGTTGATTCTGCAGGAGTGAATTTTCCGAGTACGTAATCCTTGAGGTCCATGCCCGCCGGGCGGGAGCCGCCGACGCCGAGCCGGTAACGGACGAAGCCGTTGCCGATGTGCTCGAGCAGGCTGGCGACGCCGTTGTGGCCGCCGGCGCTGCCGGAGACCGACACCTTCACGAGGCCGACGTCGATGTTGAGGTCGTCGTAGGCCACGATGCAGGCGTCGGGCGCGACCTTGTGGAAGTCGAGCAGCGCGCGCAGGGCGCGGCCGCTTTCGTTCATGAAGGTCTGCGGTTTGACGAGCAGTCGCGTGACACCGGGGCGGACATCCCAGCGGGCGGTCTCGGACTCGAAGCGGGGTTCCTTTTTCCACTTCAAGCCCTCGGCGGCGGCCAGCGCCTCAACCACGACAAAGCCGAGGTTGTGGCGGGTGCCGGCGTATTCGCGCCCGGGGTTGCCCAGTCCAGCGATCAGCGTGACGGACATGACTCAAAGAACAGCGTACAAAACGGCCCGCCCGCGGGCGGGCG
>CAYZSN010000107.1:0-3079 GCA_964481095.1 uncultured Oleiharenicola sp. | reverse complement strand
AGGCCGAGCCACCACGTGAGCAGGTTCCAGACGATGGCCGCGAACAGCGCGGCGAAGAGCGTGACCATCGTAACGGTGCCGGCCTCGACGATGCCGCTGCTGATCGTCTTGGCGACGGCGGTGCCGGCGAGCGCGCCGACGAGATTGAAGAACACGGCGAGCCAGATCGCCTGGCGCGGGGTGAGGACCTTGGTCGAGACGACCGTTGCGATCGCGTTGGCGGCGTCGTGAAACCCGTTGATGTACTCGAAGACCAGCGCCGTCAGGAGAACGATCAGGAAAATGGTCATGGGGCTCGGCGGCGGGGTGGCGTCGGGCGGGAAGGGCGGTCGCTCAGGAGTATTTCAGCATGATCTGGAACACCACCTGGCCGGCGTCGCGCGCGCGGTCGCCCGCGGTTTCGACGAGGTCGTAGAGTTCCATGAGAATGACGACTTCCTTGGCGTCGTAGGGGCCGGTGTAGAGGTCCTTGACCAGCGCGAGCATGACCTTGTCGGCCTCGCCCTCGGCGAACTGCAGGCGCGTCTGGGCATCGGCGATGCGGTCGACCTGCGCGCCCTTGCGCAGCTGCTTGACCATGAAGTCGACGGCATCGACGGCCTCGACCAGCAGCACGATCTGCCGCTGCATGCTGTCGCGCGGCACGCGGGCCGGGCAGATGGTGAGGCGCTCGACCAGTTTCTCGACGGTCTTGGGGATGCGGTAAAGGGCGAGGGAAAGGGCCTCGATGTCCTCGCGTTCGAACGGCGTGACGAACGTCTTGCAGAGCTCCTCGGTGATCTTCTGGGTGATCCGCTTGTCCTTCCGGCGCGCGGCGATGATGTCGTGGATGTTCGAGGAACGGCCGGAGTTTTCGTCCTTGAGGATCTTGGCCAGCAGCTCGGCGCTCATGCGCGCCTCGTCGGCGCTCGCCTCCAGCAGATCGTAGAACTTCTCATCTTTGCCCAGGAGCTTCTTGAAGGAGATCATGGGCCGGAACGAAACCGGAAGCTTCCGGGCTGGCGAGGGTATTTTGACAAATGTTACGGGTGGTAGCGTCTTAACCACGGATGAAGACCAATCCACACCGCAGTCATCCTGAGCCGCGCGAAGGACCCAAGGGGCGTGCCGCCGCCAGAAATCATCCCGCACTTTCACTTGGGTCCATCGCGCGGCTCAGGATGACGAACCCGGAGGAATCAGCGTCCATTCATGGTTATCTGGACAGTCCGTGGTTAAAAACGGCTTCCGCGATTGTTTTTAAGAAGGGGTTGACAGGCCAGTCCGCGATGGGGAAGTTCGGCCCCTCATTTTACGGCGGTCATAGCTCAGCTGGTTAGAGCACAAGATTGTGATTCTTGGGGTCGCGGGTTCGAATCCCGTTGACCGCCCCAATTTTAGCAAGGCGATGGCGCCCGGCCATGAAGTTGCACGCCTGCCGATTTACCCTTGCGGCGGACCGCCCGGGGCTTCCCCGTAGGAGCCATGAAGCGGTTGCGCTTGCTGACCTTCAATATCGCCCACGCGCGGGGCCCGTCTCCCATCCCGCAGGCCTTCCGCCGCGAAAAGGCCCTGCGTGCCAACCTGCAGCGCATCGCCCGCCTGATCACGCGCCTCGACCTCGACATCGTGGCGCTCCAGGAGATCGACAAGGATTCCCGCTGGGCCGGCAGCTTCGACCACCTCGAGCTCCTGCGCCAGGAAACCGGCCTCGCCCACGCGGTGCACGGCGTCACTAACCGCCGGCTGGGCCGCTTCCACCTCAACTACGGCAACGCGCTGCTGTCGCGCTTCCCGATCAGCCACCATGAGACCGTCCCGTTCGGCCGCGCCACCTTCGGCGAAAAAGGCTTTCTCTTCGCCGAGATCGAGGCGCCATGCGGCCGCCTGCCGCTGTTCAACATCCACCTCAACCACCGCTCGCGCCGGCTGCGCCTGAAGCAGGCGACGCACCTGATGCGGCACCTCGAGGAACTGCGCCGGACCCGCGCCGCGCATTGGAAGCTGGAGCCGGTGCTGTGCGGCGACTTTAACACGCCGTCGCACCTGCCCGACGCCGTGGCCATGCTGCTCGGCTATTTCGAGCGGGCGAACAACTACACGCTGCTGCCGAAGGCCGGGCGCACGTTCCCGTCCGTGCTGCCGGCGCGCGCGCTCGACTACGTGCTGCTGCCGGAGCAATGCCGGGAGCCGCGCGCGAAGATCATCCGCAGCCTGCTGTCCGACCATCAGCCCGTGCTGGTGGAATTTTCCGCCGGCTGAGCCGGCGCCCGCAGTTTGCGCTCGACCCCCCGCGGCCGCGTGGGGACTCTCCCGCACCCATGGACCGCATCGCCGAGACCTTTGCCCGCACCCGCCGCGAGAAGCGCGCCGCCTTCGTGGCCTACCTCTGCGCCGGCGACCCGGATTTCGACACCTCGGTGGCGGCCTGCCGAGCGCTCATTGACGCCGGCGCCGACGTCCTCGAACTCGGCGTGCCGTTCTCCGACCCGCTGGCGGACGGCCTGACGAACCAGCTGGCGGCGCAGCGCGCCCTCGAGGGCGGCATGACGGCGGCCCGCGTGTTCGACCTCGTGCGCCAGGTGCGCGAATCGAGCCAGGTGCCGGTCGGGTTCTACACCGACTCCAACCTGGTGGTCTCGAACGGCGTCGACGCCTACGTGAAGGCCGCCAGGGACGCCGGCGTGGACGGCATGCTGGTGCTCGACCTCCCGCCCGAGGAGGCCGGCGAGTTCCTGGCCGCGTGCAAAAAGCACGGCGTGAAGACGGTGTTCATCGTGGCGCCCACCACGCCCGCCAGCCGGCTGCCCGTGCTCGGCGCCGCGGCGACGGGCTTCATCTACTATGTTTCCCGCGAAGGCGTCACCGGCGTCCGCGACCAGGTGGCGGCCAACATCCCCGACGCGGTCGCGGCGATCCGGAAGCACACCGCGCTGCCCGTGGTGGTGGGCTTCGGCATTTCCACCCGTGAGCAGGTCCGCCAGGTGGCGCAGTCCGCCGACGGCGTCGTCGTGGGCAGCGCGCTGGTCAACGTGATCAAGGCCGGCCTGGCCGACCGCCCGGCGGTGCCCGCCCGGCTGCGCACGGTGGCTGCGGAGTT
>CAYZSN010000106.1:0-8241 GCA_964481095.1 uncultured Oleiharenicola sp. | reverse complement strand
CATACGTTGAAGGTTGAGAGTTGAAGGTTGAAAGCAACAATCCACCGACGCCACCGGCTCCTTGGAGGGAGCCCGAGAGATCGAGGCCCCAAGCATAGGAACGAGTGAGCGTGATAGTGGAAAGTGAGTTCAATTCCGCGATCAGGTTCCAGCCGTCGTAAAGGAACAGGGTCGAGGCCTGCACACCCCAGGCATTGGCGGTGGCATCCCAACCCATCACGCGCTTGGCGACCCGGCGGCCCAGGGCATCGTAGGTGAAGACCAGGCGCTTCTTCGGCACACCAGCGGCAATCGCCGTCGTGGCGGTTTGCATCTCGACCAGGCGGTTCTCCGCATTCCAGGTGTAGTGCCAGCGGGCGTCATCGGTCAGGTTGCCATCGGCGTCGTAAGTGAAAGCCTCCGGAGTTTGCGCGATGAAGGCATGCCGCGTTTCCTCCACTGTCACAGCTGCGTTCACGCCTTTCACGTTGAGCGCAGGGTATTGGGCCGCTCCCGTGTTGTCCACGGGCACCTGGTTATAAAACAGTGAATCCTGCCGCGCCAAAGGCGCATCGTTGAGCGTGAGCGATGCCGCCGGATTGGCCGTGCCGAGGAGTTCGATCGCGCCCGGGGTCGTGCGGGAAGAGTAAGTGTTTAAGAGCGTAGAGGTATAAGTGGCAAGCAGGGCATTGCGCGTGTCGGTCTTGCGGTTGCCGATGTCGTCGTAGGTGTAACCGAAGGCGTGGCCCAGGATGGGCGTGGCATCCGCCTTGGTCTTCGCGGCCGAAGTCACCTGGCCGAGGGCATCGTAGCCGTAGTTCCACCGCGAGGCGTCCTCGCGCGTCACGCGCGTGCGCTGGTTGGCTGAATTGTACTCATAGGCGTACGAAAGCGGAGAGCTGAGAGCTGAGGGCTGAGAGCTGATCGACGTCAGGCGATTCAGGTTGTCGTAGACCTTGGTGGCGGTGAGGCGGGTATCCTCGCCCTGCTTGAAAGTGACAGACTGAACCAAGGAGGAATTCGGCACGTAGGCATAATGGGCCGTGTTCGTGCCGACGGTGACGACATCGAGACGGGACGCGCCATCGTAGGCGTAGGCGACCGAGCTGAGAGTTGAGGGCTGGGAGCTGAGGGCGGCAATGCTTTCCAGGCGGTCAAAGGAGTCGAATGAGCGATTCACGGCGAGACCGCCGAGCAGACCGCCGGTGTAAGTCTCGGCGGTCACCAGGGACGTGAGCGCATGGTAAGCATAGGCGCATGTGCCGGCCGCGTCGGCCCGGGTGGCGATCCGGCCGAGCCGGTCGTAGGTGAGCGTCATGCCCGGCGTAGCATCCGGATAGATGATGCCGGCGAGATTGCCGGCCGGATCATAGCCGTAAGCTAGCGGCGCCGTCAGGGTATCGCGGGCCCGCTGCAGGCGATTGAGACGGCCGGCGGGAGTGTAACGGTAGCTGGCGCCCTTTCCGGCCGCATCCAATTTGGCGGCAAGCCAGCCGCGCTGCGGGTCGTAGTTCCAGGTGGTCACCGCGGTCCCGGAGTTGCCCGCAAAGTCCTGCCAGGTCGTGAGGGTGTGCACGCGCCCCTGGTCGTCGTAAGCATACTCCGCCGGATAGGTCCGCGAGCCCCACGTGCGCTTCACCGCCCCGGTCGGCCAATAGGTCGTGTGCACCGTGGTGCCGTCGGGCTGGGTAACTGTTTCAGGCCGTCCCATGCTATCGTAAGCATAAGTGGTCACCTGGGGATCGTACCCGTCGCCGGTGCGCGTGGTGTCGGGATCCGGCGTCGTGACAGTATGCACGCTGTCATCGTTAAAATACGTGTAGCGAGTTGCGCCGGTGCGCGCATCCGTGGCGGTTTTCAACCGGCCATGCTCGTCATATTCGTAATTCACCGTACCCAACGTCCCCACAACCGCCTGCGAGACGACCGTCGACTGCAACCGGTCGCTGGCAAAGACCTGCGTGCTGGTCGTGCCATCGGGGCTCGTGGCCGTTTGGGTGCGCACGCCACCGGCGCCATAGACCGTTGCCGACTGCGTGGTGAGACCGTCGGAGGTGTGCCAGGATTGCAGGCCGTCGGCGCTGGTTTCAGTGACGCTGGCGACCTCCGGGGTGTTCGCATCCGCTGCCGCCCACACGCTCTCCGTGACGCGGTTGACGGTGGTGCCGTGGGCCGTGACGACCTCCCGCTGCGTGCGCGTGATCCGGTCGGCGCCGTCATAATCGATCGTCCCGTTGCGGTTCACGTCCAGCGCCCGCGTCTCGAGTTCGCCCCGCGCATTGTAGGCGTACAATATGGTAACGCCATCGGGGTCGGTTTCGCCGATCAGCTGGTTGCCCGGGTTATAGGCAAAATCCTGCCTGGCCCCGTCGGGATACTCGATCCGCACCTTGCGTCCGAGGGGATCCACGTAGCTGCGCACCCATTCCGTGGCCGCGGGGGACGAGCCCCGATAGGTGGTGGTGACAACCGCCCCAAAGGCGTCCGGCGCGTTTAGGTCACCGACGGCGCCCAATTCATAGGTGGCATAGGTGGGATTGACCGCGGTGCCGGCCCGGCTCTGGAGCGAACCGTCGGGATTGGTGGTTTCAACAATGGTGCTGAGATCGGGCTGGGTCGTGGTGCGGATGGTCGCACCATCGGCATCGTACACTTCAGCGTAGGTGGTGGTGCCGCCCCGCGCGTCGGTCGCGGCCACCAACCGCCCCGCCACGTCGTAGGTGGCGGCGGACACAACAATCTCCGAATTGTCAGAGCCCACGCGCCTGGTCTCCACCACCCGGTCCAAGGCATCGTATTTGTAGCGCAGGGTGATACCGGCCGTCGTCTCGGCGATTTTCCGGCGCAGGGCATCGTAGGCATAGGTGGTGGCGACACCGTGACGCGTGATGCTTTCGAGCAACCCGCAACAAGGGGTGTAGGCCCGTTCCTCGACCGTGCCGTCCAGCAGGGAGATGACAATCGGACGGCCGTGGCTGTCGCGATCGAGGACGATCTGTTGTTCGGTCAGCAAACCGGACGCGATGTCGAAGACCGCGCGGGAAACCAGCTCCCCGTCGGGATTGGTCACCGTCACGGTCCGGGTGCCGTCAACGACGTCCGTTTGCCCGGAATTGGGCGCCCCGGTTTTGACGGTTTCCGTCCGGCGCAAGGTCTCCGGATCGAGCGCATACGCGGTAAGCGTGAGGACGCCGGCCGCATCCCGATGATAGACGGTCGACCCGGCGAAGGTGCCGGCACTGAGGATGCGGAAATATTCGTCCTGGACGACAAGCGCATTATCGACGGGGCCGCGGCGGGACTTGCGGATATGCCGGGTGGTGTAGCCCACGCCGTCGACCACGAGCCTTCCGATCGCCTCATGCTCATAGTATTCAAGCGGTCCCTGCCGGATGGTGCGGATGTCGCCATCGGTGGTAAACTGCCCGCGCCGGGTGTCCTCTGAGAAGGTGACGGTGCGATGGTCGGCGGCATTGCCAAAAGGCCGGGTGACCGTGGACAATCGGATTCTCGTCCCGTTGCTGTGCGTGTAGCTGACCGTAACCCCGGCGGGATCGCGGGAGGAGACCATTTGCACCCCGTTCACGGAGTTGATCGCGTATTGGAATTGGGACACCAGGGCGGCGCCGTCGGGGTCGACGGTGCGCTCGGTCACCACCGGGACGGTGATCCCATCGGCGGTCAGGCTCTCAATCCTCTCCTTCACCTTGGAGACGAGCACCGGCGAGCCGGTGGCAAGATCCCACACGCTGGTGGTGACTTCCTCGACCGTCGGCGAGAGTACCACCGCGGCCCGATCCGTGCGGCGCACGCCCTCCTGGGTAAGGCTCCACGTCAGCGTCCCCGGGTCGTAGCCATATTCGATGGTGGAAAACGGCTGGGTCCCGCCGAGGAACCGCTCGATCCGAAGGCGCAGACCGCTGCTGTCCGGCGCCGAGAAGCGGGTGCGCTCGAGCGGCGCACCCGCTACGTCCCATAATTCAGGATCCCCGGCCGACGGCGTGCCAGCGGATTGCAGGTAAGTACGGATTTCGAAACTCGAGGCCGGCAGTGAGGCATCCTCAGACGGCGCGACGATATCAAACAGCCGGCTGCCGGTGCGAATCTGCCGCAGACTGCCATCCGCCCGACGAACCTTGGTGAAGTCCGGGCTGAGGTAACTCTGCTCCGTCAGGTAAAGGCCGGCCGGCATAAATACCCGCGAGGAAAAAGCCTCGGCATGGAGGCCCAGCGTCCCGGCGAAATTTCCATCCGGCAGTGATCCGAGCGCCTGGCTCCAATCGATCGAATCGAGATGCTCCTTCGTGCACGTGGACGTGCAACCGCAACCCGGCTTGTACAGCACCTTGTTGAGACGAACGACCCGGTCGAAATCAATGGGATTCCTTGCATCCTCCCACTTCCCGATCGGGACACCGTCGATGAATTTGTCCTTTTCCGGCGTGTCCGGCGGAAAGGTTTCATCGAGGATCGCCCGGGCATGGAATTCGCCTGTCAGCGCGATCGACTCGTCGGACTCCTTCGTGGCCTTGGCCATGGCCCGGACGGCAAATTTCTTGAACTCCTCATTCTTGGTTTTGGTCAGAAGAATGAGAACCACTTCCACCTGAGCGCCCGGGTAAGGCGCCTTGAAGTGGGCCTGATATCCGCGGGCGTCGTCCAGCACGCGCAATGGAACCTGGGATCCAGCCTCCCAATCCGGGCCTGAGCCATAACGCCAGGCATTGGTGGCTTCAATGACGTCACCCCCGTCGGCAATGATCCAGCCGGGCGCACTGTTCATGTCATCCGTGCTGTTCGTGGTGGTGCCCGGCTTCGTCACCTCAACCGACAAGGTTTCGGTCACCGGCCCCCGCACCGGGTAGATGTCGGAGGTCGCGTCGAAATCCATGAGGTTGCAGGGCGCTTCCAGGTCGTTCCAGTGCCAGTTCATGGCCCCGGAAAAAGTACGCTCGAGCTCGGAAGTGGGCGGGGAGCCTGGATTCGGACTGACAAAGTCCACCCCGGGCAGGCCGGGTTCGCCCCCTCCGGTCTTGTACACGTTGACCATGCCGTGAAGCTCGCCGCAGCCACCGCCCTCGAAGCCCTGCACCGTGTACGGAAATTCGCCCGTGCCGGGATCGGAGGCGCTCGCGTTCAAATACGACTTCCAGGTCAATCCATTTTGATAATCGGCGCCCGTGTAGGTTGCGGCCCCGCTGAACTCCGTCCTGGAACTGCCGATCCAATCGACGGTGTTGGCCTCGGTGATGTAGCCGGACCAGGTCAGGGTGGCGTATTTTTTCGGCGGCTTCGCCAGCGCCGGCGGCGGATCATCCGGCGAGCGCTTGAACTCATTGAACCCGTAATAGGTGTCGGTCTTGAGCTGCGGCCGATATTCAAGGATGTCCGGAAACTTGTAGCCCTCGTTCGGCGACTCGGTTTGGACATCGGCGCGGGCCGCGAGGGCAAATCCCGCCGCCAAAAGCGGGAAAAACACGCGGCGAAAGCAAGAAGAACAAGGCTGGGAAGCGCTCATGGGGTTAAAGTCCGGAGAAACGCGGAGGAAGGGTGATGTTGAGCCGCACGGCCCCGGTGGGATCGGCGGAGGGCCCGGTGTTGTCGTCCGGCGGCGGCGTGCCGTTTTCAGGCGGGACTGCCGGCGCAATCGTCGTCGAAAAATCCACCAAGGCCGGGGTGCTGGAAGGCGCGCCCTGCCAATAGGCGTTGTCGCCCCACGCCCAGATTGCACCATCGCTCCTCAGGGCCAGCATATGATCCGTGCCGCCGGTAGCCGCCACCACGCCGAAGACGCCGGCGACCTGCCGGGGCCGGTTGCGGTCCGTCGTGCCGCCATCGCCGAGTTGACCGTGGGCGTCGGCACCCCAGGTCCAGACGGTGCCGTCATCACGGATGGCCATGCTGAAATCGTCGGTGGCCTGGATCCACACGATATGGGAGAGGTCTTCGATTCGAACGAGCTGATAGCCGTCGGGCCCGATTTGCCCGTGGTCGTTTTCTCCCCAGCCCCACACGGTCCCATCCCGCTTTAGCACCAACTGATGGGCGCGCCCGGCCGCCACCATCACCACATCGGACAGACCATAGGGGTTGTCCGGTTGCGGTTGCGCCTGGCCAGCCGGCCACGCCCACACCCTGCCATCGTCCGTCAGGGCCAAATCATATTGTCCGCCGGCAGCCACGCCCAGAACCTCCGTAAGGCCGCCGACCTGCGCCGGAGCCGCGGCTTCGCCGGTGGCGGGCAGGTAGGGCACCTTCCAGACGGTGCCGTCTTTCCTAAGCGCCAGGAGGTGATCGGCGCCGAGCGCCACGCTTCCCACGCCATCAATGCCTGCAACGGCCGTTGGCGCCAGCAGCGCCCGCTCGGCGCTGCCGCCCCACTCCCAGAGGGAGCCGTCGGCGCCCAGCGCGCTGCTTCGATCCGCCGCCGCCGCCACGGCCACTACTCCGCCGGGACCCGTCGTCTGCACGGGGACCTGGCTCGCGGTGGTGGTTCCATTGCCAAGCTGGCCGTAAGAGTTGGCGCCCCAAGCCCACACCGTCCCATCGCTCTTCAAGCCCAAGGCATGGGATCCGCCCAAGGCCAAGGCGCGCGAGGAGCTGCGGGTATGAAAGCTCACCGAGGCGGCCCCACTCTGCACCTGCACGACCGCTTCTTCCCCGGCGAGGACAGGTTGCCGGTAGTAGACGCGGGCACGGCCATTGGCATCGGTCACCAACGAAAGCGACGACCCAAGCGGGGCCGATTCCGCATCAGAAAGAGCCAGCTTGCCGCGACCCTGCGCCACGGTAACGACAACAGGCGCACCACTGACCGGCGCGGTGCCGGACTCATTCCATACGGTCACCATGAACGGACGGGAATTGAAGCGCCCGGCCAAGCCATACTGCCAGTCGCCGCGCGCTTCCGGAATGGTCAGGGTTTGCCCCGCATAAGGTTCCGCGCCCGAAACACTGTGAGCGGTGAAAGTGACTTGAGTCGGACCCGTGGCCGCCCTGATTCGGCTCAACACATCAGGTTCCGTCGGCTGGAGGAAATAGACCCGCGCGATGCCGCTTTCGTCCGTCTGGGCATTTAGAACGGAGGTTGCGTTGCCGAAATCGCCGCTGTTGGCGGCAAGGCGGCCACCGCCCTGCTGGACGCTGAACGTTATCGTCGCGCCGACCGCCGGCTGCCCGTCCACGCTCACCAGGACCGCGAAAGGATCGGGAGCGAACTGCCGCATGACCGACGTCTGGTCATCGCCGGACACCGCGGCAAGCGTCACCGGCTTGCCGTCGAAGAAATCGAGCGGGTCGGTGCTGGCCCGGTATTCTTCCTCGTTGGTCTTGCCATCGCCGTCGTCATCGGCCCAGCCGTAGTGGCTCAGGTCGCCAAAGGTCTGGATTTCCCAGGCATCGCTCAGGTGATCGTGGTCGCTGTCGTCGAGCTCGTACTTTTCCATCAGCTCCGCTTCGGCCCGGCGGAGTTCGGTGGCGGACAAGGCCCGGTTGTAGACCAGCACGTCGCGGACTGTGCCGGCATAAGCGCCCTCGCCTGCGGACGTGTTGCCGCCAAGCGTCATCGTCACCGCCGACAAACCGAGCGTGGCGTTTACGGTGCCCGTCGCCACAGGCTGGCCGTTAAGACGGCTGCTCAAGGTCGGGCCATTTTTTGTGAAAGCGACGAGCTGCAGCTGCGAGGCTTGCAGGGTGACCGCCGTATCCGCGCCGCCGCCGCCCAGCAAAAGCGCGAAGTGGTCCGCCGATCCCGATTGCTGCAGGGCAATTTTCCCGGCCGCTCCGCCGTCGATGGAAAGCACCGTGGCATTGGCCGCCTGGGTGGAGTCGGGTGCCATCACCACCAATACAGTGATATCGTTGGTCCCGTCCAAAAGGTCCGCCGGGGCAGCCTGCATCCGTTGTCCACCCGTGAAGATCAGTTCCGGGACTGGCGTTTCCTCGCTTGACCCGGGAGGGTACGAGGGGCGAAGGGAGTCGTCCGGCTGGGTGAGGTGAAACCCGTGGCCGGAATTGTCGTCCAGCAAGCGCACCTTGCCACTATTCTCAGCGAGAAAGATTCCGCTGTCGGCGTGAAAGGCGGCCCGCAAGCCGGCTGGAACCGCTGGCACGCGAAATGGATTAAGCCCCTGCTGGGCGAGCGTGGTCATATCGCCCTGAAGGCCCGGGACCCAGTTGCCATTTACCTCCTGGGTTCCGAAATAGCGCAATTCCCAGGCGTCGCTGATGCCATCCCCGTCGACATCGTCGGCCGGAAGATCA
>CAYZSN010000105.1:0-6368 GCA_964481095.1 uncultured Oleiharenicola sp. | reverse complement strand
ACGCAAGGCGGAGCTGGGCGTGCGCCCGGTGGCGGGGCCCGTCACGCCCGCCCCCGCCGGACCGGCGGCCCCGGCGGTGAAGGAACCCGTGCCCGCCGCGCCGGCGCCCGCGAAAGCCGCGACGCCCTCGATCGACGACATCGTCGCGCGCCTGCAGGCCGAGCGCGAAACCCTCGCCAACCGCCTCGCGACCGCGACCAGCGACCTCGCCGCGCTGCGCACCGAGCGCGACAACATCGCCAAGGTCTCGGCCGAGCACGAGAAGGCGGCGCGCCTCGCGGAGAAACGCGTGGCCGACCTGACCAAGGCCGCCGCGGCCGCGACGCTGTCTTCCGCCCGGACCGGCGCCGACCCGGCGGCGCTCGAACAGAAGACCCGCGAGCTGCAGGCCGCCCTGGCCGACCTGGAGGAAGCGCGCAAATTCGGCCGCCAGGTCGAAGACACCCTCAACCGCGTCAACGATGAGAAGGCCAAGGCCGAACTCGCCGCCAAAAACGAACTCGAGGAGGCCCGCAAGTTCGGCCGCCAGGTCGAGGACACCCTCAACCGCGTCAACGACGAGAAGGCGAAGTCGGACAAGGCCGCGCAGGCCGAGCTCGCCGCCGCCCGCAGTTTCGGCGAACAGGTCGAAAGCACGCTCAACAAGGTGCAGGACCAGAAGGCCGCGCTCGAGACGTCGCTCAAGGCCGCCGAAGCCCGCGTCGCCGCGCTCGAAGGCCAGGCCTCCGGCGCCACCGCCGACGCCAAGGCGCTCGCCGACCTCAAGTCCGCCAATGCCACGCTGACCGCGCAGATCGAGCAGGTGAAGGGCCAGGTTGCCGCCCTCACCCAGGCCCGCGACGACGCCCTGGCCGACCTCAAGGTCGCGGCCGCCAAGCCGAACCTTTCCGGCAAGGTCCAGCAACTGCAGGACCAGAACGGCCAGCTCACCGATCAGATCAACCAGGACCGGCAGAAGATCACCTCGCTCACGCGCGACCTCGAGGCCGCCAGGAATGCCCCGCCGGCTTACCCCAACCTGGCGGGCCGGGTGACCGAGCTCGAAGCCGCGCTGGCGGTCGCCACCAAGTCCCTCGCGGCCAAGCCGGCTTCACCCAGCTTCCCTGATTTGCGCGAACGCGTCGCCAGCCTCGAGCGCGATCTCGCCGCCGCCAAAAATGCCGCCCCCGCCTACCCGAACCTCGCCGGCAAGGTCACCGAGCTCGAGGGCACCGTCGCCAAGCTGATTTCGGACAACGCGGCCATGCGGACCCATGTACTCGAGGTCCAGACGGCCGCCGAAGCCGCCAAGTCCGCGGCGCCGGCCTATCCCGACCTCCGCGGCAATGTCAGCGAGCTGGAATCGAAGCTCGCCGCGCTCACGCAAAGCAACGAAGCCATGCAGCGCAACCTGGCCCGCGAACTCGACGCCACCAAGGCGGCGCTCGCCAAGGCCAACGACACGATCACGTCCCGCCCGGCCGCCCCCTCGTACCCCGACCTGTCCGGCAAGGTGGCGGAGCTGACGGCGCAACTCGCGGCGGCAAAGTCGGCCGCGCCCGCTTATCCCGACCTGTCGGGGAAAGTCGCCGAGCTCACCGCCACGATCGACAAGCTCGCGCAGGAAAACAGCCGGCTCAGCGAGGCCAGCAAGGCCGCGCCCGCCTATCCCGACCTGCGCAATGAAGTGGCCAGCCTGACCGCCCAGCTCGCCGCGAAACCCTCCGCGCCGTCGTATCCGGACCTGTCCGGCCGGGTCAGCGAGCTCGAGTCCCAGCTGGCGGCCGCCAAATCCGCGGCCCCGGCCTACCCGAATCTTTCGGGCCGTGTGGCCGAGCTGGAAGCCCAGCTCGCCGCCAAGCCGGTTTCACCCGGCTTCCCGGATTTGCGCGAGCGGGTCGCCAGCCTCGAACGCGATCTCGCCGCCGCCAAGAATGCCGCGCCCGCTTATCCGGACCTTTCCGGCAAGGTCGCCGAACTGGAGGGCCACCTCAACGATTCGCTGCGCAAACTCACGGCCGCCGAGAATTCGGAAGCCGACCTGAAGAAGCAGGTGGCCGACGCCGGCGCCTGGCGCACCTCGCTGCAGGGCGAACTGGCCAAGGCCCGGGCGGCGGCGGACGTCCCGCGCTTCCCCGACCTTTCCGGCAAGGTGACCGAGCTCGAAGCCTCGCTCGCCCTCGCCACGCAGAAGGCCGCGGCCGCCGAGCAGGCCCGCATCGCCGTGGCGCAGCAGTTCGACGACTACAAGAGCAGCACGGCCGCCGCCGCGCGCGAACGCACGACGCTCCTCGCCAACCTCAAGCTGCTCGAATCCGACAAGGCCTCCCTGCGCCGCCAGGCCGAAAGCAGCGGCGCCGAGGCCGCGCAATTGCGCACGCAGGTTTCCGCGCTCAAGGACCAGGTCGCGGCAAAGGCCGCCGCGGTTCCCGCTTATCCCGATTTGTCCGGCAAGGTCGCCGAGCTGACGGCGCAACTCGCCGCCAAGCCCGCAGCCACGTCCTATCCCGACCTCTCCGGTCGCGTCAGCGAGCTCGAGGGCCAGCTGGCGGCCGCCAAATCCGCCGCGCCGGCCTACCCGGATCTCTCCGGACGTGTCACCGAGCTCGAAGCCCAGCTCGCGGCCAAGCCCGCGGCTCCAGCCTATCCGGATCTCCGCGGTCAGGTCGCTTCACTCGAAAATGAACTCGCCAGCGCGAAGCAGGCCCTCGCCGCGAAACCCGCGGCTCCGTCCTATCCCGACTTGTCCGCTGAAGTCGCCCGCACCAAGCAAGAGAATGCCACGCTTGCCCAAACGAAGGCGGATCTTTCGGGCCGCGTCGCCGAACTCCAGGCGCAACTCGCCGCCGCTGAACGCGCCGCGGCGGCCAAACCCGCCGCCCCGGCTTATCCCGACCTGTCGAGCCGCGTCACTGAGCTGGAGGGACAGCTCGCCGCCGCGAAATCGGCCGCGCCCGCCTACCCCGACCTGCGCGATCGCGTCGGCGCCCTCGAAAACGAACTCGCCACGACCAAGTCGGCGCTGGCCGCGAAGCCCGCGGCTCCCTCTTATCCGGATCTGTCCGGCCGTGTGTCCGATCTGGAAAGCCAGCTGGCCGCCAGCCAGGCCCGCCTTGAACAAGTGCAGGCCGCCGCCGCGGCGAAGCCCGCGGCGCCGGCTTATCCCGACCTCTCCGGTCGCGTGGGCGAGCTCGAAGCGCAACTCGCCGCCCTGTCCGCCGAAGCGAATGCCGCCAAACAGGAAATCGCCGCGTTGAACAGGGCGAAGGAGGACGCCAGGTCCGCGGCGCCGGCCTATCCCGATCTCTCCGGCAAAGTCGCGGAGCTGACGGCGCAACTCGCCGCCAAATCTTCCGCTCCTTCCTATCCGGATCTCTCGGGCCGCGTCGCCGAGCTCGAAGCCGGGGCGGCCGAGGCCGCCCGCAAGCTCGCGGCGGCGGAAACCGCCCAGCTCGACCTCAAGCATGACCTCGCCGAGGCGCAGGCCGCGGCCAAGCCCGCCGGCGGCGACGCCCAGCTCCGCCGCGAACGCGACGAACTTTCCGGCCGCGTGACCGACCTCGCCGCCGAAATCGCGCAACTGCGCGCCGATCGCGAGCGAATGCAGAAGATGCTTTCCGACGCCGGCCGCCAGCTGCGCGACGCCACGGCCGACGCCAGCCGCATCAAGCAGCTGGAAACCCAGGTCGAGGCGCAGCAAAACGCGCTCGGCGCGAGCCAGGCGCGCGTCAGCGAACTCCAGGCGACGGTCGCCGCGAAACCGGCCGCCCCGGCCTATCCCGACCTTTCCGGCCGGGTCAGCGACCTCGAGGCGCAGCTCGCCGCCAACCAGGGCCGCCTCGAACAGCTGCAGGCCGCGGCCCGCGCCAAGCCTTCCGCCCCCTCCTATCCGGATCTTTCCGGCCGCGTCGCCGAGCTTGAATCGCAGCTGGCGGACGCGAACCGCCGCCGCCCGGCCACCGCCGCGCCCGCGTATCCCGACCTCTCCGGCCGCGTGAGCGAGCTGGAGACGCAGCTCGCCGCCGCGAAGGCGGCCGCCGCGCCGGCCGCCGACAATTCCGCCCTCGAGAAGAAACTGGCCGACACCGAGGACCGCCTCGCCACCGCGCTGCGCGGGTATGCGCTGCTCGAGAAGGACCGCGACGCGCTGAAGGCCGCCTCCGGCCAGGCCACTGACGCCGCCAATGCGGAAAAGACCACGCTCGCCGACAAGGTCACCGCGCTCACCGCCGAGGTCGAGCAGCTGAAGGCCGCGGCCGCCAACCAGGTTTCCGCCGACAAGCTTGCGGCCGCCCAGGCCGAGAACACGCGCCTCACCGCGTCGCTCGCCGCGCTCCAGCGCTCCACCGGCCAGGCCACGACCGAATCCGCCGCCAACCGCACGCTCGTCCAGCAGCTGCAGGGCGCCAACGCGGTGCTGGCGCAGGAAAACTACCAGCTCAAGACCATGCTCGCCCGGACCACCGGCGGCCCCGCGCCGGCCGGCCCGCTGGCGGCGCCGACGCCCCCGCCGGGCACGCGGACCCACACCGTGGCGGCCGGCGACTCGCTCTCGAAGATCAGCCAGCGCTACTACGGCACGCCCGGCCGCTGGCAGGAAATCTTCAACGCCAACACGGACAAGATCAGCCCCACCGGCGTGCTGCGCGTCGGCAGCGAGCTGCGCATCCCGTAAGCGAATCGACCTTCGACCCTGGTCCTTCGGCACTCAGAACATGCCCACGACCACCGCGAGCGAACCGACCGAGGTCAGCACGCTCAGGGCGATGGCGCCGGCCGCGAGCGGCTCGTCGCCCTTGAGCTCCAGCGCCATCGTGTAGGAGACGATGGCCGTCGGCGTGGCCATGAGGATGAGCACCATCTTCAGTTCCAGGCCGCCGACGCCGAACGCGCGCGCGACCAGCCAGCCGAGCAGCGGCGAAAGGGCCGTCTTCACCAGCGCCGAGGCCAGCGGCGAACGCCAGTTGGCCCCGAGCTTCACCGTGATCAGCGAGCCGCCCACGCCGAGCAGGCCGAGCGGCAGCGCCATTTCGCCGAGGGAGGTCAGCGCCTTGTCGAGGAAGGACGGGAGCGTCCAGCCCAGCGCCGCATAGGCGATGCCCGCGAGCGTCGCCAGCAGCGGCGGCGTGGTGACGAGCTGCTTCACGAACGGCTTCACCATGCTCCAGCCGAGGCGGTGCTGGCTCAGGAGCAGCACGACCACGCCCGCGATGTTGTAGATCACCATCATGGGCGCGACGGTCAGCACCGCGGCGGTGCGCGCCGACAGGCCGCCGAAAATCGCGGCGTCGGGCAGCGAAAAAATCACCGGCAGGCCGACGAACGCGAGGTTGCCGCGGAAGCCGCCCTGCACGAAGGTGCCGATGGCCGGCCCGGGGATTTTCAACAGCCAGGCCACGGCGTAGCCCGCGCCGATCGCCAGCACCGTGCCGGCGAGGGTGACGGCGAACATCCGGCCCGCGCCGCCGCCATGGTGGAGCGAGGTCGCCAGCTGGGAGAACAGCAGCGCGGGCAGGCCCAGCCAGTAGGTCACGCGGTTGGCCTCCTTCAGGAAGCTGGGGGAGACGAATTTCGCCGCCTGCAGTCCGGCGCCCGCCGCGATCAACAGGAAGACCGGCGCCAGGGTGTTGAAGATCTGCACGGCGGGCAGGATTGCGTGGCGGGCGGGCGCCGGTCCAGCCTGATTTGGTTCGCATTGGCGCGGGGGGCGTGTTCCGTACCCGCATGGCTTCGCATTCCATCGCGTTCATCGGCACCGGGGTCATGGGTCGCAGCATGGCGGGTCACCTGCTGAAGGCCGGCCACACCGTGCACGTCTACAACCGGACCAAGGCAAAGGCGCAGATGCTGCTCGACGCCGGCGCGCACTGGCATGACACGGCCGCGGCGGCGGCGGCCCAGGGCGAATACATCTTCACCATCGTGGGTTTCCCGAAGGACGTGGAGGAAACCTATTTCGGCCCGCAGGGCGTGATCGCGCGCGCGCGCCCCGGCGCCGTGCTCATCGACATGACCACCTCGAGCCCGAAGCTGGCCCAGCGCATCGCCGCGGAAGCCGCCGGCCGCGGACTGTCCGCCCTCGACGCGCCCGTGACGGGCGGCGATGTCGGCGCGCGCGAGGCCCGGCTCTCGATCATGGTCGGCGGCGACGAAAGCGCCTTCGGCCGCGTGCGCCCGCTGTTCGCGCTCATGGGCAAGATCATCGTCTACCACGGCGGCCCGGGCACCGGCCAGCTGTGCAAGCTCGCCAACCAGATCGGCATTGCCTCCGTGATGATGTCGTGGTGCGAAGCCCTCGCCTTCGGCCAGCGCGCGGGCCTCGATCCGAACCGCGTGCTCGAGAGCATCGGCGGCGGCGCCGCGGGGAGCACGGGCATGACCGTGCTCGC
>CAYZSN010000104.1:0-11137 GCA_964481095.1 uncultured Oleiharenicola sp. | reverse complement strand
CAGATCGGGATTCTGGCGCCATTCCGGCCAGAGCATGACGCAGTAGCCCGTCGCGAGCACGGCCAGTGCAATCGCCACGGCCAGCGCCGGTCCGGCCGGCCGGCCGGGTTGCAGCGGGAGATCAGGGCGGAAAAGCTTCATGGCGCGGCGGTCTTTTTCGCGGCCGATTCCTGGATGGCATAAACGGCTTCGAGCGGCAAGGGCACGAGCGGCAGCATCGGGGCCGGGGAGGCCTTGCGCTTGAGGATGTCGGCCAGCTCATGGAGCGGCTGGGCGTTGGTAGGCGGGAACCGCGCGATGAGGTCCGACAATTGCCGCGCGCGTTCCGGCTGGCCGCCGAGTTCGGCCACCAGGAACACGGCGTGGTAAAGGGGAAGGGTTTCGCGGGTGAGGGGCGGGGCCGCCTGGAGAAAGCGGTCGAGGTAAAGGGGCAGGAGTTTGTCGGCCGGGCGTTCGAGGAGAAAGGCGCAGAACAGCGCGGCCAGGTGCGGGGTCAGCGGCAAATGCAGGAGGGTGTCGTATTCCGTTTCGATGAGGGAGCTCCAGCCCCTGGCCTCCAGGATTCGTACGCGCAGAAAGGACGCCTCCTCGGCCGGTAGGCGCCGGCCGTAGTCATCGAGCAAACGGGAGGCCTGGTCGGGCCGGTCGAGCCGGAGCAGGCGGTCGACCTGGTAACAGGGCAGGTAGGCGGCGGTGCCCGGGAAACGGCGGTTGAGCCGCGGCAGCGCCTGCTCGACGCGCTGCTGCAGCAACAGCTGTTCGAGGGTGGCGACTTCGCTGCACCAGTCGGGCAGGCCGAGTTCACCGGTGAGAAGCGCGCCCATGGCCGGGCCGTCGTTGGTCTGGCGGGCGGCGAAAACCAGCGCGTGCAGCCACGCTTCGCGATGCCCGGAGTCCTCGCTGAGCATGGCCGCGGCGAGCGGCTTGATGGCGGGATAGTCCGCCCGCGCGAGCAGCAGGTGGAACCAGATCTGGGCGGTGGCCGCGCGCTGCTCCGGGACGTCCTGCATGAGCCGCTGGTAAATGGACTCGGCCTGCGCGGGCTGTCCGGAGAGTTGGAGCAGGCCGGCCAGCGTGATGGCCGCGTCGTAATTGAGCGGGTTGAGCTGGCAGACGGTTTGGAGCGAGAGGATGGCCGCTGGATAATCGCCCGCCGCCAGCGCCTGCTGCGCGCGCGTCACGTGCAATTGTTCCCGGGCTTGCCGCAGGTCGGGCCAGTTCCCGGGCCACGCCACCGTCACATAGCTGAGGGGATAGCCGGCCTTCCGCAGGGTGGCGTAAACGGCGACGGTCCCGGCCAGGTAAAGCGCCAGCAGTAGGCCGCCGCCGCAGGCGAACGCCCGGCCCCAGAACGGGCGGACGCGCTCGGCGTCCACGCTGCAACGCCAGCCGTCCCTGGTCTCGACGAGCAACGGGCACACCTTCCGGAAGCGCTGGGGTTTGTGCCAGGGGGCCACGGCCTCGCAGCGCGAATCGAGGGCCAGGCCGGAGTCGCCGAAGTTCTGGCAAGGGCAGGAATCGCGGTGCGCGCCGTGCATCCGGAACCAGGTTTTGCGCGCGTTCCAGTACGCCAAGGCCCACCAGAAGCGGAAAAAGTCTGCGATCCATCCAATCACCGCGCTACGTTAGGACTCCGGTCCGCCGCCGCAATGGGCACTTGGTGGCCGAATGGTCATGCACTTATTTGTCATTGCGAGGAGTCCCGCTGGGCGGGACGACGAAGCAATCCAGCTGGATCGCCACGGCGCGCTTCGCGCACCTCGCGATGACAAGGCGGACTAGAATGTGCCGCGGCGTTTGACGGAGGCGGAACCCCGGCTAGTTTTCGCGGTATATCTTTCCTGCCATGCATGCGCTATCTCGAATCCTGTTTGCCGGGGCTGCGTCGCTGGCCCTGTTTGCCGGTGCGGCCTCGGCCGCTCCCGCCGTGGGCCAGGCCGCGCCGAACTTCACCCTGACCGACATCAACGGCCAGCAGCACACCCTCGCACAGTACAAGGGCAAGATCGTTGTCCTCGAATGGGTGAACCCCGAGTGCCCGTTCGTGCAAAAGCACTACCAGGGCAGCGGCAACATCCCGGCCACGCAGAAAGCCGCGATCGCCGACGGCGCCGTGTGGCTCTCCATCAATTCCGGCCATCCCGGCTCCGAGGGCGACTACGCCGCGGCCGAGGTGCAGGCGTGGGAAAGGCAGACCGGGGCCGCGGCCACGGCGTACTTCCGCGACCAGGACGGCAAGGTGGGGCGGCTCTACGACGCGCGGCACACGCCGACGCTCTTCATCGTCGATCCGGCTGGCACGCTCGTCTACGCCGGCGGCATCGACAGCATCAACTCGGCCGACGTCGACGACATCCCGAAGGCGACGAACTACGTGAAGGCGGCGCTGGCCGACCTCAAGGCCGGCCGGCCCGTGGCCCAGGCCACGTCGCGCGCCTACGGCTGCAGCGTGAAATACTGAGAAACGGAGCGCCTCTGCGTCCATCGTGAAAGGGGGTCGCCGCTTTCCATCGCGGCGACAGGCGGCGGAGTGGAAACCGCCGCCCACCACCCCCGGCTTGCCTGAAGCCCGCGACTCTGCCTTTGTCGCCGCGAATGGATGATCCCTTGCCGCCCGCCCTGATCCCGGCGCCTGTGGCGCCCGCCGCGCCCGCAGGTTTGAAACATTCCTGGCTGGGCATCTCCTCCTTCGTCATCTCCATCATCGGCGGCTTCGCGATGCTCCTGCTGTTCGGCGTCGCCGGCTACATGGAGATGAGCACGCCCGGCGGCATCGACGAAAACTCCGCCGTCACGGCCGTCGTCGGCCTGCTGCTTTTCGCGCTCATCGGCGTGCACCTCGTCGGCACCGGGCTGGCCATCGGCAGCCTGACGCAAAAGGACCGGAAGAAGGTCTTTGCGGTGCTCGGGCTCGTGTTCAACGTCCTCGTGATCTTCGGCACCGTGGCCCTGATGCTCATCGGGAACGCGACGGAGTGAGCGCGGCGCGCAGGCATCTGGATTCAATGCGCAACGTTCAACGTTCAACATCCAAGCTTCGAACCGCCCGGTCCTGTTTTTGGACGTTGAAAGTTCGAGGTTGAACGTTGGAAGTTCCATCCGGCCGCTTCGGCCGGATGTACTCCCCGCCGTGGCGGCGCCCTCGCCGCCGCCTACACTTTCGTCGTGAACAGCTCGGGGTGCAGCGTGCCCTCGGCGACGCGCGTCACCGGCCCGGTCATGCGGATCGAGAAATGGTCGCCGATCTCGATGCCGATCTGCCCGCCGGGCATGTGCACCGTGACCTTCCGGTCGACAAGGCCGAGCTTGTGGGCGACGGCGGCCGACGCGCTCGAGGAGCTGCCGGAGGCGAGGGTGTAGCCCGCGCCGCGCTCCCAGATCTCGATGCGGATGTTGGCGCGGTCGAGCACCTGCAGGAACTGGACGTTCGTCTTCCTCGGGAAACTGGCGTGGGTTTCGAGGTGGGGGCCGTACTGGTGCGCCAGCTCCGGCGTGACCGCGGGCAGGGGAATCACGCAATGCGGGTTGCCGATGGTCGCGGCGGTGAAGGTGAACTCGCGGTCGAGGATGCGGACCTTCTCGTTGACGACCTCGCGCGCCGGGCCGGCCACGGGAATCCTCGCGCTGTCGAAGCTCACGTGGCCCATGTCGATCGTGAGGAGCCGCCCGCCGGGCTGGATGACCACGTTCACCACGCCGCCGGGGGTGTCCACGGTGAAGGGCGCGGTGGCGACCTTCTTCCGGTCATAGAGATAGCGCGAGAAGATGCGCAGGCCGTTGCCGGACTTCTCCGCCTCGGAACCGTCGGGATTGAAGATGCGCAGGCCGAACTCCGCGCGGGTGGTGGCGAGCGGGCCCCAGAGGATGCCGTCGGAGCCCACGCCGAAATTGCGGTGGCAGATGACGCGGATCTGCTCGACGGTGGGGGCGGGCCAGCCGGGGAAGTCGGCCGGGTCCATCACGAGGTAGTCGTTGCCGAGGGCGTGGTACTTGTGAAAGCGCATGGCGGAGCCGGCATCATTGCCCATGGAACCCGCGGAACACACGGAAAAAAATCCTGTGCCGGCCTGATAGCGGGTCGGCTGCGTGCGGGATGTCGGTGCAAAATAATGCAGCCAGTGGCCCGGATATTATCCAAGGTGGATGACGTGAACACCCCCGCGCGTCCCGCCTTCCGCGTCCTCGGCCTGCTGGCCGCCGGCGTGCTGGTCTTCGCCGCGCGAAGCCGGGAGATTCATCTCTATGCCGGTGACGTTCCGATCCTCGACCAGTGGAAAGTGGAAGGCGCGGACATACTGCAGCCTTGGCTGGAAGGAACGCTGCGGGCGGCCGACTTCCTCCGGCCGCACAACGGGCATGTGCCGGTCTGGTCGCGCCTGCTCTTCTGGGTGGAAACCACCCTGACCGAGCGCTGGGACCCGCGGGTGCAGATGGCCGTCAACGCCGCCATCCACGCGGCCTTCGTCACGGTGTTCCTGCGCTGGCTCTGGTCGGCCCTTTCCTTCCGGACGGCGCTGGCCGCCAGCGTGCTGCTCCTGGCCACGGCGGTGCTGCCTTTTGCCTGGGAGAACATCACGTGGGGATTCCAGTCCCAGTTTCCCCTGGCGTTGCTTTTTCTCCTCGTGCACGTGCCCGGGGTGCTGACCCGGCCGGCATATTCGTCCGGCTGGTTGTGGGCGCAGGCGGCCGGTTTGGCGGGGCTTTTCACCCTCGGCATCATGTGGACCGCGCCCCTGGCGGTCGGCTTGGCGCTGCTGTGGACGGGCGCCTTCAACTTCCGCCAGGGCATCGTGCCGGGCCTTTTGGTGGCGGGCGGGATCGTGCTCGCGGTGGTTGCGCCGACGCCGACCGACAGCGCGCTCTTCGTCCATTCGCTGCCCCTGTTCCTGCACGCCTGGTTTGTGCAGCTGGGCTGGCCGGCGGCGACGGTGCTGGTCAACGTGCCGCTGGTGTTGCTGGCTTTGCAGCTGCGTGGGCGGAAGGATGCGCCGCCCTTCGACCGGGTGGTGCTGGCGCTCGGCGTATGGTCCTTGCTGCAGGCCGCGGCGATTGCCTATGCCCGCAGCGCGGAATATGTCGGCTTCACGTCACGCTACGGCGATTTGCTGGTGATCGGCACCATGGCCAATTTCCTTGCCCTGGTGCGGCTGGCGTCGGCGCGCTTCCCCTGGCGCGGAATCGCCGCGATGGGGATCCTCGCTTGGCTGGGGGTGGTGGGCGCCGGGCTGCATGCCATCACCACCACCGCCCACACGGCCTACTTTCACGACCATGCGGCCGGGCAGGCCGCGCTGCGCGAAGGCGCCGTGCGCGGCTATGTGGGCGATGGCGATATCGGCCACTTGTCCGGCGACGCCGTGCGCGCCGTGCTTTATCCGGACCCGGCCGAGGTGGCGCGCCAGCTGTCGCGCCCGGCTTTGCGCGCGTTGCTGCCGGTGGTGTCGGGTCCTTCCGCGGCCGGCGTTTTCACGCGCCAGCTGCAGGCGCGATGGGCCTGGCTTGGCGGGCTCGCGCTGGCCGGCCTCGGGGTCGCGCTTCTCGGCCTGGGACGGCAACCCGCGATATTGCCGCCGCTCACCTGGCAGCCGGATCCGGTGCGACTGCCGCTCCTCGCCGGGCTGGCGGCGGCTTCCCTGGCGGGACTTTTTCTCTGGCCGCGCCCGCTGGTCTTCGGCGAAGTGGCGCGCAAGACGCGGATTCTCCAGGCTTCCGGCACCATCGCGCCGCTGCGCTATGAATTCGTCGGGCGCTCGGCGTTTCCGCCCGAGCGCATCGTCGGGGCCGCGGACATTTCTCCCGGCGAAGTGCGCAACCTTTTCCACGGGCCGGTGGATCTCGGCCGCGTGCGGAGCAATTCATTCCACCTCATCACGCCGCGGCTGGTGGTGCCTTTTGCCGGCCGTCCCACCGCGCCGGGAGTGGCGCTGCAGGTGGTGGTTGAAAACGGCCAGGGCGAGATCCTGCACGTCTACCACTGCCGCGATGCCGCGCCGGCCGACGTCAATTTCTGGGAACTCGATGTTTCCGAAAACCAGAAGAGGTCGGCCTACCTGGCGCTGACGGATGACAGTGCCGGCGCGGGAAGCTGGATCGCCGTCGCCCCGCCGCAATATGCATGGAAGGAGGGCCAGGCCGCGATCCGGGCGCAGGCCTGGGCGGCGGAAACCCATGCCTCCGCCCACGAAACCCTCGGCCTGATCGGTGGTTTGTCGCTGCTGGGCTGCGCCTGGCTGGCGGTGTCCCGCCGGATGCCGTCACTCTAGCCCGCCGGGGCCGCGGCGGGCGCCTTCGGGGCCTTGCCGTAGCCCAGCAGGCCGCGCGACTTGATCACCTCGGCGACCTTGGCCGGCACGAGCTTTTCCCACGAGGCGTCGTTGTTCTTGATGCGCTGGAGCACGTCGCGGGAGAAGATGGTGAGGTAGTCCTCGTTGAAGCCGGAGATGGTGTCGATATAGTGGTTCTCGAGGAGGTGCGCGTAGAGGTTCCGGAGGTGGTCGGAGACGTTCAGGTTGCGCGCCGTGATCAGCACCTTGCCGGCGAAGGCGTGGTTCACGTGGCTCTGGCCCTCGGCGGGATGACCGTTCTTGAGGTAGCTGTCGTAGGCCTGCTGCTGCATCGGGTAGATGTAGAGTTTCACCGCGTGGCGGAACATGCGGCCCATCGACTCGAGGATGCCGCCCTCGAGGTTCTCGTAATATTTCTCGTTGAAGATCTCGAGGAGGTTGTTGATGCCCATCGCGACCCCGATCATCTCCTTCGTGTAGCGGCGGAAATAGGAGACGAGGCGGTAGAACTCGGAGTAGTTCGAGATCAGCACGGTGAAGCCGATGTGCCCGAGCATGTCGACGCGCGAGAGGAAGTCCTGCTCGTCGATCGCGCCCTCCGCGAGGAGGTTGTTCATCGTGATCTCCATGAGCACGACGATGTCCTTGCCCTTGACGGACGGTTCCTGGAGGAACTGCGCGGTGGCGCAGTTGAGCATGTCGACGTTGACGTGCGTCACCGGGCGGAAGCTGCCGCGCTCGACCAGGACCGGGCGGTTGTAGATGACCTCGGACGGCTGCAGCACGTCGCCCGTCGGCGCGAACATCACGGCGTTGGTCAGGCCGTGCTTCACGAGGTGGAGCGAAAGGATGCGGTTGTCGATGTGCGCGAAGGCCGGGCCGCTGAACTTCAGCATGTCCACCTCGACGCGGTCGGTGCCGAGGTTGTCGGCGAGCGACTGGATGAACTTCTCGGGGGTGTCGCGGTAGTAGAACGCGCCGTAGATCAGGTTGGTGCCGACGATGCCGAGGGCCTCCTGCTGGAGGGTGTTCTTCTTGTCGAGGGTGCGGACGTGGATGAGGATGTCGCTCGGCTCCTCCAGCGGCTTGGTCTGGAACCGGATGCCCAGCCAGCCGTGGCCGCTGCTTGTGCCGCTCTTGGCGCTGGCCGTGGCGACGGTGTCGGCGTACACAAAGAAACAGGTGCGGTCGCCGCGCTTCTCCGCCAGGCGCTCGCCGATGAGCTTGTACTCGTGGCCGAGCATCGTCGTCAGGCGCTCGCGCGACACGTAGCGCGGGGCCTTGCCGTAGATGGCGTCGCTGAAGGTCATGTCGTAGGCCGAGATTGTCTTGGCGATCGAGCCGGACGCGCTCCCCGCCTGGAAGAACACGCGGGCGACCTCCTGCCCGGCGCCGATCTCGGCGATGGTGCCGTAGTGCGTGCCATCGAGGTTGATCGTGAGGGCCTTGCGGTTGGTGGTCAGCAGTTCCTGTTTTTCACTCATGGCGGCGGGCGGTTAGGGCAGGGAGGTTACATCGGCACAAACAAATGTCTAGCCGTGTTAAAGGGCCCGAAATTTTGGCCGATATGTAACAGGCCGCTTATCGCGAAAGGCTTCCGCCTGTCCCTGCGGCGGCCCGCGGGACGTTTTTCGCTGGCCGGTCCGGCGGGCGTGCCTAGCTTCGGGGCATGAAGAACTTCTTCACCGCGTTTTTCGCCACCCTCACCGCGCTCATCGTCTTCCTGGTCGGATGCTGCGTCCTCGGCTTCCTCCTCCTCGGCGCGCTGATCGCCCTCGGCCAGAAGAAGCCCGTGCTGGTGGAGGACGGCTCCTACCTCGTTTTCGATTTGTCGACCAGCATCGTGGACACGCCCGAGCAGAACGGCGGCCTGGATGAATTCATGGAGGCGCTCGGCGGCGATTCCCGGCACCAGGTCCAGCTGCGGCGCCTGACCCGCGCGCTCGACGCGGCCGCCGGCGACAAGGCGATCAAGGGCCTCTACCTGACCGGCTCGCTGCACGGTGGCGGCTTCGGCGCGCTGAAGGAGGTGCGCGAGGCCATCCTCGGCTTCAAGGCCTCGGGCAAGCCGGTGAAAGCCTACCTCGACTTCGCCTCCACGCGCGATTTCTACCTCGCCTCCGCGGCGAACGAGGTCGTCCTCGACCCCTACGGCGCGATCGTGATGCCCGGCCTCGCCTCCCAGCCGATGTTCTACACCGGCGCCTTCGAGAAGTTCGGCATCGGCGTGCAGGTGACCCGCGTCGGCAAATACAAGAGCGCCGTCGAACCTTACACCCGCAAGGACATGAGCCCCGAGAACCGCGAGCAGATCCAGAAGCTGGTCGACGATGTCTGGCAGGATTTGACCGTGACCATCGAGGGCGCGCGCAAGCTGCCCGCCGGCGCGCTGCAAAAGGTCGTCGACGCCAAGGGCTTCATCCGTGCCGACGCCGCCAAACAGGCCAAGCTCGTGGATCGCGTGGCCTACCTCGACGAAGTGCTCGGCGACCTGAAGGAGGCGACCGGCCGGAAAAACTCGGACCGGCCCTTCAAGCAAATCGACGTCAGGTCGTACGCCAAGCTCGTGGCCGGCGGCGGCACGGTGGCCAAGCGCCTGGCGGCCGAGAAGGTCGACCTCGCGAACGCGGGCAAGGACAGGCTCGCCATCGTCTACGCCGAGGGCGAGATCGTCGACGGCAACGGCAACGAGGAGGGCCTGGTCTACGGCGAGAAGACGGCGCGCATGCTGCGCGAGGTCCGCGAGGACGACAGCGTCAAGGCGGTTGTCCTGCGTGTGAACAGCCCCGGCGGCAGCGTGTCGGCCTCCGAGGCGATCGCCCGCGAAGTCTCGCTCCTGAAAAAATCCAAGACCGTCATCGTCTCGATGGGCAGCGTGGCCGCGTCCGGCGGCTATTGGATCTCGATGCCGAGCGACCGCATCTTCGCCGAGCCCTCCACCATCACCGGCTCGATCGGCGTGTTCGGCCTGTTCATGAACTTCCAGGGCCTGCTCAATGACAAGCTCGGCCTGACCTTCGACACCGTGAAGACCGGCCGCTTTGCCGACGCCGCCACCGTCACGCGGCCCAAGACGCCCGAGGAACTGGCCCTGTTCCAGGACTCGGTCGACTGGGTCTACGACCAGTTCATCACCAAGGTCGCCGCCGGCCGCAAACTCGACCGCGCCACCGTCGAGGAGATTGCGCAGGGCCGCGTGTGGTCCGGCCACGAGGCCATCAAGCTCGGGCTCGTCGACGAGATCGGCGGCCTCTCGCACGCGGTCAAGTACGCCGCCGACAAGGCCAAGCTGGGCGACAGTTTCCGCGTCGCGGAATATCCGCGCCCCAGGCAGTTCGCCGAGTCCTTTGCCGCCGCGCTCGAA
This sequence comes from uncultured Oleiharenicola sp., assembly GCA_964481095.1. Lineage (GTDB taxonomy): Bacteria > Verrucomicrobiota > Verrucomicrobiia > Opitutales > Opitutaceae > Lacunisphaera. The sequence goes on along the minus strand of CAYZSN010000104.1, from coordinate 1,489 downwards.
GGCCGGCGCGACGAGCAGAGCTTCGCCGGCCCGGCCGGTCTGCTGCTGCGCGAGGCGACCGCCGAGCTCAAGACCCTCAGCCGGTACAACGACCCGCAGGGCCTCTATGCCCGGTTGCCTTTTGACCTGAGCCTGCGCTAGGTTCCGGGGCATGACGCAGGAGCTCGAGCTTTCCGAAAACTGTCCCGCCACCGCGATTCCCGCCGGCAACAAGGTGCGCCTCGGTGCGGGCACGAAGGTCTTCATCACCCAGACCCTCGGCGGCAACGTGACGGTGCGGACCGACCAGGGCCTGTTCCGCATCGAGCGCGACCACGCGCACCTGATCGCCGGCTACGTGCCGGCGGCGGGCGCTTCGGCCGGCCCCGCGCAGACGGCCTTCTCGGAGGAAGCAGTCTGGGACATGCTCAAGACCTGTTTCGATCCCGAAATCCCGGTCAACATCGTCGACCTCGGCCTCGTCTACGACCTGGCGATCGAGAAAACCCCCGCCGGCGGCAACAGCGTGGAGGTGAAGATGACGCTCACGGCGCCCGGTTGCGGCATGGGCCCCGTGATCGCCGAGGACGCGCGCCAGAAGATCGCCGCGCTGCCAACGGTCGAGTCCGCCAAGGTCCATATCGTCTGGGACCCGCAATGGACCCCGCAAATGATCTCCGAGACCGGCCGCAAGGTGCTGGGGATCGAGTGAGGACGAACTCAACATCCACCACTCAACATTGAACTTTCAACGTTCAAAGTTCGGCTTGGCTGGAAGTTGAACGTTCAATGTTGAATGTTGAACGTTGGGATTGGTGCATCACGCCGTGACGGTATCCAGCGAGCAGCTCTCGACGGGGGTTTCGCAGTTCGGCCGGGCGATGACGCCCGGGAAAGGTTCGGCGGCGAAGGGCCGCGCGGGTTCCGCCAGCAGGTGCCGGTCGCACACCGCGAACAGCTCGGCCTCGGTCATCGCGCGGCGCATGTCGTGGAGGAACCGGCCCTCGGCATCAACGCCCTGGCCGACGACGTTCAGGTACTTCTTCATCTTGGCGACATGCGCCGGCGCGGGCACGCCGGGCGCCTGGGTCTCGCGATAAAGCCGGGCGACGTATTCGCGCACGTCGGCGAGGGTGGGCTGGAAAACCGCCGGGTGGGCGCCGGTTTCCACACCGGCGCCTGTCGTCGATGGGGACAGCGACGACCACCTTTCCCGGCACTGCCGGAAAATCCACGGGTTGCGGATGGCGTGGCGGCCGATCATGACGCCCGCCGCGCCGGTTTGCGCGAGGACCCCGGCGGCCTTGTCGGCCGACGTGACGTTGCCATTGGCGAGCACGGGGCATTTCACGGTGCGGGCGGCCTGGCCGATGAAATCGTAGTGCACGTCGCTGCGGTAGCCCTCCTTCACCGTACGGCCGTGCACGCTCAGCAGGTCGACGGCGTGCTTGTCCACGAGTTCGAGCACGCGCTCGTAGGTGGCGGTGGAGTCGAAACCGATGCGCATCTT
>CAYZSN010000103.1:0-13300 GCA_964481095.1 uncultured Oleiharenicola sp. | reverse complement strand
GGTCGGCCCCCCGGGCACCGGCAAGACGCTCCTCGCCAAGGCCATCGCCGGCGAGGCCGACGTGCCGTTCTTCTCCATCAGCGGCTCGGATTTCGTGGAGATGTTCGTCGGCGTCGGCGCCAGCCGCGTGCGCGACATGTTCGAACAGGGCCGCAAGAACGCGCCCTGCCTGATCTTCATCGATGAAATCGACGCCGTCGGCCGGCAGCGTGGCGCGGGCCTCGGCGGCGGCAACGACGAGCGCGAGCAGACGCTGAACTCGCTGCTCGTCGAGATGGACGGCTTCGACACCCAGGAGGGCGTCATCATCATCGCGGCCACCAACCGGCCCGACGTGCTCGACAGCGCCCTGCTGCGCCCCGGCCGTTTCGACCGCCAGGTCTACATCGATTTGCCTGACATCATCGGCCGCGAGCAGATCCTGCGCGTCCACGCCCGCAAGATCGCGATGTCCGACAGCATCGACCTCGCCATCATCGCCCGCGGCACGCCCGGCCTGTCCGGTGCCGAGCTGGCCAACCTGCTCAACGAGTCGGCGCTGCTCGCGGCCCGCCGGGGCAAGAAGAAGGTCGACATGTCCGACATCGACGACGCGCGCGACAAGGTCCTGTGGGGCCGCGAACGCCGTCGGGTCATGGACGACGCCGAGAAGCGCGCGCTGGCCTGGCACGAGGCCGGCCACGCCATCGTGCAGGCGGTGCTGGATGACGGCACGATGCCGGTGCACAAGGTCACGATCATTCCCCGCGGCCAGAGCCTTGGCAGCACCACGTACCTGCCCACCAAGGACATCCTCTCCAGTTCCAAGAAGAAGCTGCTCGACCGCGTTGCCGTCACCATGGGCGGGCGCATCGCCGAGAAGCTTGTCACGAACGACATCAGCAACGGCGCCTACGGCGACATCAAGCAGGCCACCGCCACGGCCCGCTCGATGGTGTGCGATTACGGCATGAGCGACCTGGGCCCCATCGCCATGGGCGAGAACCAGGACACCGTCTTCCTTGGCCGCGACATCACGCGCTCCCAGCACATCAGCGAGGATACCGCGCGCCGGGTCGACCAAGCCATCTCGGAAATCATCAACACCCAGTATCAGCGCGCGGAACAGATCATCTCCGAGCACCGCGCCGCGCTCGACAAGGTTGCGGCGGCATTGCTGGAGCACGAGACCATCGAGGGCCGGCATGTCCTCGAGATCCTCAAGGAAGGCGAGATCAAGTCGCCAATCACCTCGGTGCGCCCCCCGCGCATGCCGCCGGGCGACCCGGCCCGCAAGGCGGACAAACCCGCCGCGGAGCCCTCCGCGGGTCCGGCGGGTGCGCCCGCGCCGAGTCCGGCCTGAGGTAAATCTGTCTTGGTTTTATTCGCGGAGGCCGGCAACCTGCCGGCCTCTTTTACTATGAAAATCTGCTGCATTGGCGCCGGTTACGTGGGCGGGCCGACCATGGCCATGATCGCCCGGAAGGCTCCCGACGTCACTGTGACCGTCGTGGACATGAATGCGGCGCGCATCGCGGCCTGGAACGGCGCCACGCTGCCCATCTACGAGCCCGGCCTCGACGAGATCGTGAAGGCCGTCCGCGGCAAGAACCTGCATTTCTCCACCGATGTGGCCGGCCAGATCAAGGCCGCCGACATCATCTTCGTGGCGGTCAACACGCCGACCAAGACCTACGGCGTGGGCGCCGGCCGCGCGGCCGACCTGCGCTTCATCGAATCGGTGGCCCGCACCATCGCGGAGCACGCCGAAAGCAACAAGATCATCGTCGAGAAGTCCACGATCCCGGTGAAGACGGCCGACGCCATCAAGGCCATCGTCGCCGCCAACACGAAGGGCCTGAAGTTCGAGGTGCTCTCGAACCCGGAGTTCCTCGCCGAAGGCACGGCGGTCAAGGACCTCGAGAACCCCGACCGCGTGCTCATTGGCGGCGAGCGCACGCCGGACGGCGAAAGGGCCATCGCGGCCCTCGCCGGCGTCTACGGCCGCTGGGTGCCGCGCGAGCGGATCATCACGACCAACCACTGGTCGTCAGAGCTCTCCAACCACCTGGCCAACGCCTTCCATGCCCAGCGCATCTCCTCGATCAATTCGATCTCCGCGCTCTGCGAGGCGACCGGCGCCGACGTGGACGAGGTGGCCAATGCCATCGGCAAGGACAGCCGCATCGGGCCGAAATTCCTCAAGGCCTCCGTCGGCTTCGGCGGCTCGTGCTTCCAGAAGGACATCCTGAACCTCACCTACCTGTGCGAGAGCTTCGGCCTGCCGGAGGTCGCCGCCTACTGGACGAGCGTCGTCGGCCTCAACGACTGGCAGAAGCGCCGTTTCGTGGCGCGCATCGGCCGCGAGCTGTTCAACACCGTCGCCGACAAGAAAATCGCCGTGCTCGGCTTCGCCTTCAAGAAGGACACCAACGACACGCGCGAGTCCGCCGCGATCAATGTGTGCCGCGACCTCCTCGCCGAGCACGCCAAGGTGAGCGTCTACGATCCCAAGGTGCCGGCCGACGAGATCAAGGCCGACACGCTCGGCAAGGGCGTGGACAACCCGCGGTTGACCGTGGCCCAGGACGCCTACGAGGCCTGCGCCGGCGCCCATGCCATCGCGATCGTGACGGAGTGGGACGAGTTCAAGACGCTCGATTACGCGAGGATCTACGCCGGGATGCCGAAGCCCGCCTGCCTGTTCGACGGCCGCAACATCGTGGACCTCGCCGCGCTGCGGAAGATCGGCTTCAAGGCGTTCGGCATCGGCAAACCCGATCCCGCCGCCGGCCGCCGCACCGGGGACTGACTCTGCTAAACGCCGCTGGCGTTGCGGTAGTGGCGCGGCACGCGCTTGGTTACGGAACACAGTGTTTCCCAGGCGATCGTGTCGGCCCAGCTGCTGAATTCCGTGACCGAAATTTCCCCGCCGCCTTGTTTTCCAACCAGGACGACCGGGTCGCCATGTTGGACGGGCGCAGGCACATCGGTGATATCCACGATGGTCTGGTCCATGGTGACGCGGCCCAGCACCCGGCAACGCCGGCCCTGGACCAAAACCTCGGCGCGGTTGCCGCTCGCGCGGGCGATGCCATCGCCATAGCCGGCGGTCAGGACGGCAATGACGGAGTCGCGTTTCAGTTTCGAAGTGCGGCCGTAGCTGATGCCCGTGCCGGCCGGCAGCCGCTTCACCAAGCCGACCCTCGTGTGGAAACTGAAAACCGGCTCGGTGCGGACACGGGCGAGCATCGAATGCTGATGCGGCAGGACGCCGAACTGCAGCAGCCCGACGCGTACCGCGTTGAAGATGCTGCCGCCGGGCGTCGTTTCCAACCCTGCGCTGTTGTCCGCGTGGACCAGCAGCCTGGTCACGTCGAGGCCCGGCAGTTGCTTGAGCGTGGCCAGGAACAACCGCCGTTGCTGCTCAGTGAAGGCGGGGTCCTCATCCGCGCTGGAGAAATGGGTGAACACGCCCGCGAGGTGAAGACCGCCGGCGGCCTGGATGGCCGCGTAGACCGCGGGTGCCTCGGTGTGCCAGACGCCGAGCCGGCCCATGCCGGTGTCGATCTTGAGGTGGACCGAGACCGGGCGGCCGGCCGCGCGACCCACCGCGTCGAAGCGGCGGACTTCATCGGGCGAGGAGAGGGTCGCGGCGAGGTCGAATTCCGCGAGGTAACGATCCTCGTCGGGCAGCACCGGGCTGAGCAGGAGCACCGGCCAGTCCGCGCTCAATTCGCGGATCGTCATGGCTTCGGCGATGTTCGCCACGGCGAAAAGATCGGCGCCTGCGTGCATCAGACGCGCCGCGACCTGCGGCAGCCCGTGGCCGTAGGCATCGGCTTTCACCACAGCCACGTATTTGATCTGCGCGGGCAGGGAGGCGCGGATGAGCTTCAGGTTGCGCTCCAGCGCGGCGAGATCGATCTCGACCCAGCAACGGCGGGGAAGTTGGCCGGAGGTGGTCACGTCTTCCGTGCGGCGGTTTCGGCGCTGTGCGTGTGCGCCGACCATTTCCGGTAATCGGGCGATTCGTGTTGGAAGGCATCCGGTGCGATGCTGGCGGCGAACAGGTCGCTGTCGTCTGCGGCATCCATGAACGCGGACGGATCGTAGTCGCACTGGCCGGCGCCGGCGGGCAGCTTGCTCCACACACGGAAATGCGCCGGGGTGAGCCGTTCGCCGGCGGGCAGGTCGGTCGCGGCGCAACGTTGCAACGGCGCAAGCACGCCCTTGGCGCTGATCGATTGGACATGCCATGATTCGCGGCGGGCATCGGCGATGACAGCGAAGCTCCGGGGCCGGCGTTTCCATTCCGCACGTGCCGCGACCGCGAGGCTTTGATAGGCGTAGGCCGGGCGCGCTCGCAGCGCCTGCCAGGTTCGCAAGCTCATCGCCACGGTCCGCGTGCCGAGCGTCGAGCCCGGGCCTTCGCAGAACAGAAAGGCAGCCACGTCGTCGAGGCGCAGCCGGGCTTGGCCGAGCACCTCTGCCGCGCCGGAAAACACGGCACGGCCGGCTTCGTTTTCAATCGTACTCCAAATCCCGGCTTGCCCGGCCTGGAGCAGCCCGACTGTCACGCGCGCCGAGGCCGCATCGAGGAGCAGGATACGGCGGTGACTGGCAAGGAGTTGGGCAAGGCGGGCCATGACGACGGACAGCTTGGGTGGTGCGCCCCCAAAGGCCAAGGTCGATTGCACGCAGGCCGGATCGAAAGAGACCTTGACCGGCTGCAAGGGGAGCAATTACTTCGACCTCTTTTCCCTCCAGACATCCACTCCGAATTTAATCCCGTGAACGTTCAAATCACCGACATCAACGAGACCCGCAAGACGCTGACTGTGACCCTCGACAAGGGCGAGGTCGAAGGCGAATACACCAGCCTCCTCGGCGAATACACCCGTCAGGTCAGCCTGCCGGGCTTCCGCCCGGGCAAGGCCCCGGCCGCCATGGTCGCCAAGCGCTTTGGCAAGGAGTTGAAAGACGAGTTCAAGAACAAGGTCATCGGCAAGGCCTATCGTGACGGGCTGGAGCAATCCAAGCTGCCTGTGCTGACGCTGGTGGACGTTGAGGAAGGTTCGATCGAACCCGGCCTTTCCGCCGCCATCAAGCTGACGGTCGATGTCCGTCCCGAGATCAAGCTCCCGGAATACACCGGCCTCGAGACGCAGGTGGAATCCACCGAGCCGGCCGACGCCGAGATCGAGAGCGTCATCGAAGGCCTCCGCGCCGAGCGCGCCGATTTCAAGGTCGCCGAGCGCGCCGCCGCGAAGGGCGACTACGTCCGTTTCGGCTACACGGGCACGATCGAGGGCAAGCCGCTCGCCGAAATCGTCGGCGACAAGGCGATCTATGCCGCCGCCCCGCAAACCTGGGAAGAGGTGGAAGGCGCCAACGAGGGCCTGCTGCCCGGCATGTCCACGCTGATCGCCGGCCTGAAGGCGGGTGACAAAAAGACCGTGGCCGTGACCTTCCCCCCGGACTTCGCCGCGGTGCCGGCGCTCGCCGGCAAGAGGGTGGATTATGCAATTGAGGTCCAGGAAGTCCGCGAACGCGTGCTGCCACCGCTCGACGAGGCCTTCTTCAAGTCACACCAGGCCGAGAACCTCGAGGGCCTCAAGACCCAGGTTCGTGCCAATCTCACCGCCCGCAAGGATTACGGCAACCGCGCCGCCCAGCGCCGCCAGGTCACCGAGGCGCTTGCCGCCAAGGCCAATTTCCCCGTGCCCGAGAGCCTCGTGGCCTCCGAGCGCGACGGCATCCTCCGCCAGTTCATCGAGGAAAACCTCCGCAACGGCATTCCGCAGGAAAAGCTCGAGGAAAACAAGAAGGAGCTCTTCGAGAACGCCGCGAAGGCCGCCCAGACCCGGGTCAAGGTCCAGTTGCTCCTCGCCGAGATCGCGCAGGCCGAGAAGCTCACCGTCGACGAAAAAGACTTCAACAGCTGGCTCATGCGCGAGGCCATGCGCAGCGGCCAGAAACCCGACAAGCTGGCGAAGGATCTCGGCAAGGACCGCGAGCAGGTGCGCGCGGTGCAGCAGCAACTCCTTTTCGACAAGGCCCTTGATTTCCTCGTCTCCAAGGCTACGGTGAAGACAATCACCACCAAAGCATGAGTTACGACGTAACAATCTGGGACAACAACGGTCGCGAAACGAGGCCGATGAGCGTGTTTTCGCGGCTGCTCAAGGATCGTATTTTGTTCATCGGCACCCCGATTGACGAAAACGTGGCGAACCTGGTGATTGCGCAGTTGCTCTATCTCCAGATGGAGGACCCGAAGAAGGACATCCACCTGTACATCAACTCACCGGGCGGAATCGTCACCGGCGGAATGGCCATCTACGACACAATGAATTTTCTGCAGTGTGATATTGTCACCTACTGCATTGGCATGGCTGCGAGCATGAGCACGGTGCTCCTGTCGGCCGGGACCAAGGGCAAGCGTTTCGCCCTGCCGAACAGCCGCGTCATGATCCACCAGCCCTCCGGCGGGGCGGGCGGCCAGGCCGCCGACATCGCCATCCAAGCCAAGGAAATCCTCCGTTGGCGCAAGACGCTCAACGAGACAATCGCCCGCCACACCGGCAAGACCCCGGAGCAGGTGGAGAAGGACTCGGATCGCGATTACTACATGAGCGCCGAAGAGGCCAAGGCCTACGGCATCGTGGACCACGTGGTCACTTCGACCCGTGACGCCCAGCAAATCGCGCAAAGCGCCGCGTGAGCGCGCCTTGCCCGTCGGCCGACCTGACGGGAAAATCCCTCGACTAACCTAAACTTAGGCCGATTATAACCTGCCATGGCTAAATCCTCGCGCATGACGCTCTGCTCGTTCTGCGGCAAATCGCAGGCCGAAGTCCGCAAGATCATTGCGGGCCCGGGCGTGTACATCTGCGATTCGTGCGTCAACGTCTGCAAGACGATCATCGACCGCGAGGTGAAGGCGCCGGCCGCGCCCGAAGGCACCGGCGCCAAGCCGGCGTTCCGCCTGGTGAAGCCCGCCGAGATCAAGAAGGTGCTCGACGACCATGTGATCGGCCAGGACCACGCCAAGAAGGTGCTCTCGGTTGCCGTCTACAACCATTACAAGCGCCTGAATTTCGACGCCAACCATGGCAACGCCGCGGACGCGGCCACGCTCCCGGCCGAGTTCAGCGACGTCGAGGTCGAGAAGAGCAACATCCTGCTCGTCGGCCCGACCGGCTCCGGCAAGACGCTGCTGGCGCGCAGCCTGGCGCGCATCCTCGACGTGCCGTTCGCGATTTCCGACGCCACGACGCTGACCGAGGCCGGCTATGTCGGTGAAGACGTCGAGAACGTCGTCCTCCGTCTCCTGCAGGCCGCCAACTACGATGTGAAGAAGGCCGAGTGCGGCATCATCTACATCGACGAGATCGACAAGATCCGGCGCACCACGGAAAACGTGTCGATCACCCGCGACGTGTCCGGCGAGGGCGTGCAGCAGGCGCTGTTGAAGATCCTCGAGGGCACCACATGCAATGTGCCCCCGCAGGGCGGCCGCAAGCACCCGAACCAGGAATACATCCAGGTCAACACCTCGAACATCCTCTTCATCTGCGGCGGCGCGTTTGTCGGCCTCAACGAGGTCATCAAGAAGCGCCTCGGCCAGCGCTCCCTCGGCTTCCACGTGAATTCCAAGGACCACGACCTGACCCCAGACGAGATGATGCGCGGCGTGGCGCCGGAGGATTTGATCCGTTTCGGCATGATTCCCGAGTTCATCGGCCGCCTGCCGGTCGTCTCGGTGCTGGACGAGCTCAAGGTCGCGGACCTCGAGAAGGTCCTGCTCCGGACCAAGAACGCCATGGTGAAGCAGTACTCCAAGCTTTTCGCCATGGACGGGGTGCAGCTGAAGTTCACGCGTGACGCCATCGTAGCCATCGCCAAGCGCGCGATCGAGCTGAAGACCGGCGCCCGCGCCCTGCGGGCCATCCTCGAGAAAATCATGCTGGAGGTCATGTACGACCTGCCGCACCGGGAGGACATCACCGAGGTCGTCATCGACCAGGCGGTCGTCGAGGGCCGGCGCAAGCCGCAGCTCAAGAAGCCGGGCCAGGCCAAGTCGGACAAGAACGCGGCTTGAAGCAGCGCTTTTTGCAGGGGCGGCCTGCGACCGCCGACGGCGCCCAAAGCGCACCGTTACCGTTTCACCAGTTGAAGCTTTCGCCCTTGGCCACCGACTTCGCAAAGGCCGCGAAGAGCTTCACGCAGTTCTCCACGTCGTCCAGGTCGACCACCTCGCTCGGGGTGTGCATGTAGCGCAGGGGAATGGAAACGAGGCCGCAGGCGACGCCACCGCGCGCCATCTGGATCGCCCGGGCATCCGTGCCGGTGGGGCGGGGATCGGCTTCGAGCTGGTAGGGAATCTTGATCTTCTTCGCGACGGCGACGAGCCGGTCGTAAACCTTCGGATTGATGTTCGGGCCGCGGCAGATGATCGGGCCGCCGCCAAGCTTGGTTTCGCCGAACTTGCGCGGGTCGCAGTCGGGATGATCGGTGGCGTGGCCGACGTCGACGATCAGCGCGACGTGCGGTTCAACGGCGAAGGCGGAAACCTGCGCACCACGGGTGCCGATTTCCTCCTGCGTCGTGGCGACGGAGACCAGCTTGGCCCCAAGCCGGGCCTTCTCCTTCGCGAGCCGGATGAGCGCCTCGCCCACCACATACGCGCCGACCTTGTTGTCGAAGGCGCGGGCGGTGCCAATGCTGCCGTTGATGAGCTCGAATTCGTGGTCGTAGGTGGCGACGTCGCCAATGGCGACACGGCGCAGGGCCTCGGCCTTGGTCTTTGCCCCGATATCGATCCAGATCTCATGGATCTCCGGCACCTTCTTGCGATCACCCTCGTCCATCAGGTGGACGGCACGCTTGCCCGTGACGCCTTTCACCACCCCGGCAGCGGTCTGGATGATGACGCGGCGGCCCGAGATGATGCTGCGGTCGTGCCCGCCGATCGTGTCGAAGTAGAGAAAGCCGTCCTTGTTGACGTAGGTGATGATCAGGCCGAGCTCGTCCATGTGGCCCGCGAGCATGAGGGTGGGCGACCCCTTCGCGTTCAGCGCGGCCAGGCGGTTGCCGAGGGCGTCGTTGGCGTAGGTCTCGGCGTGCGGCTTGACATGGGCGTCGTAGACGGCCTGCGCCTGGGCTTCGGCGCCGGAGGGCGACTTGGCCTGGAGGAGTTCGGTGAGGAAAACGGGAGCGGAGAAGTCAGCCATGGCGCCCATTCAACGCCAAAGCGGCGGCGCTCGCAAAGGGAAAATGCCGCCGCCCGGCGGGCCTACTTCACGCCCCGGCGGCGCAGCAGATAGGTGGGCATCGGCGGGGAATTCTTGATCTCGATCATGCCCATGTGCTCGAAGTCGTATTTATCCTCGAGCAGCTTGCGCGTGACCTCCGACACCTGCACGTGGCCCGGCTGGCCGTGGGATTCCATGCGGCTGGCGATGTTGACGGTGTCGCCCCACAGGTCGTACGCGAACTTCTTCGTGCCGATGATGCCGGCCACGACCGGGCCGCTGTTCATGCCGACGCGGATGGACCAGTCGAGCTGGTGGCGGCGGTTGAAGGCCTTGACGGCCTCGAGGATCTCGAAAGCCGCGGCAGCGCAGACCTCGGCATGGTCGGCGCGGATGACCGGCACGCCGCTGACCATCATGTAGGCGTCGCCGATGGTCTTGATCTTCTCGAGTTCCAACTGCTCGGCGATGCGGTCGAAACTGGAGAAGATCTCGTTCAAGAGCTGGACGGTGCGCTGGGGGGATTGCCGGGCGGAAATGCGCGTGAAGCCGACGATGTCGGCGAAGAGCACGGTCGAGTCGATGAAGCTGTCGACTATGGTGCGCTGGCCGGCCTTGAGCCGCTCGGCGATCGCCTTCGGCAGCACGTTGAGCAGGAGGCGCTCGGACTTCGTCCGTTCCACCTGCAGCTGGGCGAGGAAAGCCTGCTCCTGGTCGCGGAGGCGCTTCTTTTCGAGGGAGGCGCTGATGCGGGCGCGGAGAATGACCGGGTTGAAGGGCTTCGGCACGTAATCCTCGGCGCCGGCCTCGATGCAGCGCACGGTGCTCTCCACGTCGTCGAGCGCGGTCAGCATGATGACGGGAATGTGCTTCAGCCGCGGGTCGGCCTTCATGAACTCGAGGGTCTGGAAGCCGTCGAGGTCGGGCATGATGATGTCGAGCAGGACCAGGTCGTAGGTGCCGTCCTTCAGCTTGGCGAGCGCTTCGCGACCGGTGCCGGCCTCGAGCACCTCGTAGCCGAGCTTGTCGAGCCGGCGCATGAGCATGTCGCGGTTGAGGTCGTCGTCGTCGACCGCCAGGATGCGCGCGTGGGGCATCGGCTGGTTGGAGATGCCGAAGTCCTGCGAGACATTGCTGCTGAGCAAGGGGGCGTTGAGGGCGCCCACGGCGGTCTCGCCTTCCGCCGGCTGGGTGTCCCCTTCGACGTGCTCGGTCGGATCGGAATTCTCCGCGAGGTTCAGCAGGTTTTGCGCGGCCTTCAGGATTTTCTCGAGGTCCTTGACGATCGAGGCCTGGTCCGCGGCCCGGGCCTTGTTGAGGCTCGCCTCGGTGTAGCTGATCACACCGCCGAGCGGCACGCGCAGATCGTGGCGCAAGGCGATGAAGTCCACCTTGCCGGCCTCGATTTTCCACGCGGCGAGGGCATCGTTGATGAGGGCCAGCAATTCGCCGCCGCCGCTGTGGATGCGCTTGAGGTCGCCGACCAGCGTGGTGGTGCCGGTCTCCTCGGCGGATTCCATGAGCAGTTCGCTGTAGCCGATGATCTGGTTGAGCGGCGTGCGCAGGGCATGCCGCAGTTTGGACAAGCCCTCATGGTCGCGGGTTTTCAGCGCCCGGAGCAGCGGTGTCAGGGTGGCCGGCGCGGTCGGGCCGCCGGGAGAACTGGAACCGCCGGGACTCATGCCTTGGGCGGGAATTTCTTCAGCAGCTCCTCGATCTTAAGCAGCAGGCGGTTCAGCTCGACGGGCTTGGTGTCGAAGTCATCGCAGCCGGCGGCGAGGGCCTTCTGCCGGTCGCTTTCCATGGCGTGGGCCGTGAGGGCGATGATCGGGATCTTCGCGGTCGCCGGATCGGCCTTGACCTGCCTGGTGGCATCCCAGCCATCGAGCACCGGCAGCGACATGTCCATCAGGATGAGGTCGGGCAGTTCGCTCTTCGCCAGCGCGACGCCGGCGCCGCCGTCGACGGCGATGGCGAGCGTATAGCCGCGTTTTTCGAGGCGGCGGGAGAGCATGTCGCGGTTCATTTCGTTGTCTTCGACAAGGAGGATCTTGGGCATGGGTAAAAGGGAGGAGGACTCAGGCGGTAAGCTGGACGGACGGGCGGATCACGTTGACAAGATCGTCGCGGCTGAAGCGTCCCTTGTAGAGGATGCGCACGGTGCGGGGCGTCAGGTAATCCCGCATGTCGGCGGTGAGGTCCATGGATGTCACGATGACGACGGGAATTTTACTCCAGACCGGGCTCTTGCCAATCACCTCGAGCAGTTCGAATCCGTTCATGCCGGCCATTTTCAGGTCGAGGATGATCATCGCCGGCGAGGCCTGCTTCAGGATGCGCAGGGCGGCGTTGCCGTTGATCGCGGAGCGGGAGTTCCAGCCCTCGCTGTCGAGCAGGCGGGTGATGAGCGTGCGGGAGTCGGCGTCGTCCTCGACGAGCAGGATGTAGGAAGGCGGAAGCGGGGCCAGCTGCGCGGCGATTTCGGCAGTCAGCTGGTGGGCGTCGACCGGCTTGAACAACACGGCGGCGGCGCCGAGGGACATGGCCATCTCGAGGCCGCTCGCGCCGCTGAGGATGATGACCGGGATGTCGGCCAGCACCGGCTTGTGCTGGAGTTTCGTCAGGACGGTCCAGCCGTCCATGCCCGGCATCATGAGGTCCAGGATGATCAGGTTGGGCACCATCTGGGCGGCCAGGTCGAGACCCTGCTGCCCGGAACCGGCGGTGAAGACCTCGTAGCCGCTCTGGTCGAGAATCTCCGTGATGACCGTGCGGATGTCCTTGTCGTCATCAATGACGAGGATCTTCGGGCGCTTTTCCTTGGCGAAGGGCGAGCGCGTGAGGCGGCCGCTGGCCTGGTTGACGACCTTGGGTTTCTTGGTCTCGACCATGGCCGGCAGGCGGATGGTGAAGGTCGAGCCGACCCCCGCGGAGCTGGTCACGATGATGTCGCCGTTCATCATCTGGGCGAATTGCTTGGAAATGGCGAGGCCGAGGCCGGTGCCGCCGTACTTGCTGGAAGTCGAGGCGTCCGCCTGGCTGAACGCCTGGAAGAGCCGCCCGAGCTGCTCGGGGGTCATGCCGATGCCGGTGTCGATGACCGCGAGCTCGATGGTCTCGCCGCCGTCCAGACGGGTGACCTTGAGCGTGATGGTGCCCTTCTCGGTGAACTTGCTGGCGTTGCTGAGCAGGTTGAGGAGCATCTGCCGAAGCTTGGTGGCGTCGGCATGCATGGCGCCGATGTCGGCCGGGCAGTCGAGGGCGAGGGTGTTGCCCTTCTTGGAAATGAGCGGGGCGGCCGTGGCGATGACCTCGTTGACGACCTTGCCGAGTTCGAAGGTCTCGAGGTAGAGTTCCATCTTGCCGGCCTCGATCTTGGAGATGTCGAGCACGTCGTTGATGAGGCCGAGCAGGTGGCGCGCGGCGTTCAGGACCTTGTCGAGGTCCTCCGCGGTGCGGGTGTCGCCGTCGTCGACCGCGTCTTCCCGCAGGATTTCGCTGTACCCGATGATGGCGTTGAGCGGGGTGCGAAGCTCGTGGCTCATCTTCGCGAGGAAGCTGCTCTTGGCCTTGCTGGCTTCCTCGGCATCCTTGACGGCCTTGGCCAGCAGCTTGGTGCGGTCCTCGACGCGCGCCTCGAGCGTGCGGTTGGCCTCCTCGAGCTGCTCCTTGGCGCCCTCGGCGCTTTCGCGCGCCTGCTCGAGCTCGGAGGTCTTGGTCTGGATCGTCTGGAGCATCGCGTTGAACGACTCGATCAATTCCCCGATTTCGCCGCTGGCCGTACTCTCGACGCGTTCGCTGTAATCGTGCGTGCGCTGGACGGTCGACGAGACCTGGGCGAGCTCGGTGATCGGCTGGGTGAAGCGCCCGCCGAGGCGGAAGGCCACGGTGATGGCCAGGAAGGCGGCGCCGGCGAAGATGATGATCGAGCCGCGCAGCATGTTCGTGAAGCGCTCGGCATCGGCCTCGCGCTGCTCGGCCTTGAGGTAGAGCGTGCCGAGATTCATGCCGTCAAAGCGGATGCTGCTACACACCACGAACCCGTGGGTGTTGAAGAGCGG
>CAYZSN010000102.1:0-12005 GCA_964481095.1 uncultured Oleiharenicola sp. | reverse complement strand
GACCGCGATGGTGAACGTGCGCTCGCCCATTTCCGGCACCGTGGTCGCGCGCCACGTCTACGAGGGCCAGGAGCTCAACAAGGACCAGTCCGAAAGGGAAACGCGCCTCTTCGAAATCGCGGACTTCTCCTCCATGTGGTTCGTCTTCGACGCCTACGAGCGCGACCTGGCGTGGCTGCGGCCGGGCCAGGCGGTCGAGGTCTCGGCGGCGTCGCTCGGCGGCCGCACACTCACGGCGCCCGTGGCCTTCATCGACCCGAACCTGAACGAAATGACCCGCACCGCCAAGGTCCGCGTGGTGCTGCCCAACCACGACCATGCGCTTTTCCACAAGCAGACCGCCGAGGGCCGCGTCCGGCTCGAAGTGCCCGACCTGCTCCTCGCCCCGCGCACCGCGGTGCTGCAGCACGGGGCCGAGCCCGTCGTCTTCCTCCAGCAGGCCGACCGGGCCTACGTCGCCCGGCGGGTGCAGCTGGGCCGCGCGGGTGACGCCGATGTCGAGATCCTCGCCGGCCTGCACGACGGCGACCGGGTGGTGACGGAAGGCGCGCTGCTGCTCGACGGCCAGGCCCAGCTCGCCCGCGCCGCGATCACCGGCGACGACCCGGCGCACAACCACGGCACGCCCGCGATTGCGCCGGCGCCCGCCGCGCCGGCCGCAACGGAAACGGGGCAGACCGAACTCACGGCCCTCGCCTTCGCGGCCGCCGACGCCGCGCGTGCGCTCGGCGGGGATGACTTTGCCGCTTACCAGCAGCAGCTGCCCGCCTTGCGGGCCGCGCTGCAGGCTTACCTTGCGGCCGATCCGCAAAGCGGCCTCGGCAAATACCGCAACGCCCTGCGCGATCCCGTCGACCTGCGCGCGGCGCGCCGCGACTTCGAGCCGTTCAGCACCGACCTCACCGACCTGGCCCGCGCCCGCCACGTGCACCACCGCGAAGGCCTGCACGTTTTCCAGTGCCCGATGACGCCCGTCCTCGGCACCGGCCGGTGGCTCGCGCGCGACGCGACGGTGAAGAATCCCTTCTTCGGTTCCGCCATGCCTGAATGCGGCGAGGAACTCAAATGATCTCGACCCCCACCCTGCAAAATCCCCTTCCCATGAAATTCCTGTCCTCCCTGCTCTCCGTCCTTCTCCTTACGGCCGCGGTCCGCGCCGAAACCTCGCTATACGCGGGCCAGCAGTCGCGCGCGATCAAGGCCCTGTCCGCCGATGAGATCGCCGGCTACCGCGCCGGGCGCGGGCTCGGGCTGGCGCGCGCGGCCGAGCTCAACGGCTACCCGGGACCGCGCCACGTGCTCGACGCGGCGGCTGAACTCGCCCTGACGCCGGCGCAGACCGAGGCCCTGACCCGCCTCTTCGAACAGATGCGCGCCGCCGCGATTCCGCTCGGCGAAGACCTCATTGCCCGCGAGACCGAACTCGACCGACTCTTCACGAGCCGCCGGGCCACCATGCAGGAGGTGCAGACGCTCACCGCGGAAGTGGGCCGCCTGCAGGGCGAACTGCGCGCGGTCCACCTGAACGCGCACCTCGCCACCGTGGCCATCCTGTCCCCGGCGCAGATCTCCGCGTACAACACCCTCCGGGGCTACGACGCCCCGGCGACCGGCCCCGGTGAACACTCCGGCCACAACCACGGCGCGCCATGATCAACCGCATCATCCACTGGTCGCTGCACAACCGGTTCCTCGTCCTCGCCGGTTTCATCGCATTATGCGCGTGGGGCGTTGTCGCCCTGCAGCGCGTGCCCATCGACGCCATTCCCGACCTGTCGGAAAACCAGGTCATCGTCTACGCCGATTGGCCGGGCCGCAGCCCGCAGGAGGTGGAGGATCAGGTCACCTATCCGCTGAGCTCGGCGATGCAGGGGCTGGCCGGCGTGAAGACCGTCCGCGCCACGTCGATGTTCGGCTTCTCGTTCCTCACCGTCATCTTCGAGGACAAGGTCGATCCGTACTTCGCCCGCACCCGCGTGCTCGAGCGACTCAACTCGCTCGGCAGCCTGCTGCCCGCCGAGGTCGCGGCCAAGCTCGGGCCCGACGCCACCGGCCTCGGCTGGGTTTACCAGTATTACCTGAAGGACGAATCCGGCACGCAGGACCTCGGTTCGCTGCGCGCGCTGCAGGACACGTTCATCCACCACCAGCTCGCGGCGGTGCCCGGCGTGGCCGAGGTCGCCAGCGTCGGCGGCTTCGTGCGCCAGTGGCAGGTCGAGGTGTCGGCGCTCAAGCTCCGGCAATACGGCCTCATGCTCGGCGAGGTGATGGACGCCGTCGGCCAGAGCAACCGCAACGTCGGCGGCAAGACGATCGAGGAGAACGGCGCCGAGTTCATCGTGCGCGGCCTCGGCCTCGTGCAAACCGCCGCCGACCTCGAGTCGATCCCGCTCCAGCCGCGCAACGGCACCCCGCTTTACCTGCGCGACGTGGCCACCGTGCGCATCGGCGGCGATTTCCGCCGCGGCACGCTCGACCTCAACGGCCGCGAGGTCGTGGGCGGCATCGTGGTCATGCGCTACGGCGAGAACGCGTGGCGCGTCATCCAGGACGTGAAGGCCCGCATCGCCGCCTTCGCGCCCGGCCTGCCCGCGGGCGTGACGGTCGAGCCGTTCTACGACCGCAGCGACCTGATCGACCGCGCCACCGGCACGCTCAAGCACGCGCTCACCGAGGAGATCCTCCTCGTGACGCTCGCACACATCCTGTTCCTCTTCCACTTCCGCAGCATCCTCATCGTCACGCTGCCGTTGCCCGCCTCGATCCTGATCTCGTTCATCCTGATGGACCGGTTCGGCATCCCGTCGCACATCATGTCGCTCACCGGCATCGCCATCTCCATCGGCGTGCTCGTCGACGCCGGCATCGTGATGACGGAAAATGTCATCCGGCACTGCGAGCGCGCCGAGGAGGCGTTGCGACGGCGGCTCACGCCGCCGGAAGTGTTCTCGCACACGCTCGAGGCGGCCACGCAGGTCGGCCGGCCGATGTTCTTCTCGATGCTGGTCATCATCCTCGCCTTCGTGCCGGTATTCCTGCTCACCGGCCAGGAGGGCAAGCTGTTCCACCCGCTCGCCTACACCAAGAGCTTTGCGCTGATCGGCGCCGTGCTGCTGGCCGTCACGGCGGTGCCGGTGTTCTGCACGCTCCTCGTGCGCGGGCCGTTCAAGCCCGAGAGCGAGAACTGGCTGATGAAGGCGCTGCTGCGGATCTACGACCCCGTGCTCAACTGGGCGCTCGGCCACCGCAAGACCGTGCTCAGCCTGGCGGCCGCGCTGCTCGCCGTGTCGGCCGTCATCGCGTTCGGGGTTCCGAAGCTTCTGCGCTCTCAGCTCTCAACTCTCAGCCCCCAACTGGCAGCGAAGCTGCCTTCAGGCTTCGGCAGCGAATTCATGCCCACGCTCGATGAGGGTTCGCTGCTCT
Organism: uncultured Oleiharenicola sp.; assembly: GCA_964481095.1. Taxonomy (GTDB): domain Bacteria; phylum Verrucomicrobiota; class Verrucomicrobiia; order Opitutales; family Opitutaceae; genus Lacunisphaera. The sequence goes on along the minus strand of CAYZSN010000102.1, from coordinate 8,582 downwards.
TCATGCCGGTGCTGGTCCCTGCCACTTCGCTGACCGAGGTCCAGCGCATCATGAGCTGGCAGGACAAAGTCATCAGCCAGACGCCCGAGGTGGCGTCAGTGGCCGGCAAACTCGGTCGTTCCGACTCCGCCACCGATCCCGCACCGGTGGAGATGATCGAGACCACGATCATGCTGAAGCCGCCCGGCCAGTGGCGCCCGGGCATGACCAAGGAAAAGATCATCGCCGAGCTCTCCCCCAAGCTGATGAACGTGCCGGGCTACGCCCCGGGTTTCCTCCAGCCGATCGAGAACCGCGTGCTGATGACGAGCACGGGCATTCGCGCGCAGGTTGGCGTGAAGATCTTCGGCGACGACCTGCCCACGCTGCAAGCGAAGGCCTTCGAGGTCCAGCGCATCATCGAGCAGGTCCAGGGCGCCACCGGCGTCGCGCCCTCGCGCGTGCTGGGCAAGCCCTACCTTGAAATTTCCGTGCGCCGTCCCGACCTCGGCCGCTACGGCCTGCGCGTCGAGGACGTCTTCCGCTATGTCGAGGCCGGCCTCGGCGGCTCCACGGTCGGCACCACCATCAGGGGCCGCGAACGCTGGCCCATTTCGGTGCGGCTCGAACAGGCCGACCGGGAGGACATCGAGAAGCTGGGGGAACTGCCGCTGGCCACGCCGTCGGGCGCGACGATCCAGCTTGGCCAGGTGGCCGACATCAAGCGGGTCGTGGGCCCGAACGAAATCCAGAGCGAGAACGGCCGGCTGCGCGTCTTCGTGCAGGCCAACGTCGGCGACCGCGACCTCGGCGGCTTCGTCGGCGAGATCAAGGCCCGGCTGACGCGCGACCTGAAACTGGATCCGGGCATGACTGTGGAATTCTCCGGGCAGTACGAGCAGCAGCTCCGCGCGCGGCGGACGCTGCTCTATGTCTTCCCGGCCGTCATCCTCATCATCTTCGTGCTGCTCGTGATGACGTTCCGCTCGGTAGCCGAGGCGGCGCACGTGCTGCTCGCCGTGCCGTTTGCACTCACGGGCGGCGTGCTGCTGCAGGCCGCGCTCGGCTTCAACTTCAGCGTGGCCGTCTGGGTCGGCTACATCGCGCTCTTCGGCACCGCGATCCAGACCGGCGTCGTGATGGTCGTCTACCTCGAGGAGGCCGTGGCGAAGAGGCGCGCCGAAGCGGGCGGCACGCTCGATCGCGCGGGCCTGCTCGCGGCGGTCAAGGAAGGCGCCCGGCTCCGGCTCCGGCCGAAGGTCATGACCGTCGCCACCACCGTGGCGTCGCTCCTGCCGATCTTCTGGAGCCACCGCACCGGCGTGGAGATCATGCAGCCGCTCGCCGCGCCCGTCATCGGCGGCATGCTCTCCAGCCTCGTGCATATCCTGATTGTGACGCCCGTCATCTTCGCATGGTTGCGCGAGCGGGAGGTCGCGGTTTACGCCAAAATCCCTTGAATCCTCGCATGCCCCATTCTCGTAAAAGAGGGGAACCGGTGCATCTTGTTGTCGTCATAACCCATACTCCCATGAAAACACGTTTCCTGCCCATTCTCTTTGCCGGCGTCGCGCTGCTCTTTGCGGCCGGCTGCCAGTCGGTCGAAAGCCGCATCAAGGAAAAGCCCGATGTCTATGCCAACGTGGACAAGGCCACGCAGGACAAGATCAAGCAGGGCATCATCGACCTCGGCTTCACGGAGGACATGGTCTACATCGCCCTCGGCAATCCCGACCAGAAGCGCGAGTCCAAGACCACGGCGGGCAACACGACCACCTGGATCTACAATACCTATTACACGCGCTACGACGGCTCGGCGATGGCGGGTTACTACCGCCGCGTGTATTATGATCCCTACCTCCGCACCTACCGCCTCTATTATCACCCGGTGTTCGCCGACACCTACACCGAGGACAAGGAGGAGCGCATCCGCATCGTCTTCACCAACGGCAAGGTGACCGCCATCGAACAGGCCAAGGACTGACGCCCGTCCCCTCGCTTCTTTGTCTCCGGGGCCGGCCGCAAACCGGCCCTATTTTTTGGGGAAGGGCGTGTTCGTCTCGCGCTTCAGCTCGCGGGTCATGAGCGCCATCAGCGCATCGCGGGGCTGTTTGCCCTGGTAAAGGATGGCGTACATCTCGGCGAGGATCGGGGCGGCGATGCCCTTCTGCTGGCAGAGCTCGTGCAGCGCCTGCGTGGTGCGATAACCTTCGACCACTGTGCGCCGGCCCGCCAGCAGGCCGGCGACCGTCTGCCCCGCACCGATTTTCTCGCCGAACTCGCGGTTGCGGCTCCAGCTGCCGTGGCAGGTGGCGACGAGGTCGCCGAACCCGCTGAGCCCATAGAAGGTTTCCTTTTTCGCACCCAACGTTTCACCCACGCGCACCATCTCGGTCAGCGCGCGGGTGACCAGCGCCGCCTTGGCGTTGTCGCCGAGCCTGAGGCCGTCGCACAAGCCCCCGGCGATCGCGTAGATGTTCTTCAGCGACGCGCCGTACTCCGCGCCGGCGAGGTCGTCGCTGGTGTAGAGCCGCAGCGTCGGGCCGCTCATCGCCGCCTGCACCTGGTCCACGAACGCGCCGGGCCGGGCGGAGGCCAGCACCATCGCGGCCGGCAGGCCGCGGGCGACCTCGCCGGCGTTGGTCGGGCCGGTCAGCGTGGCGACGTTCGCACCGGGGAACACCGCCGCCATGATTTCGCTCGGGCGCAGCTGGGTGCCGACCTCAAGGCCCTTCACGAGGCTGATGAACAGCCGGGGGCGCCCGGCGTCCGCGAGCTCGGCGTGCATGCGCTGGCACCACTCGCGCAGGGCGTGCGATGGGCTGGCGATGAGCGCGACGTCGGCCTCGAGCAGCGCGGCCCGCAGGTCGGACGTGACGGCCAGCGCGTCCGGCAGCCTGATGCCGGGCAGGTAGTCGTGATTCTCGCGGGCCAGCTGCATGGCGACAGCGTGCTCGGAACGGCGGGTGACCAGCGTGGTGAGCTGCGGGCGCCGGGCGAGATGGACCGCCACCGCGGTACCCCACGCTCCCGCGCCGATGACTGTGCAATGGAGGGGGCGCGGATCGGACATGATAGTCGTCAGGTTTTGAGGAAGCCGGGGATCTTTTCGCCGGCGATCATAGATTCGAAAGTTTCGCGGGCGTTGACCAGCTCGAAGCGGCTGCCGGACACGAGCACCTCGGCGACCATTGCGCGGGTGTTGTAGCGGCTGGCCATCGTGTAGCCGTACGCGCCGGCGCTCATGAACGCCACGAGTTCGCCCTCGCCCACCGCCTGCAGCGTGCGATCCTTGGCGAAGCAGTCGCCGGACTCGCAGACCGGGCCGACGATGTCGGCCTTCAGCGCGGGCCGCGTGGTGTCGCGCTGCACGGGCACGATCTCGTGGTAGGCCTCGTACATGGCGGGCCGCACGAGGTCGTTCATCGCGGCGTCGAGCACGAGGAAGTTCTTGTTCGCACCGCGCTTCAGGTGCTCGACGCGCGACACCAGCACCCCGGCGTTGCCGACGAGGAAGCGGCCGGGCTCGAGCAGGATCTTGAGGCCAAGCGGGGCGAGCAGCGGCTTGAGCGCGGCGCCGTAGGCCTCGGGCGTCAGCGGGCGCTCGGCGGCCGGCTTGGCGTCCCACCACGCCTGCGCGCCGCTGGCGAGGGCGTCCTGATAGATGATGCCGATGCCGCCGCCGACGCTGAAATAGGAGATGCCGTAGCGCTGCTTGAGCTCGGCGGCGAAGGGCACGACCTTCTCCACCGCCTCGGTGAACGGCGCGGCGGAGGTGAGCTGCGAGCCGATGTGCATTTGCACGCCCTTGAGCTCGAGGTGCGGGTACTGGGCGGCGGTCTCGTACGCGGCGGCGGCGCTCTTCAGCGGGATGCCGAACTTGTTGTCGCTCTTGCCCGTGGTGATCTTGGCGTGCGTCTTGGCGTCGACGTCGGGATTGATGCGGATCGCGATCGGCGCCTTCCTGCCCAGCTGGCCCGCGAGGTGGTTGATGCGCGCGAGCTCCGGCTCGCTTTCGACGTGGAAGCTGAAAACGCCGGTCTCCAGCGCGAGGCGGATCTCGGCCTCGGACTTGCCCACGCCGGCGAACACGCTGCGCTTCGCGTCGCCGCCGGCGGCGACAACCCGGCGCAGTTCGCCGCCGCTCACCAAGTCGAAGGCGGCGCCGAGGTTCGCGAAATGACGGAGCACGGCCAGGTTCGAGTTGGCCTTCATCGCGTAACAAATTTGTACATCCAGGCCCGTCAGGCTGGCGGCCAGCCGGCGGTAGTTGTCCGCGATCGTCTGGGCGCTATAGACATAGGTCGGCGTGCCATGCAGTTGGGCAATGGCCTCGAGGTTGACGGACTCGCAGTGCAGCTTTTGGCCGACGTAGTGGAAGTGGTGCATCTTGGGTAAAGGCCGGGTGAAAGGTCCCGGGATACCCACAAACGAATTGAAGAGAAGCGCTATTTTGACGATATAGAACACCCCATGCCGCTGAAGCTCCGCCGTCTCCTGAACTACCTGCCCCTCCCCCACGGGGGCGAGCTGTACGTCAAGGCCTCCTGGCACAAGCCGACGCCGTTCGACCAGTGGCGCAGCCAGCCGCCTTTCCGGCCGATGACGCAGCCCATGACGCGTACGGATCATTTCGGCCGCAACCAGCGCCGGCATCGCCTGCTGCGCGGGCTGCTCATCGGGCTCGGCGTCTTCGCGGTGGGCTGGCTGGTCGTCGAGAGCGTGCGGGGCTTGGCGCTGTTTTGACCCGCAATTGACGCGGAACGCCCGGGTGGTTGTCTGTCGTGCCGGTCCATGGCGGCCCGCGACTTCCCCTCACCGTGCAAATCGACCCCGACCTTTATCCCTGGCTGTCCCTGGCGGGAATCACGTGGGGTGTGCTGGACTGTTTCTTCGGCTACAAGGTGTTCAAGTTCACCCTCGCCCTGTTCGGCGCGCTGCTCGGACTCGGCCTGGCGCAGGCCGCGGTGCGTTACCTCGGCGCCGGGCCCACCGTCGAGACTATCAGCCTGATCGCCGGCGCGGTGATCGGCGCCAGCCTGGCATTCCTCCTGTATATCGCCGCGGTCTTCGTGGCGGGCTTTGGCTTTGGCGCCACGCTCGGCGTGCTGTTGCTGGCCCACTTCCACCCGATGGTGGCGCTGCTGACCGGCGTCGTGCTGGGCATCATCGGCGGTTTCCTTGCCATCAAGGTGCAGCGGGTCCTCATCATCCTGTCGACCGGGCTGCTGGGTTCCTTCCGCGCGATCCTCGCGCTGTCGTATTTCACCAGCCAGATCGACTGGTGGTTTTATTTCCGGCAGCCGGAACAGATGCCGGCGCTGATCGAGAACAATGCGTGGATGTTTCCGTCGATCCTGGTCCTGGCCGCGGCCGGGGTGGTCACGCAGCTGGAACTCGGCGGCCGAGCGGGGACGAAGAAAAAAACCAAGGAGCAGGCGGAGTAAATCTTGCCGCGCTCCCGTCGTTCCCCCCAGCATCGCGCGCATGAAGAACTGGCTTACCCCCCTGTTGCTCGTCGTGTCCGTGCTCGCCTTCCCCGGTTGCACCAACACGAGCGCCATCATCGTCACCGGCCTCAAGCTGGAACTTGCCCAGGTCGAACGCACGGGTGATGGCGCGATCCAGGTGACGTGGCGGATAAAAAATCCCAACATCGTTCCCTACCTGGTCGACCACACCATCCTCAAGGTGACCCTGGATGGCGTGTTGGTCGGCACCGTCACGGATGGCGCGCGCCTGGGTGTGCCGCCGCAAAGTCAGGCGGAGCGCACCAGCGTGCTGACCCCCGCCGACGCGGGAGCCGCCGGCCGCCTCACGGCGGGCACCGCCAGTTATCGCGTCGACTCGACGATCTTCCTGCTGATCTACGATGACGACATCCTGAAGGCTTCGCTTGTGGGTTCGGGCAATGTTCCGGTCATCCGCAAATAAAACGGCCCCGGATTGTTCCGGGGCCGGGAAACAGGATCGGGACACGCCGTTCAGGCCGCCAGGCGGCGGACCGCCGGCACGGACGCACGCCCGCGGATCGGCACCGGGAGACGAATCGGGCGCGCGACAGGCAGCGGGCGCAGCGCGCGGCTGTATTGGTTGACCGTCCAGCCCACGAGGCCGGTGGTGAAGAGGATCGCGGTGAAATCGGCGGCGTCGAAGGGACGACCGCTCGCCAGGGACGCGAAGCCCAGGAGGGTCGCGGTGAGAACGGAGATAAGAGCGGTTTTCATGGGATGAAGTGGTTGATACCTTGAAAACCCGGCACCCCGCGAAAAGTTGCAGACTTTCGCAAGTGCCTCCCCCGGGCGGCCTGCCCTGCCCGCCGGGGCCGCTCAGGCCCCGCCGCTGCCGGCGTTGGACACCGGCTTGAACTTCGCGCGGAAGACGGCACCCACGTAGTCGCGGTTCATGCGCGCGATAAAGTCGTGCGAAATCATCTTCGGGCAGACCGCGCTGCATTCGTACTGGTTCGTGCAGTTGCCGAAGCCGGCGGCGTCCATGGTTTCCACCATCGCCAGCACGCGGCGGTCGCGCTCGGGCTGGCCCTGCGGCATGAGGCCGAGGTGCGAGACCTTCGCCGCCACGAAAAGCATCGCGGAGGAATTCTTGCAGGCGGCGACGCACGCGCCGCAGCCGATACAGGTGGCGGCGTCCATCGCGAGGTCGGCGGCATCCTTCGGCACCGGGATGCTGTTGGCGTCCGGCGCGGCGCCGGTGCGCACGCTGATGAACCCGCCCGCCTGCTGGATGGTGTCGAAGGCGGCGCGGTCCACCACGAGGTCCTTGATCAGCGGGAAGGCGCGGGCGCGGAACGGCTCGACCACGATGACCTCGCCGTCATGGAACGCGCGCATGTAGAGCTGGCAGGTGGCGATGCCCCGACCCTCGCCCGCGTGGCCCTTGCCCGGGCCGTGCGGCTTGCCGTTGATCGTGCAGGAGCAGGTGCCGCAGATGCCTTCGCGGCAGTCGTGCGCGAACGCGATCGGTTCCCCGCCCTGCGCCGTGATCCCGTCGTTCACGACGTCGAGCAGCTCGAGGAACGACATGTCGGGGTTCACGTTCGCCGCCGGGTAGTCGACGAACCGGCCGGGCGCGGCCGGACCGGCCTGGCGCCAGACGCGGAGCGTGACGGAGAAAAGTTTCTTGGGCGGATTGGCGGCAACCATGGCGGTTTCCCCGGTTATTTGTAGGAGCGAACGCTCATCTTGGTGAATTCGTAGTTGAGCGGCTCGACGTTGCGGAGCGGGGTTTTGTCGGCGCCCTGGAACTCCCAGGCGGCGACATGGGCGAAGTTGACGTCGTCGCGCTTGCACTCGCCGTCCTCGTACTGGTGCTCCTCGCGGAAATGGCCGCCGCAGCTTTCCTCGCGCGTGAGGGCGTCGCGGCACATCAGTTCGCCGAGCTCGATGAAATCGGCCACGCGCCCGGCCTGCTCGAGGGACTGGTTGAGGGTGTCGGCCGAGCCGGGCACCTTGACGTTCGCCCAGAACTCCTCGCGCAGCGCGGGGATCTTCTGCAGCGCCTGTTCGAGCCCGCCCCGGGTGCGCGCCATGCCGCAATACTCCCACATGAGCTTGCCGAGGCGCTTGTGAAAGTGGCTGACCGGTTCCTTCCCCTTGTTGTCCAGCAGGTGCTTCGTCAGCGCGGTGACGTTTGCCTCGGCCTGCTTGAACTCGCTGCTGTCGGCCGGCGGGCGCGAGCCCGGCTTCTGCGCCGCGAGGTAATCGCCGATGGTGTACGGGATGACAAAGTAGCCGTCGGCCAGGCCCTGCATGAGGGCGGACGCGCCGAGGCGGTTGGCGCCGTGGTCGGAAAAGTTCGCCTCGCCGAGCACGAACAGCCCCGGGATGTTCGACATGAGGTTATAGTCCACCCACAGGCCGCCCATGGTGTAGTGCACCGCCGGGTAGATGCGCATCGGCGCCTGGTAGGCGCTCTCGGCCGTGATCTCGTGGTAGATGTCGAAGAGGTTGCCGTAGCGCTCGCGCACGCCGGACTCGCCGAGCCGCTTGATCGCGTCGGAGAAGTCGAGGTACACGCCAAGGCCGGACTCGCCGACGCCGCGGCCCTCGTCGCACATGCGCTTGGCGGCGCGGGAGGCCACGTCGCGCGGGCAGAGGTTGCCGAAGCTCGGGTAGATGCGCTCGAGGTAATAGTCGCGGTCCGCCTCGGGAATGTCGGCCGGCCTCTTCAGGCGGTCCGCCGCGCGCTTCGGCACCCAGATGCGGCCGTCGTTGCGGAGCGACTCGGACATGAGCGTGAGCTTCGACTGGTAGTCGCCGCTGACCGGGATGCACGTCGGGTGGATCTGCGTGTAGCAGGGATTGGCGAAGCAGGCGCCGCGCTTGTAGGCGCGCCAGATGGCCGTGGCGTTGGAGCCGCGGGCGTAGGTCGAGAGGTTGAAGACGTTGCCGTAGCCGCCCGTGGCGAGGATCACCGCGTCGGCGCTGTGCCGCTCGATCGCGCCCGTGACGAGGTGGCGCACGATGATGCCCTTCGCGTGGCCGTTCAGGAGGACAAGGTCGAGCATCTCACAGTGCGTGTGCAGCTCGACGCCGCCGGCACCCACCATGCGCGACAGCGCGCTGTAGGCGCCGAGGAGGAGC
>CAYZSN010000101.1:0-10839 GCA_964481095.1 uncultured Oleiharenicola sp. | reverse complement strand
AGCACGGCCTCGAGGTCGAGGACGTCGCGAAGCGCCTCATGGATTACGGCTACCACGCGCCGACGATGTCGTTCCCCGTCCCCGGCACGCTCATGGTCGAGCCGACCGAGAGCGAGACCAGGGCCGAGCTCGACCGTTTCTGCGACGCGCTCATCGCCATCCACGGCGAGATGGCCGCGGTCGCCAGCAGCGAAAGCGACAAGGCCAACAACCCGCTCAAACATGCGCCGCACACCGCGGCGGCCGTCTGCGCCACCGAGTGGCCGCATCCCTACTCGCGCGAAACCGCGGCGTTCCCCGACAAGTTCACCCGCGCCTCGAAGTTCTGGCCCGCCGTCGGCCGCGTCGACAACGTGTATGGCGACCGCAACCTCGTGTGCTCGTGCGTCGGCATGGAGGCATATGCGGAGGCGGCGAAGCCATCCTCCGCGCATGCCTGAGGCGTACGCCGAAGCGCCGAAGGCGTGAGGCAACGCAGTTGCCTTTAATCGTTTTTCATCGAAACGCGATAATCGTGGAATCGGGCATCTGTAATCGAAAATCTAAGATCTCGGGGTGAGTTAGCGAAACCCGGGTCTGAGATTTAATATTTTAGATGTCCGACGCCCGATTCTAGATTTCCACGACTCGCTACTCCCCGCCCTCAACCTCCGGTGCCTTGATGGGCGCGAGCAGCCGCTCGAGCTCCGCCGGCGTCGGGTTGCGGATCGACAGGACGGTGAGAGTCGCCGGGCCGGCGGGCAGGTCCACCTGCGCCGGCTTGCCGGCGGCCAGGCCCAGCAACGCCGCGGCGAGCGGGGAATTGTGCGGCAGGCATTCGATGCCGCTGTCCGGGTCGGTCGCCGTCTCGCCGTAGGTCGCGATGAGGAAGGTGAAGCGGTGCTTCCGCTTCGTCCCCGCGTCCTCCTTCTCGATCCGCGCCACGTGGCCGAGCTGGAGGAAGTCGACCGGCTTGGCGAGCCAGGTGGCGGGATCGACCTCGATGAAGGTATTCCGGCGATAGAAGCGGTCGAGTTCGTCCATCTTGCGATCCACGGCCCGGATCGCGTCCTTGGCCGCCTTGAAGCCGAAGTTCTCGCGCAGGTCGCCCTGGCTGTGCGCCTCGACCTTGTCCTCCACCAGCGCCGCCCGTTTCACCTTCAACGCGTCGAACTCCTCCGTGAGCACGCGCAGGAAGCCGCGCCGCACGTAGATCGTCATCGGCGGCGGCGGCGCGATCCGGAAGATGTGCTTGCGGCGCGGCGGGGCCATGCGCCGCCGATTCAGCGGGGTGGAAAACGAAACGCAAGACGGGCCGCGCGCGAGTCGAGCCCGAGACTCTCAGCCGGTGAATTCAGAAGCCACGAAGCCGGGTGATTCTGCTGATCTCAAAGATCCGGAACAAATCCTCGCGCCGGGATTATCCGCAGCGGCGACCGGAATCCGCCGCGACCGGTTCGTCGCCCGGCGGGCCTTCCCGTCAGCTGGCAGTGTAAGTCAGCTCCAGCCCGGCCGCCGCCCTGGCCAGGGAGCGATCGCGCGTCCAAAGCCTGAGCCCGTCAATGCGCGCTGCGGCCAGTAGCTGGACATCCGACCAGGACAGGCCTTTCCCGGCGAGAGCATGCTCGTCCAGGAGGTGCAATCCCTCCGCCAGGTCGATCTCGTCGGCCCGCGGCAGCTTTTGCAGGTGGCGGAGAACCTCCGCGCGGTGCCCGAGCCGTCCCGCCGCCAGCTCGCCGATGACAACCGTGTGGGTCCACACCTGTCCGGCCTGCAGGCGGGCCTGCAGCTGTGGATCGGCGCGATGGAAGTGGTCGATCCAGACGGAGGTGTCCACCAGGACCCTCATCGCCGCGGGCCTGCCTTCCGTCTCGGCGCCGCCGCAGCCTTGGGATCCTTGCCGCCCAGCGCCGCCAGCCGGGCTGCGGCCTCCCGCTGAATGAGCGCCCGCAACCCTTCATGCAACAAGGCGGTCTTCTCCTTCAGGCCGGCATATTCGCCCGCCTCCTCCATCAGGGCATCGTTCAGGTTCAGTGTCGTCCTCATGCAGACGATGATGCATCTTTGGTCTGCATCGTCAAGCCGCCGGCTGCCCTGATGGCACAAGCCACAGACAGCACAGGCCACATGCGCCCGCCTTTTTGATGATTCGTCCATTGCGTCGTAAAGCAGCCGACCGAGTTCGGGATGAATCGCCGCGTAATGCCCGGCTGCCGCCCTGATCTCCGCCCGTGCCGCGCGATGGAGGCGCAGCGGTTTCACCGCCCGACGATCTTACGCAGTTCCACCATGGCCTCGTCGCCGTCCACCCCGGGTTCCCGGCCGCTTTCAATGTCGGCGATGCGTCGCTGGATTTCCTTCTTCCAAGCAGCTTCGGTCTCGGGATCGGGGGTGGTGAAAGTCTCCACCAGCAGCCGGTCAAACAGCTCTGCGGCCAGCTCCCGCGGGAGCAAGCGTGCTTCACTGACAATCTGCTCAACCGACATAGCCATGGCCGGAAAGTGCGTCAGCCGACTGGTGTTTTCAACCCTTGTTTCACTGTGAGTCCGACCCTAGCCCGCCCGCCCGGCCCGGCCAACCGTCCACCCGTAATTTCTCCGTAATTGCCACCACCGACCATATGCGCGAGCCCTTCCGATCAGTCCTTCTCTACAAAATGTCCTGCAGCGTTGTCGCCACCTTGTAGGGCACTTGTAGGCAATCTTCGAAGTGCCGCTTGCCGCACTTTATACGGAGCGATTCTTTCGAAGCTAAGGACTTGATGTCCGTGGTACCCTTGGTCTCTGCCACGAGATAAACCCTGCCGTCACGTTCGCGCACAATGGCCCAATCCGGGCGATAATCGCCGAGCGGAGTTTTGACCAGGAACCAGCGCGGCAGCTTAACGAACAGCCGCACGTCCTCGTGCGCATCCAGCGTGGCCGCGAACGCGCGCTCCACTTCGGAGTCATACTCGACCGCGTCGTAAATCGAATGCTGGACCGGTAGCAACCGGCTCAAGTAGCTCTCGATCTCCTCGCTCTCGAAGAGCTGCATCGCGTACGCTTCGCCCTCTACCCGCTCATAGCGGATGCCATCGACCATGAGCTCGCGCTTCGCATGGCGGATGGCTCCAGCCGCCTGCTCCATAAACTGCTGAGGGTTCTTGAGCGCCTGCTCACTCCGGCCGGATTTGACGAGAATCTCCACCAGCGTGGAACGGGTGAGTTCAGTTTCGCGCTGGAGATAACCGATGATGTCCGGCACGGGCGGATGGTAATCCGCCAGCTGCACCGGACGAAGGACGCGGGGAACCTCCTCCACCCCCTCTGCCGTGAATTTCACCTCGGCCTTCGCCACCGCGATCTGCGGAATGGAGACCTCAGGTTCGTCGTTCAGCACCCGCACGGCCTGGCGCACCAGCTCGCCGGTGGAGAACTCCACTTCATAACACGTCTTGTAGCTGATGCGGTCCCACAATTCGCGAAACTCCTCCGAAAGCAGGCGCTCCTTCCGCAGGTTCGCTTTCTTGCGTTCGCGCTTGTTCACAATCCGGTCCTGAAAGGACACCCCACACTCCTCTTCAAGCTCCGACTGCAGCTTCCGCGCGAATTCGGCAAAACTCTCGTTCGCGATCAGCGTGAGCCGGTTGATCCTCGGATCATCGCAGCGGAATCCGTTCTCGATGCGAGCCAGACGCAGCCCACGGCCGACTTCCTGCCGTTTGCGGATCTCGCTCTGCCCTTCCCGCAGCGTGCAAATCTGGAACACATTGGGATTATCCCAGCCTTCCCGCAGCGCCGAATGGCTGAAAATGAACCGCAGCGGTTCGTCGGGCGATAGCAGGCGCTCCTTGTCGCGCATGATGAGTTGGTAAGCCTCGTCGTCAGCCTTCGTCGATTTCCCCTCACTGGAGTCCTTCACCTCTTCCTTGTCCCGGGCAAAGTACCCGTCGTGCACCATCTCCACAGGGAGTAGCGAAAGCGATGCGAATTCCGCCTGCGCCGCCAGCTCCCTGTAGCACTCTTCGAACCAACGGCGGATCTTGCCGTCGGCCGACGCATAGTGGGCCACCCGGTCGATGAAGAAAAGCGACAGCACCTTGATGCGTTCGCCATGCGGTCGTCCACTCAGGGAACGCTCCTTTCGAAAATGTTCGAGGATCGTTTCCTTGATCTGCACCCGCATCACGGCGTCTTCCTGTCCACCCAGCGCCTCGCCGGTACGCAAGATCACGCCATTCCCAAAGGAGACAAAACCCTCGGCATTGATTTCGGTCACCGTGTAGCCGCGATAGATTTCCCGCTGGCCGGACAACTCGAAAAGATCGTCATCGTTTCGTTTCACCGAGATGAGCTTGCGCTTCACGCCGCCCGCCTGTTCCACGTCGATCCTCAGCTTGGCCACGAGGGCCTTGCGCGATGCCGTCACGCTCTCCAACGCCAGGTAAGGGCGGTTGAAATCGCCGCCATCCGTCACCGAGTCCACTTCTATACGCTTGACCAAGCCAAGGTCATAAGCGCGTACAGGATCGAGCCGGTAGACGAGGTTATAAGGATTCAGATGGGTGGCGGAATACCGTAAGATAAAAAGCGGATTGAGAGACTGGATGGCCCGGCGCCTGTTTTCACTCCCCATATTTTGGGGTTCATCCATGATCACAATGGGTTGGGCCTGCTGAATAAACTCGATTGGCTTGTATCCTCGTTCCGTATGCTGATGCACCACCGCAATATCTTTTTTATCGAACGCTTGGATGTTCATCACGAGCACCTGAAGCTGGTTGCCCAATGCGAACTGGCGCAAGCGCGATGCTTGGGATGAATCGTAGACCCATTTGTCGAGCGCCACCTTGCCGTAGATCGATTCGAAGTGCTCGGCCATCGACTCCAGGCTCTGCGTGACACCTTCGCGGATCGGCACGCTGGGCACCACGATGACGAACTTCTTCCAGCCATAAGCCCGATGCAATTCGTGGATGGTGCGAAGGAACACGTAGGTTTTGCCCGTCCCGGTCTCCATCTCGACGGAAAAATTACGCGACCCGAGGATGTCATCCGAAGCGAGCGCCCCCGAAGCATCGAGCTTGTTGCGTTGTTGCACCGCCCGCAAGTTCTCCAGCAAACGCCCGTCGGTGAGGGCCAAGGCGTTGGCAATTCCGAGCGAACCGAGCAGCTCCGGCTCGAACTGGTTGGCCTGCCATTCGAAGCTACCCGCCGCCACCGGCTGCCCGGCGAAGAGATCGACCACCGACTGAATGGCCTCGAGCTGGTAGGGCTCCTGCGCGTTGAAATGCAGCTTCACGATCAGGCGGTCCGGAATTGGATGTCGTGACTCTGGAATTCCAACTGCGCGTTGACCTTAAGGGCATCATTGCCCTTGAAACCAACGTCGAGACACAGCACCGACTGCGGCTTGAGCCGGATCATCGACCGTAGCGCCTCCTGGGTGAGAATTCTCGCAAGGCAGACAATCAGCCTGCCTTCATCGAGACGGAATGCGCGCACCCCGGCGACCTGCACCGCCTCCAGCGTCGACGCCAGCGGCAAGCCGCACTTCAGCATGAGCTCGTAGAGCAGCGCCTGTTCCTGCGCATCGGAGCGCACATTGTCGGCAGTCAGCTGCCACTGCTCGGCCAGTTTGGCGGGATCGCTCGTCACCAGCCCAGGGTCCCATACCGCAAAATTGCTGGGGGCGAGCTTGAAAGCCTTGAAGCCGAGGTCCGGAGCCGCACCGCCAGCCAGCGCCAGTTCCCCCGTCTGCTCCTTCTCCATGCGTTGGATAACCCGGCGCACGCGTTCCTTCGTGATTTCGGCAATCGTCGGAAAATCTTTACGGCCCGTCGGCTCCGGCAGCTGGACAAGAATGAACTTTCGGTTGCCGCCATCCTCCTTGTTCAACTCCAACACGGCTTGCGCCGTCGTACCGCTGCCGGCGAAGAAATCGAGAATGAGATCATTGGGCGAACCCAGCCTCAATAGCGTCGAAACCAAGCCCACGGGCTTAGGGGCCTGAAACAAACCAGCGCCCATGAGCGTATCGAACGCCTCCTGGCCTTTTTCGGTATGGAAGGGACGATCTGCAAAGATGGTCTTGAGTTTGCGGCGAACAACCTGGCCATCCTCATCAAGCGCGCGGGCTTTTCGGAAAACCTTCCAGCGTCCGTTTACCTCACGGGCGTAGAGATCAACCGATTGCTCAAACGCCTTAGACTTTCCCCAAGTCCAACAACCTTCGAAGCCGTCATCCCACGTCGGAAGAATTTCCACCGTGTGCGTTTTATCTTTATCCAAGGAGATGGAACCTTTTGCCGTATCGGCAAAAATGGGAAACCAAAGCTTGGGGCGGTTGTGCCGGCCAAATTGCCGGTGCGTATTTCGAAGCTCCAGCGACCGGAAAACCCCTTTCTCGTCGCGCTCGTCGAAATCGTTTTCGATTTCCTCGGATGTTTTGGGAATGCCGAGATCGAACTCCAAGGGCGCGCGAGTATAAATAAGGGCGAAGTCGTGCGTCCGCGCAAAATGCGGATCCAAAACGCGCCCCTTTGGATTGATCTGGATTGTAACTTGAGCGACAAAATTTTCCTCTCCAAAAATCTCGTCCATCACAAGCCGCAGGTTGTGCACTTCGTGATCGTCGATGGAGACGAAGATCACGCCATCTTCGCGGAGGAGGTTTCGGGCGAGGAAAAGCCGCGGATAAATCATCGTCAACCAGCGGGAGTGATAGCGCCCGCTGGTGCTCACGTTGGTTGTAAGCCTGCGGCCTTCTTCGTCCTTCTGGCGGGTAAACTGCAGGTAGCTGCTAAGCCCTTCGGAATAGTCGTCCGGGTAGATGAAATCCCCGCCCGTATTGTAGGGCGGGTCGATGTAGATGAGTTTCACCTTCCCGTGATAGGCCTGCTGGAGCACCTTGAGCACCTCAAGGTTGTCGCCTTCGATGATTGCGTTGCCCGTCGAATCCCAATTCACCGATTCCGATGGCGCCGGCAGCAGCGTGGCAGTCGTAAGCTGCCGCAGTACCTTCAGCGCATCGCCTTTGCCGGCCCAAGACAGCCCATAGCGCTCCGGGCCGGAAGCTACCTGCCCACCCATCACGGCCCGCAGTTTTTCCAAATCCACTTGCCCGTCCGTGACCGCTATCGGGAACAGGGCCTTCAATTCCTCATAGCGCGACAGGAACGGGTCGGCGGAGGTGAGAGGCAGGCGGATGGGGGCCGCGCTGGCAGTTGGAGGCGTGTCGGGCATCGACGCCCTCACAACGCACACTACCGTTAGGGGGGTGTCCAGCAAAACACTACCGATAGACGGGTGTTTGAGTATTCGATCTCCGGCTAAGCTCGGATGTGGCAAACGACACGGCGAAACGGCTGATGGCACGCGTCAGGGCTCTCCGGGAGGCAATCGGCCTCAGCCAGGAGGCGTTTGCCGAGCGCGCCGGGTTGACCTACAAGCACTATCAGCAAGTCGAAGCCGGACGGAAATTGAACATCACCCTGCCCACCTTGGAAAAACTGGCCAAGGCTTGCGGCCTGGATCTCGCCGAGCTGCTCGACTTCACGACCGACCCGGTCGTCCTGGCCGAGCATCGGGCGAAGGACGGATTCCAAGCGACCCCAAGCAAGGGCGGGCGCAAGTCGCGCAAGCGAACTTGAGTTTCCCCGTAGGTGGCCGCAACCCTGACGGACATCCACCAACCGATTAAGTAGTTTAATAGACTACTTAGTCCGTCGAATCCCGGGGTCGGGCACAACTGTCATGGACGGATCCGCCGGTAAGCGTGCTCATTCCGGATGTCGCTCCGGTTGACACAATCACCCCCAGGGAGCACCGTCCCGCCGTGAGCAAGAAGCCGTCCAAAGTCGCCGATCCCCAGGCCCCCTACGCCGCCAAGAAGCGGACGAGGAAGGCTGCTGTGCCCAAGAAAAGCACGGGCGAGACGGAATTCCAGCGCATCGCGGGCAAACTTTTCAAGGAACGCAAGGAGCTGCTCCACAAGCTGGCCCAATGAACGAGCCGCGTTACGTCGACCGGGCCACGGTTGACGCCTTGCACCGTCTTTCCTTGGAGGAGCACGGCGGCCAGGATGGCCTGCGCAATGAACACGGCCTCGAATCCGCCCGCGCCCAACCTCAGCACGTTTTCAGCTATGGAAGTGGCGATCTTGCCGACATGGCCGCGGCGTACGCATTCCACCTCGCAGAGAACCAGGCATTCATCGATGGCAAAAAGCGCACCGCTGTACTGGCTGCGCTCTATTTCCTCGAATTGAACGGCGTGAAAACTTCGTCCCTCAGCAATGCCGGGCTCTACGACGCCATGATCGGCATCGCCGAGAAGCGCCTCGACAAGGCCGGGCTCGCCGCAATGTTTCGCTCTAATTCGGGTTTGTAGCCCGCCTCCATGCTCCCTGCTCCCAGCTCTTAGCTACCCTCCCCCATGAAACTCCTCCGCCATCTCACCCCGCAGGGCCCGGCCTACGCCGCGCTTCAACCCGACGGCTCGGCGCACGCGGTGACCGGTGACATCTTCGGCTCGTTCCAAGTCACCGACCGGGTGGTCCAGCCGGGCAAGGCGCTCGCGCCGCTCGACCCCGTCAACCTCCTCTGCATCGGCCTGAACTACAAGAAGCACGCGGCCGAGAGCAATCTTCCGCCGCCGCCGCACCCGGTGCTCTTCGTCAAGAACACCGCGAGCGTGCAGCACCCCGGCGACCCGATCGAGATCCCGGTCAAGCTGCCGAGCAGCAAGGTCGATTACGAGTGCGAGCTCGCGGTCGTCATCGGAAAAAAATGCAAGAACGCCAGCAAGGCCCAGGCGCTCGACTACGTGCTGGGCTACACCTGCGCGAACGACGTCAGCGCCCGCGACTGGCAGCGCGACGGCGGCGGCGGCCAGTGGTGCCAGGGCAAGAGCTTCGACACCTTCTGCCCGCTCGGCCCGGTGCTCGTGACGAAGGACGAGATCCCCGACCCCAACAACCTCCGCATCAAGACCGTGCTCAACGGCGAGGTCCTGCAGGACTGGAACACCAACGACATGATCTTCGACGTGCCGACGCTGGTCGAATTCCTCAGCGCGAGCAAAACCCTCCTGCCCGGCACCGTCATCCTGACCGGCACGCCGCACGGCGTGGGCTTCGCTCGCAACCCGCCCGTCTGGCTGAAGGCCGGCGATTCCGTCAGCATCGAGATCGAAAAGATCGGCACGCTCACCAACCCGGTCGTCAACGAACCGGTTCTCAACCGCTAATCCGCGCTAATTGACGCTAAGGGCCAAGCCTCTCAGTTTTCATTAGCGAAGATTAGCGCCCATTAGCGGTTAACTGCCTTAGCTCCTGCGTCGCCATGAAGAAAACCAACGTTGCGAAACTGAAGTGGTCGCACTGGAAGTCGCCCAAGGGCAAATACGAGCAGTACGGCAAGGGCATCTCGGACGCACTCGGTGATGTGCCGCGCGGTTGGCCGAAGCAGGGGCATCCCTTCAACCTCGAACTGGTGCGCGTGCCGCCCGGCAAGATCTCCTGCCCCTTCCACTCCCACACGACGCAGTGGGAGATGTACGTGATTTTGAGCGGCACCGGCACCGCCCGCGCCGGCAAGGGCCGGCACAAGGTGGCGGCGGGCGACGCCTTCATCCACCCGCCCCTGGAGGCCCACCAGCTCATCAACACCGGGCGGGAAGACCTCGTGTTCTACATCATCGCCGACAACCCGCCGGTCGACATCTTCCATTACCCCGATTCGAAGAAGTGGGGTTTTCGCCCGCAGGGAAAGTTCTTCAAGATGACAGAGACGCCGTACCACCACGGCGAGGAGTGACGCACCTTCGGCGCGAAACATCGAACATCCAACGTTCAACGCTCAACATCCACCGGGAACGCAGCCGGAAGCTTCGGGACCTGAACGTTGAGCGTTCGATGTTGAACGTTGGATGTTGCGTCGGACCGGTTCAACCCGGTCCGACGTTGTCCGTCGGGCGGGCGATCCACGGGATGGCGGCGAGCAGCGCCGCGGTGCCGAGGTAGGCCCAGACCCACGGCCACGCCGGCGCCACGGCGCCGATCACGTCGAAGGGCGTGACCCTCGTCGCGTGCATGAAGCCCCCCGCGGAGAACACCGCCGCGCCCACCATCCACAGCGCCGCGCGGCGGAACTGGCGCTCGGTCAGGGCGACGACCGCGCCCGACCAGAGGATCGACATGAAGATGTAGCCGGAGTCGCCCGCGAAAACGCCGCCGACCGCGTAGTTGCGCAGGGTGGAGATTTTCTCGAGCAGCTCGGGCGAGAACGGCACCCCGGCGCCCGCCATCGCATGGCGGAAAATCAGCGCCGCGAACCCCGCCACCGGCGGCAGCATGCCGATGGCGACCGCCGGGTAATGCTTCACCGGCACCGAGGAAAACGCCTGCATGAACATGGTCGCCCCGATCCACACGAGGATCGCCATGCCCGCCTCCACCGGGACGGCGTAGGCGATGTAGCTGAAGGTGCCGGTCAGCAGGACCGCGGTGAAGAACGCCGCGTTCAGCGTCGAGTAACCCGCCCGCGCGCCGATCGCCTTCCACCCGGGATGACCGTAATAGAGCGTCGTCGGGTATGGCGAACCGCAGAGCGCCGCGGCCAGCGTGCCGAGGCCGTTCATGACGAGCGCGGGACGCCCGGCGAATTTGTCGCCCGCCGCCTCGGCCGACTCGAGGCATTGCAGCGAGCCCACCAGGCCGAGCAGGCCCATCGGGATCGTCACCGGCAAATAAGGAACAATGTAAGGCAGGCCGGCGACGAGGTCGCCGAGCACGGGCACCGGGAAATGCAGGCCGACGTGTTCCGAGGCCAGCGCGCCCACCGGCACCAGCGGCGAGGCCGACGCGCCGTGGCGGTGC
>CAYZSN010000100.1:0-4577 GCA_964481095.1 uncultured Oleiharenicola sp. | reverse complement strand
TGGCCCAGGCCCGCCAGGCGCTCGCGGCGCCGCAGGCCTTCACCGACTACCGCGCCGCGCTCGAGCGGCCGGAGGTGCACGCGGTGGTGATCGCCACGCCGACGGCCTTCCACCGCGAGATCGCGGTCGCGGCCGCCCAGGCGGGCAAGCACATCCTGTGCGAGAAGCCGATGGCGATGAACGTGGCCGAATGCGACGCCATGATCGCGGCGGCGGTGCACGCGGGCGTCGTCCTGCAGATCGGCTTCATGCGCCGGTTCAGCGCCAGCTTTGTCCAGGCCAAGGCCCGCGTCGACGCGGGCGAGATCGGCGCCGTCGTCCAGGTGCGGACCCTCACCCACGGGCCGAGCTACCCGCGCCCGTGGATGTTCGACCTGCAAAAAAGCAACGGGCCGCTCGCGGAGGTGAACAGCCACGATTTCGACACGGTACGCTGGTTCACCGGCAGCGAGCTGACGGAAGTTTACGCCCTGGGCGGCAACTACCGCACCCCCGACGCGGCGAAATCGTTCCCGGATTTCTACGACCAGGTTCTGCTTCTCGCGCGGCTCGCCAGCGGCGCGCAGGCCAGCATCAGCGGCGCGCAGGGCGTGCAATACGCCTACGACGCCCGCTGCGAGGTGCTCGGCACGCACGGCCTCATCACGATCGGGTCGCTGCAGGGCGGCGACACGCTCGTGTGCACGCGGGAGAAATCCCTGCAGCGGCCGGCGATCGCCTCGTGGACCAGCCTGTTCCGCGACGCCTACCTCGCCGAGGACATCGACTTCGTCGCCTGTATCCGCGGCCAAAGCCCGCCCCGCGCGGGCGGGCGGGACGGCCGCGCCGCCGTGGCCGGCGTCGTGGCGGGCAACGCCTCCCTCCGCGAACGCAAACCGCAACCCGTCGCGCCCCCTCCCCCATGAAGATCGATCTCCTGCCCGTTTACTTCGAGCCCGGCCGCGATGCCGGCTTCGACCGGCAGCTCACCGCGCTGCGCGGCCTGTTCGGCGGCGAGGCGGAATTCCTGCCCCCGGTCGCCCTCGGCCAGCCCCTGCCCACGGCGGACGCCGTCATCTTCCCGCAATTGCTCGGCGAGGCCTACCGCCGCGTCCCGGATTTCCAGGCCATCGACCGCCCCATCCTGATCATCACGTCCGAATTCGGCACCGTCTCCATGTGGGACTGGGAACTGATCAGTTACCTGAAGGAGCAAAAGGTCGCCACCCTCGCGCCCTACTCCCTGGCGCAGGCGCGGAAGGTCCTGGCCGCGCTGCGCGTGCGCCGCGAGCTGACGACCACCAAGTTCGTGGTCTACCAGGACAATCCCGGCGACGGCCAGCAGGCCGCGATCTTCAAGCGGTTCTACTGGTGGGAAAACGAGTGCACGCAGCGGATGGTCAAAAAATTCGGGATCACCATCGAGCGGCGCAGCTACCGCGACCTCGGGCAGCGCGCGAAGGCGCTGACCGACGCCGACGCCGCGCGCGCGCGCGCGGACTGGAACCTGCCGGTCGACGGCCTCACGCCCCGGGCCCTGAACAGCGCGACCAAGCTGTATCTCGCGGTGAAGGGCGACCTCGCCGGCGAGCCCAACGTCCGCGCCATCGGCATCAACTGCCTGAACGAGTCGCATTTCTCCGACACCACCCCGTGCCTCACCTGGAACCGCCTCTTCATGGAGAGCGGCATCATCTGGGGTTGCGAGGCCGACTCGGTCTCCATGCTCACCAAGCTGATCATCCACCGCTCGCTGGGCACCCCGATCATGATGACCAACCTGTATCCGTTCCTGCTCGGCGACGCCGCGCTCAAGCACGAGCAGATCGCCCAGTTCCCCGCGGTGAAGGGCGACCCGCGCAACTACGTCCTCGTCGCGCACTGCGGCTACATGGGCGTCATCCCGCAGCCGTTCGCGACGGAGTGGAAGTTGAAACCCAAGGTCCTGTCCATCGTGGACGACAACGCCTCGGCGATCGACGCGCTGCTGCCCGTGGGTGACATCACGCTGGCCAAGATTCATTCCAACTTCGAGCGCATGACCGTCGCCGAGGGCGAACTCGAGGGCTACGCGCAATACCCCGAGTCCCACTGCCGCAATGGCGGCATCGTCCGCGTCGGCGACGGCCACCGGCTGATGACGCACCTCGCCTCCCACCACTACCTGCTCATGACCGGGCACCAGCGCACCGACCTCGAGACCATCGCGCCCGTGTTCCGCCTCGACCTCGATCTCCTCTGACGATGCAAGCCGCCCTCCTCTTTGCGCCGGACGACCTGCGCGTGCAGGACATCCCCATCCCCGAAACCGGCGAGGGCGAGGTCCTGCTGCGCACCGCCAGCGCGTCCATCTGCGGGACCGACATCCGCATGCTCAAGCACGGCCACGCCCATGCGACGCCGGAGCAGCCGCTCGTGCTCGGCCACGAAATGGCGGGGGTGATCGCGCAGGTGGGCCCGGGCGTGACGTCGCTGCGGGTCGGCCAGCGCGTCTGCGTCGCCCCGAACTACAACCTCGCCCCGAGCAAGCTCGTCGTCGCCGGCGAGGGCCACCTCGACGCCAACTACCGCGCGCTGGGCATCCACGATCACGGCGCCTTCGCGGAATTCGTGCGCATTCCCCGCGAGGCGGTCCTGCAGGGCAATGTGTTTCCGATCCCCGACCACGTCAGCTACGCGGCGGCCGCGCTGGTCGAGCCGCTGGCCTGCGTCTACAATGCGTGGGAGAAGGCGCGCATCGTGCCGGGCGACACCGTCCTGATCATCGGCCCGGGCCCCATCGGGCTGATGCACGCCAAGCTCGCGAAATGCGCCGGCGCGGGCAAGGTCATCCTGAACGGCCTGCAGCCGGAGCGGCTCGAGCTGGCGAAAAAAATCGACCCGTCGTTCCTCACCGTGATGGGCGACCCCGGGGCCGAATTGCACCGGCTGACCGGCGGCCAGGGCGCGGATGTCATCATCACCGCCTGCCCCGTGGCGGCGGTGCAGACCCGCGCCATCGAACTCGCGGCGATCAACGGCCGGGTGATCTTCTTCGGCGGGCTGCCCAAGGGCAAGTCGCTCGTCCCGCTCGACACCAACCTCATCCACTACCGCCAGCTCCTGGTCACCGGCACGACGCGCCAGAGCCTGCGGCATTTCCAGCTCACGCTCGACCTCATCGGCAGCGGCGCGATCGGCGTCGAGGACCTCATCACGGGCACCTTCCCGATCGCGGAGGCGAAGGCCGCGATCACCGAGGCGATGGCCGGCAGGGGCCTGAAGACGCGGATCGCCTTCGACCTCTAATGCTTTCCCCCGTGCGCCTGCTCCTCGGCATCGACATCGGCACGCAGGGCACCAAGGCCGTGCTGCACCGCGAGGACGGCGCCGCCGTCGCCGAGTCTTTCGTGCGCTCGCAGCCCCGGCAACCGGCGCCGGGCGCGGTCGAGGAGGACACCACCGACCAGCTGAACGCCGTGCTCGACACCATCCGCGACTGCCTGGCCCAGGCCCGGGCGGACCCGGCGCTGGTCGCCGGCGTGGCGCTGGCGGGCCAGATGGCCGGGGTCGTCGGCATCGATGCGGAAGGCCTGGCGGTCACGCCTTACGACTCGTGGCTCGACACGCGCTGCTCGCCCTACATCGAGCGCATGCGGCCCCACGCGGATCTCATCCTGCGCCGCACGGGCAACGCCCCCAGCTTCAACCACGGCCCGAAGATCCTGTGGTGGAAACACGAGCAACCCGCGGTGTTCGCCCGCATCCACGCGTTCGTGCAGCCGGCCGCCTACGTCGCGATGCGCCTGTGCGGCCTGCGCGGGGACCAGGCCTTCATCGATCCCACCTACCTCCATTTTTCCGGGTTCGCGGACAATTCGCGCCTGGCGTGGGACCCGGAGCTCTGCGCGCTCTTCGGCGTCGACCCGGCCAAACTGCCGCGCATCGTCCCGTCCACCGCGCAGGTCGGGCAGGTGACGTCCGGCCTGGCGGTGAACTGCGGCCTGCGCGCCGGCACGCCCGTCTTCGCCGGCTGCGGCGACACGGCCGCAAGCTTCCTCGCGTGCGGCGCCACCGCGCCCGGCATCTGCGTGGACGTCGCCGGCACCGCCGCGGTCTTCGCCGCCACCACGACGGAATTCCTGCCCGACGACAGCGGGATCCTCGGCTGCGGCCGCTCCGTCCTGCCGGGACTCTGGCACCCCTACGCCTACATCAATGGCGGCGGGCAGAATCTCGAGTGGTTCCGGACGAACCTGCTCGACCAGGCGCGGTCGCTCGCCGACCTGGACCGCGCGGCGGCCGATGATGCGGCCGACGCACACCTGCCCTACTTCGTGCCGCACCTCGGCGGGCGCGTCTCGCCGGCCTGGCCGCAGTTGCGCGGCAGCTGGGCCGGACTGCAGTGGAACGCCTCGGCGGCGACCCTCTTTCGCGCGATGCTCGAGGGCGTCGCCCTCGAATACTGCCTCTATCGCGATGCGGTGCGGCGGTTGCGTCCGGACTTCCTCGTGCGGGAAATCCGCCTCACCGGCGGCGGCGAGAAAAGTGCCGCCTGGAACCAGCTCAAGGCCGACCGGCTGCAGGCCCGCGTGGTCGGCATCGAGCGCGGCGGCGGG
>CAYZSN010000099.1:0-5631 GCA_964481095.1 uncultured Oleiharenicola sp. | reverse complement strand
GGCTTCCACGTGCTCAACCTCGGCAAGCTCGCGCAGGAGGACCCCGACGGCTTCGTCGCCTGCACGCCCGCCGGCATCATGGAACTGCTGAAGCGCTCGGGCGTGAAGCTCGCCGGGAAGCACGTCGTCGTCCTCGGCCGCAGCCTCATCGTCGGCAAGCCCGTCGCCCTGCTCGCGATGTCGCGCGCCGAGTGGGCCAACGCCACGGTCACGGTCTGCCACTCGCAAACCGCCAACCTGCCCGCCATCACGCGCCAGGCCGACGTCCTCATCGCTGCCATCGGCAAGGCCGAGTTCGTCACCGCCGACATGGTCAAGCCCGGCGCCGTCGTCATCGACGTCGGCATGAACCGCGTGGCCGACGCCACGAAGAAGTCCGGCTTCCGGCTGACGGGCGACGTCCATTTCCCGACGGTTGCGCCGCTTTGCGCGAAAATCACGCCGGTCCCGGGCGGTGTCGGTCCGATGACGGTCGCCATGCTGATGGCCAACACCGTCAAGGCGTACCGCCAGAACGCCAACCTGCCCCGGTGAGGGCGCCTTAAACCCCGGCCGAACGGAACCTTGCCAGTCCCGGGCAAACCCTCTTCGCTCCGCACCGCCTCAATCCATATGGCCGCCCCCAAGATCCTCGTGGTCGACGACCAGCCGATCAACGTCCAGCTGCTGAAACGCAAGCTCGAGCGTGAAGGCATGACCATTGCCACGGCCTACTCGGGCCAGGAGGCCCTGAACCTCGTCGCGGCCGACAAGCCCGACCTCATCCTGCTCGACGTCATGATGCCCGAAATGGACGGCATCGAGGTCTGCTCGCGCCTCCAGGCCGACCACGAGACCAAGTCCATCCCGATCATCTTCATCACCGCCCGCACCTCCAAGGAGGGCAAGATCGAGGGCCTCGGCGTCGGCGCCGTCGACTACATCACCAAGCCCATCGACCTCGACGAAACCCTCGCCCGCGTGCAGACGCAGCTCCGCTTCGTCCAGATCAACCGCGAGCTCATCGACCTCCAGCGCCGCCTCGGCGACTCGCGCCGCTCCGCCACCATCGGCGCCGTCACCCAGGGCATCGCGCACAACCTCAACAATCTCCTCGGCGTCGTCATCGGCTACGTCGACCTGATCAAGGCCTACCACGAGAAGCCCGAGCTGGTGAAGAAGAACGCTTCCCACCTCGAGGATGCCGTCAACCGCATCGTCGGCATCATCAAGCAGCTCACCAGCCTCGTGGTGAAGAACCGCCCGCCGCTCATCCGCGCCTCCCTCGCCCGCATGGTGGACAGCGGCATCCGCCGCTACCAGATCGAGTACAAGATCGACCAGCCCATCACCATCGAGAACGGCGCCGGCGAGATCCTCATCGACACCAACGTCGAGGTCTTCGAGGAGGTGCTCTCCAAGCTCCTGGTCAACGCGTGGGAAAGCTACGGCGACGCTCCGGACGACAAGCGCCCGATCAACATCCGCACCGAGATTATCGACAAGCCCGAGGAAGGCCGCTTCGCCCTGATCCACATCGAGGACCGCGGCCGCGGCATCGACCCCGAGATCCGCGACCACGCCTTCGAGCCCTTCACGAGCACCAAGCACACGGTCGGCGTCGGCATGGGCCTCACCATCGCCCGCCACTCCATGCGCAACATGGGCGGCGAGGTCACCCTCATGACGCGCAACGGCGGCGGCGCGATCGCGACCAGCCGCCACCCGCTCGAGCGCCGGAACAAACCGTCCAGCGCCTGAGCGCTGGAGTACTTGGTAGTTGGTATTTAGTCCGCCTAATGCGGGAGGGGCTTTATGCCCCGGCTAAAATCCGCACCTCCCACGTCGGGGCATAAAGCCCCTCCCACACTTTTCTAGTGCCTCACTGCCGGCGCATTTCCGCTCGCGTGGCTTAAACCTTACTCCTTAAACCTTACCTCGCTTATGCCCCGCATCGCTTTCCTCGGCGCCGGCAACCTCGCCTCGGCCCTCGTCCGCGGCCTGCTCGACCGCCAGGTCTGCGCGCCCACCGACCTCGCGTGCACGAGCAAGGGCGGCGCCTCGGCGGCGAAGCTCGCCGCGGACACCGGCATCGCGCACGAGCCGGACCTGGCGAAGCTCCTCGGCGGCGCCGACACGGTCGTCGTTGCCTTCAAGCCGCAGTCGCTCGCGTCGGCCGATCCGCGCCTGGCGGAGCTGGCGAAGGGCAAGCTCGTGATTTCCGTCCTCGCGGGCAAGAAACTCGCCACCCTCGCCCGCACTTTCCCGCACGCCCGCAATGTCGTCCGCACCATGCCCAACACGCCGGTGGCCATCGGCGCCGGCTTCACGCCCTATTGCTCGCTCGCGCCGCTGGCGCCGGCCGACGCCGTGCTGGTCGGGAAACTCCTCGGCGCGCTCGGCCGGTTCGTCGCGCTCGACGAAAAATACTTCGACGCCCTGACCGCGCTCAGCGCCGGCGGGCCGGCTTTCGTTTTCGAATTTATCGCCGGCCTCCGCGAAGCCGGCATCGCCGCCGGCCTGCCGGCGGATGTCGCCTACAGTGCCGCGCTGGAGACCACGCTCGGCGCGGCCCGGCTGCTCGCGCGCGGCGACGTCCCGCCGGAAACCCTCCGCGACAAGGTCACGTCGCCCAACGGCACGACCTTCGCCGGCTTGCAGGTGCTCGCCGCGAAAAACTTCCGCGATATCCTGAAGGAAACCATCCTTGCCGCCACTCGGCGCGCCGGGGAATTGTCGAAGGACTGAGCTGACCGCTGAAAGCTGATTGCTGATCGCTTTCAGGGTTTGGCGAACGCCCCCGGCGCGATCACCGGGTTCGCCTCCATCGTGTCGATCGTCATCACGTACACCGGCTGGCCGTCGGCGAAGGTCTCGACCCGGTGGGGCTGCGGCACGCCGCCGACCGGGCGGAAATCCCTGAACAGCGTTTCGATCGCGATGCGCTTGTCCTGCCGGGTGCGATAGACGAGGCGCTTCACGATCTCGTGCGTCCCGGCGTCGACCCAGAGGAAAAAGATCTCGTCGCGCCGCCCCATGAGCAGGAGCTTGGCCGCGCGGCGGCCGTCGACGGCATCCTCGCCGGCGTAGTCCACCGAGTAGCCCTTCGCCGCGTAATCCACGAGCGGGCCGTCGAAGTCGGCGTTCCCCATGAAATCCTGCGCGTCGGCCTCGGTCATGTCCTGCGGCGCCCCGCCCGCCGTAGCGGGATGGCTGATCCACGGGCGCGCGACGCCGTCGGTGGCCTGCACCACGCGGCGCGCGGGCGGGCCGCTCTCGACGCGGAGCTTGCCCGGCCGCTGCGCGAGCATCGTGAAGGCGACCGTCTCGCCCGCGATGAGGATGCGGCCCTCGGCCCGCAGGCCGGACAGTGCCGCCAGCCGGTCACCCGCCCGCGCCGCGTGCTGCCGCGCGATCTCCGGCCCGATCTGCGCCTGTGCGGTCGCAACCAGCAGTAGGCCGCAGAGCACCGGGGTTATGCCCGCTCGAAAAGACATCAGGACAGGTTGGCCACAAAAGGCACAAAGAGCACAAACAAATAATGCCAGCCCGATTCAATGTGGGTCGGGCTTTATGCCCGACACCCACATGTGATGTCGGGGATAAACCCCGACCTACATTCGTCAGCCTGCCTCCGCAGACTACAACGACCTGACATCAGGATTCGCCGGCTGAGGCTGGGCTTGAGCTTACCGCTTAAAGCTCATTGCTTATTGCTTCTCCCCATGGCCCAGAATCTCGACGAACTCTTCGACGTGGTGGACGGGCAGGACCGCGTGACCGGCCAGCTGGCGCGGCGCGACGTCCACCGGCTGAAGCTGCGCCACCGCGCCGTGCACCTGCTCGTCTTCAATCGCGCCGGGCAGGTTTTCCTCCACCAGCGCTCGCTGCAGAAGGACCTGTTTCCCGGCGTGTGGGATTCGTCGGCCGCCGGTCACGTCGGCGCCGGCGAGGACTACGACGGCACCGCGGTGCGCGAACTGGCCGAGGAGCTCGGCTGCCATCCGGCGCAGCCGCCCCGGCGGCTTTTCAAAATCGAGGCCCGAGAGGAAACCGGCCAGGAATTCGTGTGGGTCTATCGCGTGGAAGCGGAAGGCCCGTTTGTGCTGCAGCCCGACGAGATCGAGCGCGGCGACTGGTTCACGCCCGCCCAGGTCGACCGCTGGATCGCCGAGCGCCCGGAGGAACTCGCCCCGGCGTTCCTGTACCTGTGGCCGCTGGCCAAAGGAGCTTTAAGCAATAAGCTATAAGCGATAAGCCAGACAATGCACGGCATCAGGGCTTACAGCTTATCGCTTACTGCTAACGTGGCCGCTGTCCCTTCAGCTGCGCGAATTCCTTCGCGCTCATGAGCCGGCGCGGCAGGCGGCGCTCCGCCTCCCTGATCAACCGGTCCCATTGCTCGTCGGTGGGGTCGAACTCCTCCCAGGACGTGTGGTGCCCGTGCTTGCGGCTGAACACGACGTTCCCGCCGTGAAACCGCGCGTTGATCTGCCATTTCACGCCCTCGTCGTCCTTGTCCCACCAGCCGAATTCCATCGCCATGGCGCGCATGGGAAGGCGCCCGGCGGCGCGCCGCAAGCGATAATCGGTCGCGGCCGCGCGCCCGAGTTCCCTTTCCGGCCCGGGAAATGAAAAATAATCGCCCCGGGCGGCCTCCGCGCCGAACCTTCCGCCCCCGGCGGCGGACTAACAAGGATGCCGTCCGCCAACCGCCCAGCCGTCTCCGCCGCGCCCGCGCCGCAGGTGGTCCGTTTCGAAATCGCCCCGCGCAGCCTGCTGCTGGTCGGCTGCGCCCTCGCGGGCCTCTGGCTGATCGTCCATCTCGCGCCCGTCCTGCTCGTCCTCGTCGCCGCGTTCATGCTCGTGGGCGCGCTCAACCCGCTCGTCGAGGCCCTCGAGCGCCGGCGCATGGGCCGCAACGGCGCCATCGCGCTGGTCTTCCTCGCCAGCCTGCTGGTCGTCGGCCTGCTGCTGTTCCTCACCGTGCCGACGCTGATCAACCAGGGCCGCAACGTCGTGGTGCACGAGGCGGAGATCCGCAACCACCTCGCCACCTACCTCGACGAGCTGCCCTTCGGCCAGCTCATCGCCGACGGCGTGCGCAACGTCCATTACGACGAACTGCTCAAGGACTCGAAGGAAACGGTCTTTCATGCCTCGGTCCGCGCCGTCGAGATCGTGGCCTACGCCATCGCCGCGGTCTTCCTCGCGGTCTACATCATGCTCGACCGCGTCCGGCTGCGCGGCGCGCTCTTCGTGGTCGTGCCGCGCAAGCACCATGTCCGCACCTCGCACATCCTCCTCAACCTCGAGCTGATCGTCGGCGGTTATATCCGCGGCCAGGTGATCACCTGCACGCTGATCGGCCTCTTCATCTTCGCCCTGCTGCTGGTCTGCGGCGTGCCCAACGCGCTGGCGATCGCGGTCTTCGGCGCCGTGATGGACGTGCTGCCCTACATCGGGCCCTTCCTCACGATCGTGCCGGCCGTGGCGGCGGCGTACCTCGTCGGCCCGTGGGTGGCCTTCACCGTCTTCGTGGCGCTGGTGCTCTACGAGGAGCTGGAAAGCCGCCTGCTGGTGCCGGTCGTCTACGGCCGGGCGCTGCGCCTGCCCTCGTCGGTGGTGTTCATCGCCCTCCTCGCCGGCGGC
>CAYZSN010000098.1:0-10191 GCA_964481095.1 uncultured Oleiharenicola sp. | reverse complement strand
TAGTCGATCTCGAGCCGCGCGCCGTCGAGCCGGTCCGAGCCGCGCCCGCGGCGGCGGAATTCGTTGCCAAAGCTGTTCCCGCCGCAGGCGCGCTGCAGCCCGTGGATGCAGCCGAAGGCGCTGTTGTCAGCCAGCACGACCGTGATCTTGGCGTTTTCCTGCACCGCGGTGACAATTTCGTGGTTCAGCATCAGGTAGCTGCCGTCGCCGAGGAAGGCGTAGGCCTCGCGGCGCGGGTCAGCCAGCTTCACGCCCAGCGCCCCGGCGATCTCGTAGCCCATGCACGAATAGCCGTACTCGGAGTGGTAGTCGGTCTCGGCGTTGCCCCGCCAGAGCTTGTGGATGTCACCCGGGATGCCGCCGGAGGCGTGGACCACGGTGCTGCGCGCATCGCAAAATTCGTTGAGGACGCGGATCACCTCGCCCTGCAGGATGCGGCCGTCGCGGCCCAGGCGGCCGGGGGCCGTCATCGCGCGCCACGGTTTTTCCCAATCGGCTTTCGCCTGCGCAACGGCGCGCCGGTGGGCGGCCGGCGCGCGCCAGCCGCGCAGGCCCCGGGCCAGCGCCGCGAGCGTGGCGCCGGCGTCGCCCACGAGGGGCAGCGCGCCGTGCTTGGCCGCGTCGCCGGCGTGGACGTTGACCGCCACGAAGCGCACGCGCGGGTGCTGGAACTGCGTCTTCGAGGCAGTGGTGAAATCCGACAGCCGCGTGCCGACCGCGATCACCACGTCGGCCGCAAGGGCGACGCGGTTGGCCGCGAGGGTGCCGGTGACGCCGATGGCGCCGAGGCCGAGCGCGTGCGACTCGAGCAGCGCGCCCTTGCCCGCCTGCGTGACCGCCACCGGGATGCCGGTCGCCCCGGCGAAGCGCCGGAGCGCGGCACAGGCGTCGGAATAATGCACGCCGCCGCCCGCGACGAGCAGCGGGCGCTTCGCGGCGCGCAGCAGCCGCACGGCCGCGGCAAGGGGCGCGCGGGCCGGGATCGTGCGGTGGATCTCGTACACGCGCTTGCGGAAAAAATGCACCGGACAGTCGAAGGCCTCGGCCTGGACATCCTCCGGCAGGGCGATCGTCACCGCGCCGGTCTCCGCCGGGCTGGCCAGCACGCGCATGGCCTCGGGCAGCGCGGTGAGCAGCTGCTCCGGCCGGTTGATGCGGTCCCAGTAGCGCGAGACCGGGCGGAAGCAGTCGTTGACGCTGAGATCCTGCGAGGCCGGGTTCTCCAGTTGCTGGAGCACCGGGGCCGGGCGGCGGTTGGCGAAGATGTCCCCGGGCAGCAGCAGCACGGGCAGGCGGTTGACGGTCGCGGTGGCCGCGCCGGTGAGCATGTTGGTGGCGCCGGGGCCGATCGAGCTGGTGCACGCCAGCGTGCCGAGGCCGCGCCGGGTCTTCGCATAGGCGACGGCCGTGTGCACCATGGCCTGCTCGTTCTTCGGCTGGTAATAACGCAGCCCCCGCCCGCCATGCTCCTCGAGCGCCTGGCCGAAGCCGGTGACGTTGCCATGCCCGAAGATGCCGCACACGCCGTTGATCAGGCGGTGCTCGACACCGTCGCGGCGGACGTACTGGGCCTGGAGGAAGCGGACGAGCGCCGCCGCCGTGGTGATGCGGATGGTTTTCATGGCGAAGGCAGGAGGGGCTGCCAGCCCTGGCGGGCCGGATCGAGCAGCCAGCGATGCTGGGGGGAGAAGGTGAAGCCGCGGTAGGGCCGGCGCGGCAGGTGCCGCACGACCCACAGGTAGTACATGCCGTAGCCGGGCGCGGAGACCTGCGCATGGTCGAGGCCGCCCGGGATCACAACCGTGTCGCCGTGCCGGACTTTGTAGACGTCGTCACCCACCTCGGCGTGGCCGTAGCCCTGCGGCAGGGTGAAACGATAATGGTACATCTCCGGCTGCGGGTGGTGGTGCCCCGGGTAGCTGGACCAGCGGCCGGGAAAATTCACCACTTCGCCGACGACGAGGTTGGAATCAGGGCGGGAGGCGTGGTCGAAGATCGTGCGCACCAGCCGGCGGCAGGCTCCCTGCACAAGACCCGCGCCGCGGTCCTCGGTGGCCACGTCGGCTCCGCCATAGCAGCGCGTCGGCAACCGGCGGGCGTTGGCCGCGCGGATCAGCGCGAATTCCGCCCCGCGCGCGCCCGCACGCAAGTGCAGCGGCGTGCCGCGCCCGCAATGAAAGGTGACCGGGTTTTGGTCGAAAAGCGACGAGCGGTGCGCCCGCTTCACGTCCCCGTCGAGGTCCGCCTCGACATCGCCGTCGAGCAGCACCAGCACCGTCTCCATGGCCGTGGTTTCGCGCCATGGCCGGTTCGCCCCGAGGCGGAGGATGGCGAAGTCCATGCCCGTGCACCGGCCGTCGGGACGATCCGCCCCCTCGTGCACGATCGTGGTGCAGCCAACGGGAAATTCCGCGCGGGCCGGGCCGCGCGACAGCGGCGGGCGGGCGGGTTTCTGGCGCGGGGCGATCATAAGAAAGTTGCGCTCCGCCGCACGGGCCGCAATGACACGCAGCCATGGACCCATCCGGATGGTTTTCGCTGCAGGGCCGCCGCGCGCTGGTCACCGGCTCGGGCCAGGGCCTGGGTTTCGCCTACGCGCAGGCGCTGGGCGCCGCGGGCGCCAGCGTGGTGTTGAACGACCTGGACGAATCCCGCCTCGCGGCCGCCGTGGCGCGCCTGCGCGCCGCGGGCCGGGCCGCGGAGGGCGTCGCCTTCAACGTCGCGCGGGCCGACGAGGTGCGCGAGCGCCTGGCGGCCGAGATCGCCGCGCGCGGGCCCTTCGACATCCTGGTGAACAACGCCGGCATCCATCGCTATGCGCCCCTGGTGCAGATGACCCCGGCGCAATGGCAGGAGGTCATCGACGTCAACCTCACCGGCGCCTTCAACGTCGCCCGCGGCGTGGCCCCGGGCATGATCGCGCAAAAACGCGGCAAGATCATCAACGTCTGTTCGCTGATGAGCGAGGCGACGCGCCCGACCACCGGCAATTACACCGCCGCCAAGGGCGGGCTCAAGCTGCTGACCAAATCCATGGCCGTGGAATGGGGCCCGCATGGCGTCCAGGCCAACGGCCTCGGCCCGGGCTACATCCTGAGCGACATGACCTCGCACCTCGCGGCGCAGCCCGAGTTCGACGCGTGGGTGAAGGCGCGTACGCCCGCCGGCCGCTGGGGTGCGCCGCAGGACCTGCTCGGCGCCGTCATTTTCCTCGCGTCGCCCGCCTCGGACTTCGTCAACGGCCAGGTGCTCTACGTGGATGGCGGGTGGCTCGCGGCGCTGTGAGCGCGGGCGGGCGGACAATCCAGCCGGGGAAAGGACGACGGAGGCAGCCATGGACGGGGGTGGGTCATGGAATTTTCCGCCACGGGCTTTGGCTAGCCCGGGTCAGGTATAGCGTATAGCTGAAATCACCCCGCCGCCGCCCCGGCCGGCGCCGGGACCGGCCCCGGAGGTTATTTTCTTTGACAGCAATAAACAGGTCATATTTTGATTTGAGAGAAATGGCCAGGCTTACCCCGAAATTCAACTTCTCGGTGCTGCGCACCCTGCGCGACCAGCATGCGCTGACCCTGGCGGCGCTGTCGGAGAAATCCGGCGTGTCGCTCGCCGTCATCTCCAAGCTCGAGCGCAACCAGCAGTCGGCGGAGCTCGACACCCTCTACCGCCTCGCCCGCGCCTTCGGCCTGAGCGCCACCGACCTGCTGGCGATGTGCGAATCGGAACTCGCGCACCGCACCGCCGAGAAGGCCTATCGCTCGGGCGATTTCAGGTTCCGCCAGGTAAAGTACGCCAACGCCGTCGTCCACCTCGGCTCCGCCCCGAAGGGCGCCAGGGTCAACCGCCCGGAGATCCACCATGACGACACGGAAGTCTGCTGGGTCACGAACGGCCGCATCCGCCTCACCCTGCCCCACGAGACCGTCGAGCTGCGCGCCGGTGACAGCATCCAGTTCGACGCCATCCAGCAGCATGGCTACGAGGCGCTCGCGGATTCGGCGTTCGTGATCCTCCACCTCCGCAAGGACAAACGGTACTGAGTGAAGCTTTCAGCTGTCAGCCATCAGCCGCAAACCAAACAACTATCGACACACCCCTTCCGGCTGACAGCTGATCGCTGAAAGCTGACCGCTCTTCTGCCCATGAAAATCGACGACCAGCTGAACGCCTCCGCCCTCATGCCCGCCCTGGCGCGGTTCTGGCAACTTTCCGGGCGGAAGATCGACCTCATCCTGAAGGAATACGACCCGGCGAAGGGCTCGCCCGTCTTCACCGCCGGTGGCAAATACACCACGCGCGGCTGGACCGAGTGGACCGAGGGTTTCAATTACGGCTCCGCCTTCCTGCAGTTCGACGCCACCGGCGAGACGCGCTTCGCCGACTCCGCGCGCCAGCTCACGCTCGAGCGCATGGCCTCCCACGTCTCGCACACCGGCGTGCACGACCACGGCTTCAACAACCTGTCGACCTACGGCAACTGGCTGCGCCTGCAGCGCGAGGGCCGGCTGCCCGACGACGAGATCGCGTCGTGCGAGCTGGCGCTCAAGGTCTCCGGCGCCGTCCAGGCCGCGCGCTGGTCCGCGATCAACGGCGGCGGCGGTTACATCTATTCGTTCAACGGCCCGCACTCGCTGTTCGCCGACACGATCCGCTCCGTCCGCATCCTGATGGTCGCCCACCGGCTCGGGCACCGCCTGATGGGCGAGAACGACGCGGCCTTCTCGCTCCTCGACCGCGGCCTGCAGCACATCGAGGCCACGGCGAAATATTCGATCTACTACGGCGAGGGCCGCGACAGCTACGACGTGCCCGCCGAACGCGGTCGCACGGCGCACGAGGCCATCTTCAACCGCAACGACGGACGCTTCCGCTGCCCGAACTCGCAGCAGGGTTTCTCCGGTTTCACCACCTGGACCCGCGGCCTGTCGTGGGCGATGGCCGGTTTCGCCGAGGAACTCGAATTTCTCAGGACTGTGTCCGACGCCGACCTCGCCCCGCTCGGCGGCCGCGCCAAGTGGGAGGCGCTCATGCTCAAGGGCGCCCGCGCCACCTGCGACTGGTTCATCGCCCACACTGCGCTCGACGGCATCCCCTACTGGGACGGCGGCGCCCCGAACCTGCACAAGCTCGGCGACTGGCGCGCGCGCAACGCCGAACCCTTCAACGACCACGAACCGGTGGACAGCTCCGCCGCCGCCATCGGCGTGCAGGGCCTGCTTCGTCTCGGCCGCTACCTCGGCGAGACGACGCCCGAAGGCAAAAAGTACTGGCAGGCCGGCCTGACCACGATGCGCACGCTGCTCAGCGACGCCTACCTCGGCCTCGATCCGCAGCACCAGGGCCTGCTGTTGCACACGGTCTATCACCGCCCGAACGGCTGGGACCACATCCCGGCGGGCCGCAAGGTCCCGTGCGGCGAAGCCTGCATGTGGGGCGACTATCACCTCCGCGAAGCCGCCCTGCACCTGCAGCGCATCATCGGGCACAAGCCGTATTACACCTTCTTTGGATGCCTCAAATCTTGAGGCATCCAGCAAGGAGCACGGAGCTTCGAGCTAAGAGCCAAACCACCGACTTCATCTTCTGAACTTTCTCCGCTCCATGCTCCCTGCTTCCCTGGACCATCTCTGCATCCATAC
The DNA here is from genome assembly GCA_964481095.1 of uncultured Oleiharenicola sp. Lineage (GTDB taxonomy): Bacteria > Verrucomicrobiota > Verrucomicrobiia > Opitutales > Opitutaceae > Lacunisphaera. The sequence goes on along the minus strand of CAYZSN010000098.1, from coordinate 4,552 downwards.
CATCACCACGAAGCCGTGCGCGATCGAGACGGCGGCGGAGAAATTCGCCCGGGCCGGGGTAAAGGGCATCACCGTCTGGCGGGACACGCTCGTGGGCCGCGACATAAAGCAGACCGGCCAGCTCCTGCGCGACCAGGGCCTGTCGATTGTCTCCCTCTGCCGCGGCGGTTTCTTTCCCGCGACCACCGCCGCCGCCCGCCGGTCCGCCCTCGACGACAACCGCCGGGCCATCGTCGAGGCGCAGGCCCTCGGCGCCCCGCTCATCGTGCTCGTCTGCGGCGCCATCCCGGGCCAGCCGCTCCCGGAGTCGCGCAAACAGATCACCGATGCCATCGCCGCGCTTCTGCCCGATTGCCAGGCCGCCGGGGTAAGGCTCGCCATCGAGCCGCTGCACCCGATGTATGCCGACAGTCGTTCCGCCGTGAACACGCTCGGCCAGGCCAATGACATGGTCGAGCAGCTGAAGTCGCCTTTTGTCGGCGTCGCCGCCGACGTCTATCACCTCTGGTGGGATCCGGCACTGGAGTCCGAAATCGCCCGCTGCGGCCGGCTCAAGGCGCTCTTCGCCTACCACGTCTGCGACTGGCGCACGCCAACCATCGACCTGCTCAACGACCGCGGCCTCATGGGCGAAGGCTGCATCCCGCTCCGCCAGATCCGCGCGTGGGTCGAGGCCACCGGCTTCAACGGCTTCAACGAGGTCGAGGTTTTCTCCACCCGCCTGTGGGCGATGGACCAAGACGAATACCTCAAGAAAATCGTCCGGGCCTATAAAGACTTCGTCTGAGCTTTCAGCAGTCAGCTCTCAGCTTTCAGCTTTCAGCAAAAAAAATCTCCAACCCAACGAACAACTCATTACCAGCTGAAAGTTGACCGCTTTAGAAAATGAAAACCCACAAAATCGGCATCATCATGAACGGCGTCACGGGACGCATGGGCACCAACCAGCACCTCATCCGCTCCATCAAGGCGATCATCGACCAGGGTGGCGTGCGGCTCTTCGACAACGAGGTGATCATGCCCGATCCGGTCCTCGTCGGCCGCAACGCGGACAAGCTCAAGGCGCTCGCCGCCCGCGTCGGCGTGTCGCGCGTCTCGACCAACCTCGACGCCGAGCTGGCGAACCCCGCCAACGTCATCTACTTCGACTCCACCCTCACCGGCCAGCGCCCCGCCGGCGTCCGCAAGGCCATCGCCGCAAAGAAACACATCTACTGCGAGAAGCCGACTGCCACCACCTCCGCCGAGGCGCTCGCGCTCGCGAAGGAAGTCGCCGCCGCCGGCCTCAAGCACGGCGTCGTGCAGGACAAGCTCTGGCTGCCCGGCTTGGTGAAGCTGAAATGGCTCAGCGACACCGGCTTCTTCGGCAGGATTCTCTCCGTGCGCGGCGAGTTCGGCTACTGGGTTTTCACGGGCGAGCACGAGAAGCTGCAGCGCCCCTCGTGGAATTACCGCAAGGAGGACGACGGCGGCATCATCGTGGATATGCTCTGCCACTGGCAATACGTGATCCAAAACCTCTTCGGCGAGGTGAAGAGCCTCACCTGCCTCGGCGCCACGCACATCCCACAGCGCTGGGACGAAAACGGCAAACCCTACAAGTGCACGGCTGACGACTCCGCCTACGCGACCTTCGAGCTGGTGAACGGCGTCATCTGCCACTTCAACTCCTCGTGGGACGTGCGCGTCGATCGCGACGACCTGCTCACGCTGCAGGTGGACGGCACGCACGGCTCCGCCGTCGCCGGCCTGCGTGACTGCAAGGCGCAGGCGCTCGCCGCCACCCCGCGCTGCGTGTGGAATCCCGACGTCGACAGCCCGGTGAAATACAAGGACGGCTGGACGCGCGTGCCCGATCAGGGCGGATACGACAACGCGTTCAAGATCGAATGGGAACTTTTCCTGAAGCACGTCGTCACCGATTCGCCGTTCCCGTGGAATCTCTTCGAAGGCGCCAAGGGCGTGCAACTCGCCGAACTCGGCCTGGCCAGCTGGACCAAGCGGGCCTGGGTGGATGTCCCGCCGCTTAAGTAATGCCCAGCTGGAGCAATCAGCTTTCAGCAGTCAGCCATCAGCTCTCAATCCCCCAACCCTCGCCCTCAACTGCCATTCGGCCATTGCTGACAGCTGATCGCTGAAAGCTGACCGCTCTTCCCATGTCTAAAGTAGCCCTCATCACCGGTGGTTCGCGCGGCATTGGTTTCGGCATCGCCGAAAAGCTCGCCGCCGAGAAATGGGACCTCGTCATCAACGGCGTCCGCCCCGCGGACGCGGTGACCGAGCCGCTCGCGAAACTCCGCGCGCTCGGCGTGAAGGTCGGCTACGCTCAAGGCGACGTCGGTTCCGCCACTGGCCGTGCCGCCATCCATGCCGCCACGAAGGCCTTTCTCTCTTCCCTTCCTCCCGCCTCCGGCCTCCCGCCTCCCGCCTCCATCAATCTACTCGTCAACAACGCCGGCGTCGCGCCCAAGGTACGCGCCGACCTGCTCGAGACTTCCGAGGAAAGCTACGACCACGTGGTCGGCACGAACCTCCGCGGCGTGTTCTTTCTCACGCAGCTCTTCGCCCGCGAAATGGTCGCCGCGAAGAAGGCCGACGCGGCGTTCAGCGGCATGATCGTCAACATCACCTCAATCTCCGCGACCGTCGTCTCGATCAACCGGGGCGAATACTGCATCGCCAAGGCCGGACTGAGCATGATGTCCCAGCTCTTCGCCACCCGCCTCGGCGCCGACGGCATCCCGGTGTACGAGGTGCGCCCGGGCGTGATCAAGACCGACATGACCGCCGGCGTGACCGAGAAGTACGACAAGCTCATCGCCGGTGGCCTGAGCATCCAGCCCCGCTGGGGTTATCCCGAGGACGTCGGGAAGGCCGTGGCCTCACTGGCGCGGGGTGACCTGCCGTTTTCAACGGGGCAGGTCATCATGGTGGATGGTGGTCTCATCATCCCGCGCCTGTGACATGACGGAGACGAAGCGCGGTAGCGCGGAGCTGGCGTTGTGAAGCTAAGCGAAACAGCCCGCAGCCTCGGCTGCGGGTGAGTCCTCATCAGAAAGCGTGCCCTCGATCTTGCAGCTGACCTCGCATTGGTTCCGAGTCTGCGCTTTGCGCGATCCGTTTCCATGTGTTCAATGGCGGTCGTGGCCAAGCCAACCTTCACGCTTTCCTCTCCCGAAACCGGCACCGACTATTGGGTTTACGTGAAGGAACCAGCGGCGCCTGGGCCGTGGACCGCTGTCGCCGTTCTCGACGGCGATGACATGTTCAAACCGGCGGTCGAGGCCTGCGCAAAAGCCGGCGTGGTCCCGCCATTGCTCATCGTTGGCATTGGCTACGGCAGCACTAGCAGGGGTCATGACCCCTGCTATGGGCTTCCATCGCCCGACGCGGCCTCACCCTTCTGATCAGCCTCAGCGTCGCGTAGCAAACGCTACGAAACAATTCGTAATCGCAACAAAGAGTCCGTTCATGGCAGCGAGAAACTGAAGGTGGCGCCATATCGCGACTTCGGCTTGATCCGACGTTAGAATCTGGCGGCCAAAACGCCCGACTAGAAAATACTTATCTCCGACGAGTTCTACAGCTCCGCTTCGGCTAACAAACATCAGAGAAAACGTAACCAACAGAGCTAGAATAAAGAAACCGACGATATACTTGGGCCACACAACAAGGGTATCGAACTCGGAAAGTCTCCACAGAAACCAGCAAGCGACTCCGGAGAGAATCGCACTGCCAAAGCAAATGTAGAACGATTTCTGTAGTCCGTTCGAAAGCTGTATCAGATATCTCATCTCCACGCCGGGCCGGACGAAACCCAATACTGCGATTGCGGCAGCAAACATACATGCGAATAGCAGGAGGGAGAAAATCAGATACAGCCCGACGCGGAGTCCATAGGAATTTATGTGATTACTTGCCATAAGTTGTTTCCACCCAAGTTGAGACGCTGAGCGAGTTGATTATTGCCCCTCCAGCAAAGCCTACACCATTAATCTTCAGGCGGGCTGCCGTGAGAGCTGAGAATGCTAAATCAGTCCCATTGACTAGCGCCAGAGCCTGATCCTTCGAGATGTCGCGTGGCTGGCCGAGTCCGAACGCAGCTCCGCCTAGTCCGAATGCCGGTAGAGTTGGATCACCATGTCCAGCTGGCACTTCCCAGCTCATTCCGAATAGCATTCCATGTGATCCGTCTGGTGATTGCTCAAACCCGAACCAAGGCCCGTTATCGGCCTCGATCCCTTCGACCACAAAAGCTTCGGGGCCGTGGCTCTCCAAGCCTTTGAGTCCCCAATACCAACCTTGGAGGGCTAGCAGGGGTCATGCTTTACCTTTTACCTTTTTTGCAAGTCCGACATGCTTGCTGAGATAGAACGGCGAGCCCATGTCCAGTTGAGCGGCCAGCCAGGTGTTGCTGGCGTCGGTGGTGGCTTTCATCTGTTGGGCGAGTCGCACTTTCCAAGGCGCTGATTTGCGGTGGTCGTCCGCTGCTTTTGCCGGAAGCTGCGCGCGCAGGCCATCCAGTACTTTTCGCCAGTGCCCCTCCCGGACC
>CAYZSN010000097.1:0-2521 GCA_964481095.1 uncultured Oleiharenicola sp. | reverse complement strand
GGCCGGGGCTCTGGTTCTTATTATCCTGATTGTTGGTACCGTTTCTATGGTTCGCTTCGTCTTCCAGCGGGGCGTCTTCCGGGGAGTTCGTTAAACCATGGGAGTTGGTGTTCGCGTGCGCAATCTCAATGCATGGTTCGGTTCCAACCGCGCCTTGCACGACATCACCATCGATGTACTGCCCAATCATGCCACTGCCATTATCGGGCCTTCAGGCTGCGGGAAATCAACCTTCGTCCGCTGCCTGAACCGCATGCACGAGATCACCCCGAAAGCTCGCGTCGAGGGGTCGGTCGAAATCGGTTCCGCCGACATCTATGCTCCCGGCAGCTCTCCCGTGGAGGTCCGCCGCCGCGTGGGCATGGTATTTCAGAAGCCCAACCCGTTTCCCACCATGTCGATTTATGAAAATGTTGCCGCTGGGCTCAAACTCAACGGCTTCCGCAATCGCCGCGAACTTGACGACATTGTGGAGCGCTCCCTCCGCCAGGCCGCTTTGTGGGAGGAGGTGAAAGGCGACCTCAGGAAAAAGTCGGGGGCCAGCCTCTCCGGCGGACAGCAACAGCGCCTCTGTATCGCCCGTGCCCTTGCCGTGGAACCCGAAGTTTTATTGATGGACGAACCCGCCTCGGCCCTTGATCCCATCTCCACCGCCAAGATCGAAGACCTCATTTTTGAGCTCAAGGAAAACTACACCGTCGTGATTGTGACCCATAATATGCAACAGGCGGCCCGTGTCGCCGAGCATACCGCCTTCTTCCTATCGGGGGATATGGTCGAGTACGATCGTACAGAGAAGATCTTCACCACTCCCGCTGACAAGCGGACGGAAGACTACATCACAGGCAGGTTCGGATGAGCCGTACCCGGTTTCAACAGGAACTCGACAGACTTCGGCAGAACCTGCTTTCCATGGCGGGACTGGCGGAACAGGCCGTACAACGTGCCATGGAGGCTTATGGCAATCGCGATCCTGAGGTCTGCAAGCTTTTGTTCGCCGATGAAAAGAAGATCAATCTTGCCGAGCGCGAAATCGATGACCTTGCGCTTGATCTTCTCGCCATGCAGCAGCCCATGGCGGTGGACCTGCGTTTTATCCTGGCCGGAATCAAGATCAATGCTGACCTTGAGCGGGTGGGCGATCAAGCGGTGAATATCGCCGAGCGCGTCATTCGTCTCAGCAACCTCCCCACGGCGGATCTTCCGATCGATCTTCCACGTACCGGATTTTTGGCTTCCCTCATGGTCCGGCAGGCCATTGAAGCATTCGTTAAAGCCGATGCCACCCTGGCCCGCGCCGTCCTGCAAATGGACGATCAGGTTGACAGCATGAATGACGAAGCTTACAAGGCCATGTCGCGAGCCATGCGCGAGACCCCCGAATATGCCGAGCAGGCGCTCAATCTTCTTCTGATCTCCCGCAATCTCGAGCGCGTTGCCGATCATGCCACGAACATCGCGGAAGATGTCATCTTCTGGGTCCAGGGCGCCGACGTCCGCCACAGCGCCATTAAGTAAAATCCGCGAATACCTAGTACGGACGGATTCTCAGGAACACCATCGCGCCTACGGGATTGGAGCCATACAGGCCTTTCAGTGCCGCCGGCACGCCAAACCATGTAAGCTGCGCACTCAGCCTCGTCGAAAGATGGGGCAAGTTTCCCACCTCGCGGCCGTATCCTGCCGTGTACGACTGCACCCGCGCCAGGTAGTGTTCTTCAAAGTTTGCGGGGACCGGTCCACTCCCCAGCAGCAGCTCATTCGTGCGGTCGACGTTTTCAATACGGCTCCAGAAAGCGTTCTTTCGCAGCCGTAGGGTGGATTCCAGCAGGTAGCCATTTCCCACGTTTTCGTGGGAGAGGCTCGCATTTCTTCCCCACAGCAACAGGGACGCCCAGTTGCCGTCTTTTAGAGGACGGTTGTAGATCACCGAAGCGGTGACCCGCCGCACGTCCTCGGTGGGAGCCAGGGCCTCGGGCCCGGTCAAATGTGCCAACGATACCTGCGTGCTCCAGTTCCGCGCCGGATTGGCACTCGCCCGCACCGACCATGAATCGAGCTTCCCCGAATCGATGTTCCAGCGGAACTCATCGGGCTCACGTCCGTGGAAACCCGAGGCCTCCAGCCGCATAAAGCGGTAGGTCACTCCCGCGGTGAGGACATCGCTGGCAATGTGGGTGGAGTCCTCCAGGTGATGTCCAAGCGGGGCAAGCGGATTTTCCGAAGCGGATTCACGATGCGGAAACGCAATCGGGCCCATCGCCGGGTTTCCCATCGGTGCCGCATACAGCGAAAGTAGCGTACGTTCTCCCACGCGATAGTCATACATCGCCGCTAGTTCCATGAAAAAGTCGTGCGGATGCTGCCCATCGACAATCGGCCTGCCAAATGCGGTTTCTCCCTGCTGGAACAGCTCCGGATAGCGCCTCTGAGTCACGGTTGCCGGTTCAAGGCTGAACATGGTTCGCAAGGTCAGCGTTCCATTGCCCAGCTTCCGCTGCGCCATGGGCATGAACCAGTT
>CAYZSN010000096.1:0-11500 GCA_964481095.1 uncultured Oleiharenicola sp. | reverse complement strand
ACTGCTGCTTAAAATACGGGTCGCGCCCGCCGGTGATGCACCAGACCGGGAGTTTCGCCTTCGCGATCGCCGGGATCAGGTCGGGATGAGGGAAGCCCGAGATCGGGGCGATGGCGGCGAAGCGCTCGGGATGCTTGCCGGCCAGGTACCAGGTGCCGAAGCCGCCCGTGCTGAGCCCCGTCAGGTACACGCGATCGGGGTCCCCCTTGAAATCGGCCAGCGTGCGGTCGAGCATCGCGAGCAGTTCGTTTTCGATCATGCTCCAGCCCTCCGCGGTGCCATCGAGGCCGAAGGGCATGACCGGGTCGGCGGGCGCGCCGTCCATCTTCACCTGGCCGCGGTATTTGCCCGGCGCGGCCTCGGGGTACGGGCCCTCCGGCCGCGGGTAGCGGATGCGATCCTTCGTGCGGTTGGTGATGAAGCCCTGTTTCTCCTGGTGAAACATCGGGAGTTGCGGGACGAGGATGACAAAGGGCAGGCGGCGCTGCTGCGACCACGCCTCGAACAGCGGGCCGGTGACGAGCAGCCAGTCGAGCTCGTCCTTGCCGTTGCCACGCTCGCCGTTGCCCTGGAGGAAGAGCAGGACCGGCCAATGGTCCCTTTGCGCGAAGCCCTCCGGCAGGTAGACGTAGTAGTCGCGCTCGAGGCCGGTGGCGTCGCTGTGGTAGGAAACGCGCTTCAATTCGGGCGCGGAAAGTCCGGCTGCGGCGGCCGAAAGCAAACATCCAAACAAACCGGGGAAAACCGCCAGCAAGGCGGACAGGACCTTTTTCATTGGGGTGGGGTGCCGGGGGATCGGCAGGAATCAGGGCATGCAAACCGTGGAAATTTGCAACCCGCCTTCGCTGGCAGCTTCGGCGCGGCGAGCCCGCCTTCGTCCCGCGCGACGGGACTTCGCACGGCAAGCCTGCCTTCGTTCCGGCAAACGCCTGCAGCTGAGGCGGGCGCTTGCCCTAAAATAGAGCGAACGGAATGGAGGCCGCCGCTTCCCGGCTCAGGCCTTTTTCGCGGGTGCCTTGTTCTTCACGACCTTGGCCTTGGCCGGGATTTGGACCGACTTGGGTGCATTCTTCCCCCCGGCCGCGTCTTTTCCCGATCCGTTCGCCGCTTTCTTGGGGCGCTTTCGCAGCACCCAGCGAGGGCCGTAATAAATGAACACGCCGTGCGGGCTGAGTTCGTCGTGGGCCGGCTCGAAAACCCACTCTTCCTCGAGTTCCTCATTGCCGGCCGACGCGGCGCCGGCGGGAGGTGTCGGCGGTGGATCGGAGGGTGGCGGGGCCGGCCTGGCTTTCTTGCGCAGGCGCCAGCGCGGACCGTAATAAATGAACACGCCGTGCGGGCTGAGTTCATCGTGGGCCGGCTCGAAAACCCACTCGTAGTCACCGTCACCCGACCCGTCGGCCGGCCCGGAGGCAGGAGGGGACAGCGAGGTACCGGATCCCGGGGGAACGACCGGTGCCGGCGGCGGATTGGCCTTTTTCTTTTTCTGAAATTTCCAGCCCCCCGCATAATAGATGAAGACGCCATTGGGGGAGATTTCGTCATGGGGCGGAACATAGACCCACTCGTATTCCTCGTCGCCCCCGGAAGGCGCGGCCGGCGCCGGCGCGTTCGGTACCGGCGGCGGCCCTTCCAGTGGAATATCGCCCGCCTCGCCGGTGTCCTCGCCAAGATCCAGGGCGTACTTGCGAAGGCGCTCCAGCTCCCGGCGCAGTTTGTCGATTTCCTCCTGCAGCCGCTGCCGGTAAGCGGTTTCATCGGCGCCCGCTTCCCGCAAAAGCTGGAAGAAATGCCGGATGCGATCCCGCACGCGCCGGATGTCCTTGCGGGTTTGTTCGCCCGCGGCCGCGCTCATGCCATGCCCGGTCGATGGCGCGGGAGCCGGGGGCGTTTCGGTCTCGCCCAGTTGCTGCTGCAATTCGGCGATGCGGGCCCGCCATTCCGCCAGCAACGCCAGCAGGCGCTGGCGCTCCTGTTCCTGGCTGGCGATCGATTCCTCGAAGCCGAGCCCGGGCGTCTTCGCACTGGTGGCGCGCAGCCAGCGCAAATAGTCCTCGATTTCGGCAAGGCGTCGTTCCGTTTCCGTCATGGCGTCGCGCAAGGCCTTCAGGTCGCGCCGCAGCTTGGCCCAGTCGGGAACGGCCGGAACCGGATGGGGCGGAAGCGGCGTCGGGACCACGGGCGCCGCGGGAGGAGGGGATGGCGGCGCAGTCACGGGGGCGTCGCCGCCGGCTTCCGGCGCGGGTTGGGCGGCGATCGCAGCGCGCGCTTCCGCCGCCGCCTTCCGCCACTGGGCGATCAGGAAATCCACGAATTTTTCCCACAGTTCCAGCCCCATGACGGTGCCGAAGCCCAGCTTCACGAAATCCATGACGATTGCCTGTACATCCGGGCGGTTCCACTCGATGAGAATCCGCCGGAAGTGCTGGATCCGCGGCTCGTCCCGGTCCTTGATGGCCTTCATCAGCCCGCGAAGCGTCGGGGAAAGATAGAGCTTCATTTCGATGTCGGTCAGCTCCTTGCCCTTCCAGGCGATGCCCGCCAGAGTGGCGCTGGTTTCGACGGCCTTCAGGAGGCTCTTCGCGAGCGAAACCGAGGTTTCGCGGGCGTTGCGTCCGGCCATCTCCAGGGTGTGGTCGGCCATTTCCCGCGTGGCCTGCTGGGTGCGGGCCTCCACTTGGCGCAGCTTGGCCGGGTTGCCCTTGGCCGCGGCCGCTTCCTCCCGCAACTGGTCGAGCTGCTGGAGCTTGTCCCGCCAATAGAAAGATTCGTGTTCGTCGAACCGGACCCGCACGTCCGCGCCGGGGAACTTGTCCCGGAAACGCTGGCCAATCCCATCCATCACCTGCCGCTTGCGCTCGAAGTGGCCGCTGCCGCCGGTGGAGGGCGATGTCGAATAATTGTCCATGCCGGTGATGTCGACGCGGGTGACATTGCCGGCGGCATCGCGTTCATACCGGACAAAGGTCAGGTCGACATTGCGGGTCCCGTTCACCGACACGCCGTCGATCACCATGGTTTTGCCCAGCGGCTGCTCGAGCCAGATTTCCGTCCCGGCGCTGGTGCGAAACCCCAGCCGGTTGTCATTGGCCGTGATTTTTATCTCATCGCCCAAACCGGTTTCATAGATGCGCTCCACGACGCCCCGTTCCTCCAGCTTCTTCCAGAAATCGTGCTGGAACTGATCGACGAGCCGGCCTGCCGCCATCGCCTTCTTTTCCGCGGCAAGCTTTTCAATCTCCAGCATGGTCTGGAAAGCTGCTTCACTGCCGCTGGGCGCGGGATCGGGCATGCGGCGATTTCTGCCGCGTCCTCCCGCGTGTCAAATAATTTGGCCGCTGTCGCGGAATCTTTACAGAAATTGTCTCAGGATCACTCGCCTTGAGGCGCTGGGGCTGCCTGATTCTAGGCATCGCCTCGTCGTCCATCTGCCCCATGCGCCGCGGGGCTGGTGGCAAAATCTCCTGCCGGCCTTGCCCGCGAAGACAAACTAACACCCTTGCTGAATCCGCCCCGCGAAGTAGATTCCGTCGCCCCATGAAAACCCTGTCCCTGCGCTTTCTCGTGTCGCTCGCCTTCGCCTTGCTCGGAACCGCCGCCCTGCCGGGCCGGGCCGAGTCCAGTCCCGCCGACGGCCGCTACCTGTATGTCGCGGTGCCCGGCATCCGGAACTACCTGGAATACGGCGGCCATGGCGTGCTGGTCTACGACATCGACCACGGCCACAAGCTGGTGCGCCGCATCCCGGCCTCCGGCGGCATCGACGAGAAGGGCGAGCACAGCAACGTGAAGGGCATCTGCGCGAGCGCCGCGACCAACCGGCTTTACGTCAGCACGATCAAGACGCTCCAGTGCTTCGACCTGCTGACCGACAGGATCCTCTGGGAAAAAACCTACGAGGCGGGCTGCGACCGCATGTCCATCACGCCCGACGGCAAAATCCTCTACGTGCCTTCCTTCGAAGGCGACCACTGGCTGGTCGTCGACGCGAACGACGGCAGCGTGATCAGGAAACTCGTGCTGAACTCCCGGTCGCACAACACCATCATCAGCCCGGACGGGCGCGAGGTCTACCTGGAGGGCCTGGCCTCGCCGAATGTCGCGGTTGCGGACGCGGCCACGCACACGGTCACGCGCTCGGTCGGACCCTTCAGCGCCGCGGTGCGTCCGTTCACCGTCAACGGCCGGCTCACCCGCCTCTACGGCAACGTGAACGACCTGCTCGGTTTTGAAATCGGCGACCTGCAGACCGGCAAGGTGCTGCAACGCGTCGAGGTCACCGGCTTCGCCAAGGGCCCGGTCAAGCGCCACGGCTGCCCGAGCCACGGCATCGCGCTGACGCAGGACGAGAAGGAAGTGTGGATCGCCGACGGCCACAATGCCATGATCCACGTCTTCGCGCTGCACGGCGACCAGGCGAAACAGGTGAAGTCCTTCCCGGTGCGCGACCAGCCCGGCTGGATCACGCTCGGCAACGACGGCAAGCTGGCGTACATCTCCACCGGCGAGATCGTGGACGTGGCCACCAAGCAGATCGTCGCGGCGCTCCAGGACGAGAAGGGCGGCCCGGTGCACAGCGAGAAACTGCTGGAGATCGACTTCCAGGGCGGCCGAGTCGCCCAGGCCGGCAACCAGTTCGCGCTGGGCATGGTGAAGTAAGCCTTGGGGAAACACGAAGCAGCCTGGGAACGAAGACCCTCGATCCAATTTCCTGTCATGACGCTGCGTGGTGGTGTCATCTCATGCCGGGGTTTCCCCGATTGCCCGGAAATTTAAATCACGTATGGTGGCCGCATGAGCAAGGCCTTCACCCGTGAGGACGATGCCGCCGAGCCGGCGCGCCCGGCGCCGGTTTCACTGCTGCCGCCCGGCGTGAAAAATTACCTGACCCGTGAGGGCCGCGACCGCTTGCAGGCCGAACTCGCCCGCCTGCGCGACGAACGGCCGGTGCTGGTGGAAGGCAGCCTGACCGATGTCGAGCTGCGCGGGGAGCTGGCCGCGCTCGACCAGCGCATCCATTACCTGGAACGAAGCCTGGCGAACGCCGAGGTCGTGCCGCCGCCCGGGCCGGGCGACGATCGCGTGCGCTTCGGCTCGACGGTCACGGTGCGTGATCCCGGCGGCGAGGAATCAACCTACCGGCTCGTCGGCGTGGACGAGACCGATCCCGCCCGCCACGAGATCAGCTGGCGTTCGCCGCTCGCGACCGCGCTGCTCAACGCCCGGCCCGGCCAGCGCGTGCCCTTCCGGACTCCCTCCGGCCCCGTGGAGCTCGAAGTCGTGAAGATTGGGTAGGCCCCGATTATTTCCCGGCCGCCGGCGGAGCGGCATCCACGATCGCCGCGTTGTACCCGTTGGTGAACGTGGTGAAGATGGCGTCCTGGTCGAAGGGGAAATGCTGGGCGAGGAAGATCGCGACCGTGCGTTCCTGCGGGTCCATCCACACGATGGTCGTGGCCGCGCCGTCCCAGCCGAACATGCCGGCCGAGCCGAGGAACGGGCTGCGGCCGAGGTCGGTGATCATGCGCACGCCGAGGCCGAAGCCCAGCTCGGGCCGGGCGAAGGGATGCGGGTCGGCGAGGTGCGCGATGCGGTTCGAGCGCATCAGCTCGACCGTCTTGCGCGACAGCAGGTGCGTGCCGTCGAGTTCGCCGCCGTTGAGGAGCATCTGCGCGAAGCGCGCGTAGTCGCCCGCCGTCGAGAACAGCCCGCCGCCGCCGCTCATCACGCCGTGGTCCGCGTCGACCTCGGGCCGCAGGGGCAGCACCACCAGCCGGCCGGAATCCTCCCGCCGGTAGATCCGCGCCAGGCGCGCCTTTTTGTCCGCGGGCACCGCGAACCCGGTGTCCTTCATGTCGAGCGGGGTGAAAATCCGTTCCTGGAGAAACTGGTCCAGCCGCCGGCCGGAAACCTTCTCGATGATGGCGCCGAGCAGGTCGACGTGGATGCCATAGCGGTACCTGGTGCCCGGCTGCTGGTGCAGCGGGATCCGGGCGACGCGGTTGACGAAATCGTCGAGGCCGTTGGCCTCGAAAATCCTCGCCCGCTTCATGAGCTCGATCGGCCCGGGGTCGGCGGACCAGGATTCCGGGTAGTAATAGCCGGCCGTGTGCGTGAGCAGGTCGTGGATCGTGATCGGACGCGCCGCCGGCACGAGCACCGGGGCGTCGGCGGTGCCGCCGGCGAACACCTGGCGGTCCTTCAGGACGGGCAGGTATTTCTCGACCGGGTCGTTCAGCTTGAGTTTGCCGTCCTCCAGCAGGATCAGCACGCCGACCGAGGTGATGATCTTCGACATCGAGGCGAGGGCGACGATGGAGTCCCTTTGCATCGGCACCTTGGCTTCGATGTCCTGCCAGCCGTGCGCCTGCCAGTCCACGATCCGGCCGTCGCGCGCGATGAGCGTGATGTAACCCGAGTATTGGCCCGCATCGACGGCGTTATCGAGGGTGCGGTGCAGCGCGGCCAGGCGTTCGGCGGAAAAACCCGCGGCGGCGGGCATGGTGGCCGGCAGGGGCCAGTCGGCGGCGGCCGCCAGCAGCGGGACGAGAAAGGAGGTGAGGGCAACAAGGCGGGATTTCATGGTGCGAAAGGTTCAGCCGCCGACGGGTTTGCGGTGCCGGGCGCCCGCAAAATGGCCGCTGAACATGTCGCCAGCAAACCGATCCCGCGCCGTTTGCCAACGGCGGATTCCACCGGCCGCGGATTTTCCCCGGCTTGGCGGGATGGGCTGTGGGAGCGTGCTTGCACGCGACAACGCAACAGTCGCGAGCCAGCTCGCTCCCACAAGCCGGACCAAGCGGAATTTGAAAAATGCCCCGGAGCAAGCCCCGGGATCCTTAGGATTTTTCCGCGAGCGCGGCCTGCACGGCGGCGAGGACTTCGGGCGCGTCCGGCTTCACCTTCGAGGAGTAGCGGGCGATGATGCGGCCGTCGCGGCCGACCAGGAACTTCGTGAAGTTCCAGCCGATGTCGCCCGGGAACGGGGAGGCGGGCCCGGCCAGCACGGCGTAGAGCGGATGCCGGTGCTCGCCGTTGACGTCGAGCTTGTCGTAGAGCGGGAAACTCACCTCGAAGTTCACGGTGCAGAACTGCTTGATCTCCGCGTTGGAGCCGGGCTCCTGTTGGCCGAACTGGTTGCAGGGAAAGCCGAGGACCTCGAGGCCGGCCGCGTGCTGCGCGCGGTAGAGCGCCTCGAGCTCCTTGTACTGCGGGGTGAAGCCGCATTTGGAGGCGACGTTGACGATGAGCAGCACCTTGCCCTTGTACGGCGCGAGGCTCGTGGCCTCGCCGTCGATGTTCTTGAGCGGGATGTCGTAGAGACCGGAAGCGGTGGCGGTCATGAGGGAGAGGAGGAAGGCGGCGAGGCAGGGGAGGAGGCGGAGGGATTTCACGGGGGGAGTTGAGCGGGAGGTGCTCCCGCCCGCAACATCCAACGTTCAACCCTCAACGTCCAGCTTTCGGAAGCCCAATGCCGGCGGCGGGCTTGTTTGCGTCGCGAGGATCGAGGTGCACTTGCGAACGGGTCGCCGGCAGAGTCTTGGTCCAGCCCTGGAAGTTGAGCGTTGAATGTTGGATGTTGAACGTTGCCGCTCCGATTCCGATGGCAAGGTTTGCCACGCGACCGTTCTTCGCTATCAACGCCGCATGCTTTCCCCCCAATTCCAGGGCCGCTCCGTGGTGCGCTGGGGCATCATCGGCTGCGGTGACGTCACCGAAGTGAAGAGCGGCCCCGGCTTCCGCAAGGCCGGCGGTTCGCAACTCGTGGCGGTCATGCGCCGCAACGGCGCGCTCGCCGCCGACTACGCGAAGCGCCACGGCGTGCCGCGCTGGTATGACGACGCGGCGAAGCTGCTCGCGGACCCGGCGGTGGACGCCGTGTGCGTGGCCACGCCGCCGGACACTCATTGCCACTACGCGCTGCTGGCCGCGGCGGCGGGGAAGCCGGCCTACGTCGAGAAGCCCATGGCGCGCCACGTCGCGGAATGCGACCGCATGATCGAAGCCTTCACGAAGGCCGGGCAGAAGCTCTTCATCGCCCATTACCGGCGCAGCCTCCCGCGCTGGAAGAAAGTCCTGCAGCACGTCCGCGACGGCGCGCTCGGCCGGCTGACCGGCGTGACCTACCGCCTGACGATGCCGAAGCACCTCGACCCGCCGGCGTGGCGCACCGACGTGGCGCAGGCCGGGTCGGGCCACTTCCTCGACCTCGGGACGCACGTGCTCGACCTGATCGACTACATTGCCGGCCCGCTCGACGAGGTGCGCGGCGTCGCGGCCAACCTCGGTTCGGATTATCCGGCGGAAGACAGCGTGGCTTTCAGCTTCCGCGCCGGCGGGGTGCCGGGCGTGATGTCGTGCAACTTCGCCGGCCTCGGCCGGGAGGACCTGCTCTCGTTCACCGGCACGAAGGGCGAGATCCGTCTCTCGGTGTTCGGCGGCGAGCCGGTGCGCTGCGAAACCGCGTCCGGCGTGGAGCACTGGGACATCCCGCATCCGCCCCACATCGCGCAGCCGATGATCCAGGACTGCGTGGACGACCTCCTCGGCCGTGGCACATGCCCAAGCACCGGCGACACCGCCCGCCGCACCTCGCAGGTGATGGACACCGTGCTCGACGCCTACTACGGCGGCCGCGGCGACGAGTTCTGGCTGCGGCCGGAAAGATGGGCCAAGCCGGTGCGGAGGTAGCGCGGGGAGTTGCCGCCGGCGGCTGGTCCGTACTCCTAGCCGACGTGGTGAAGCGGAGATTTCCGAATACCTCGCCCCGCATTAATGTCGAAGAGAACGGCGGCGGGCGTGGCCAAAGTGCCACGATCACGGATAAGAGCCCATATTGTGCAGCCTGGCGCTTCGCGCCCCGCTTGTCCGCCCCATGTCATCTTCATGGCCTCCCTGGGCGAACCGGTGAAGGACAAGTTCTGGTTCACGGGCAACATCTCCGTCAGCGGTTCGTCCGGCAACGCAGACTTTGCGATCCCGGTTTCCGGGCCGAAGGGCAGCGCCACGGTGTATGTGGTCGCGAAGAAATCGGCCGGCACCTGGCATTACGAAACCCTCGTCGTGAAGGTCGACGGGCGGGAGGCGGCGATCGACCTGGCCGGCAAAACCGCGAACTGAGGCCGCGATCCCGGCTTGCAAGATGAGCGGACATGGATGGATTGCCCGCATCCCCGCCGCGGCGCCGTGCGCCCGGCCCGACCGCCTTACCCCATGAAAATATCCCGCCTCGCTTCCCCCGGCCGATTCCTCCTGGCCTGCGTCCTCGCCCTGCCGCTGTCCGCCCGCGCCGCGGACGGCGACTGGGAAACGCTCTTCGACGGCCAGACACTCAACGGCTGGAAGGCGGCCGAGCATCCCAATTCCTTCACGGTGGTCGACGGCACGATCCGCGGCCTCGGCCTGCGCTCGCACCTGTTCTACCTGGGCGCCGACGGCAAGGCCGAGTTCGAGAACTTCGAGCTCGAGATCGACTTCAAGGCCATGGACGGCGCCAACTCGGGCGTCTATTACCACGCCACGTGGCAGCCCGAGGGCTGGCCGCGGCTCTCCGGCACGGAAGTCCAGATCAACAACGACCAGCCGCTGTTCGAGAAGAACTACAACGAGAACAAGAAGACCGGCAGCCTCTACGGCTTCCGCAACCTCTACAAGGCGATGGCGAAGGACGGCGAGTGGTCCACCTACAACATCCGGGTGACCAAGCCGCGCGTGCAGGTGCGCATCAACGGCCGGCTGATGATCGACTACGTCGAGCCGTCCAACGTGCCCGTGCTCCAGGCCGGCCAGACCCGCGACATCCTCACGAAGGGCACGTTCGCGCTGCAGTGCCACGACGACAAGAGCCAGATCTTCTTCCGCAACATCCGCGTGCGCCGCCTGCCGCCGGGCGAGGACGCCACCATCGCCAAGCCCGTCTACACCGACGAGGACCGCCAGCGCCAGGTGCTGGCCCGCGACAATTTCCCCATCCTCGACCTCCAGGTTCACCTCGACGGCGGGCTCACGCTCGCGCAGGTGCAGGCCATCCGCAACCGCACCGGGCTCTTCGCCGGCATCGTCGCCCGCGGCGGCGCGGGCCAGGCGATCCACGACGAGGCCACCGCCGAGGCGTTTGTCGCGCAGTTCAAGGACGAGCCGGCGTTCGCCGGCCTCCAGGTCGAGGGCCGCGACTGGCTGAAGCTCATCCCGCCCGCGACCCGCGCGAAGTTCGACTACATCCTCGGCGACGCCGTCGCCTGGGCCGACCGCAACGCGCCCGGGACGCCCGAGCCGGCGTTCATGGACCGGCTCACCGACCGCATCGTGGAAACGATCGCGACCACCCCGGTCGACGTGTTCGCCAACGTCACCTACCTGCCGGCCGCGCTGGCGCCGCGCGCCGACAGCCTGTGGACGGAGGAGCGCGTGCAGCGCATCGTGGCGGCGGCGGTGCAGCACGGCGTAGCCCTCGAGATCAATCCCCGGCTGAAGCTGCCGGCGGAAAAATTCGTCAAGCTGGCCAAGGACGCCGGCGCGCGCTTCACCGTCGGCAGCGGCAACACGGGCGCGGCCGACTACGGCGAATGGTCCTACGTGTTGGAGGTGCAGAAGCAGGCCGGGCTCTCCTGGCGCAACATGTACGTCCCCGGCCACGAGCCGACCCGCGCCCAGCGCGAGCTGGCCCGGCAGTGATTCCGTTTTTTTACCACGGATTACACGAATCGCACGGATATCGGACCAAGGCGGGCTCAGGCGAAGGACGCAGCGGATTGAGATCATTCAGAAGCCACAAAGCCAGGTTCTTGGATTCCTGGTTTCAGAATAAAAACGAACCGGGCCATGCGGGCAGCGGAATCGGGCGTTGACGGCAAAGCTGCCGGCGAATTCAATCCAGTCCGACCGAATATGAAACGTTTGTTTCCAATCGGGAAGGTCGCGAAGGCCTCGCTGCTCGCCGCGGTGATGGTGCCGGTGGTGTCCGCCCAGTCGGTCTTCGAGTTCAACTTCGACGGGGTGGAGGGGCAAACGACGTTTGTGAACAACATGAACGTCAGCGGAATTGACCTGACGATGACGCTCACCAATCCGGTCTTGTTGGGCGGGGACTACTCCCAGGTTTTCTGGAGTTATAACTTTGATGGTTTTGACGACTTGGTCCTGGCGCCGGCCGGCGAAAGCGGCGGTGTAGCCACTTTCGATTTTCAGTTCAGCCGGGATGTCACCATCACCGCCTACACGGTCACTTACGTTGATGATTGGGATTATCTGGCGCCGATCACCGGCGCGAGTTTCAGCCTGTCGAGCATCAGTGCCGCCGCATCAACCGGGAACCTGATAGACACGGTGTCGCCACAGGGTCAAAACGAGACCTATCTGTTCATCAACCTGACCACGCCGTTTGTCCTTCCGGCCAACGAGGTGGGGACATTGACCGTGATGTTCCCGGAGAATTCCAAGGGCTATGCGGCCCTCGGACGCCTCAGCGTCACCGCCGTGCCCGAGCCGGGCACCTGGGCGT
>CAYZSN010000095.1:0-5967 GCA_964481095.1 uncultured Oleiharenicola sp. | reverse complement strand
ACCCTTTCCGATCCCGCGCTGAACCGCCGGCTCGAGAAGTTTCCCGGGTTCGTGAAGGATTACCTGGCCGAAATGGCCGAGACCGCAAAGCGGATGGCGGCGTGGGACCAGACCAAGCCCATCGGATTCTTCGCGGCGTTCAACGCCTTTGCCTTCGGCCGCGAGTGGGTGACGGCCAGCTTTTGGCAGGACTGGTACGGCATCATCCCGCTGCTGTCCGGCTCGCTGCTCATCGCCTTCCTCGCGCTGATGATCGCGCTGCCGCTCGGCGTGGCCGCCGCGGTGTACGTCAACCAGGTCGCCCGGCCGGCGGAGCAAAAGTTCATCAAGCCCTACATCGAGTTCATCTCGGCCATCCCGAGCGTCGTGCTTGGCTTCTTCGGCATCGCGATGCTGGGCGAGACGCTCCGGCGTGTCTCGCAGACCCCGTGGCTCGATTGGGTGCCGGGCTTTCCGATGGCGGAGCGGCTCAACGCCACGACCGCCGCCTGCCTGCTGGCGCTCATGGCCATCCCGACGATCTTCTCGCTGGCCGAGGACGCGATCAACAATGTGCCGCGGCATTTCAAGGAGGCGTCGCTCGCGCTCGGCGCGACCCGCCTGCAGACCATCGTGCGCATCACGATCCCGGCGGCACTGTCGGGCATCGTCGCCGCCATCCTGCTCGGCTTCGGCCGCGTGGTGGGCGAGACGATGGTGGTGCTGCTGTGCGCCGGCAACCGCATCCAGATTCCCGACCTGAGCCACGGGCTGGGCGTGATCTTCCAGCCGGTGCACACGATGACCGGCATCATCGCCCAGGAAATGGGCGAGGTGGTGCGCTACAGCATCCACTACCGCGCGCTCTTCATGGTCGGCGTGGTCCTCTTCATGATTTCCCTCCTGATCAACTGGCTGGCGCAGAAAGTCGTGCGCCGCTACCGGATTTCCATCGGCTGAGCGATGAACGCCCCCGCGCCCCGCATCTTCGCCCGGCCGACCGGCGCCAAGCGCGCCGAGAAGGCGGTCTTCTGGCTGCTGCGCCTCGGCACCTATTTCGTGCTGCTTTGCGCCGCGGTCGTGTTCCTCGACATCGGCCTCAAGGGCGGCTCGGTCATCTTCCGCACCTCCGCGCCGTTCATCAACGTGCCGTTCCTCACCGAGTCGCCCGAGACCCTCAACGTCTTCGAATGGCAGGGCAAAAAGGTGACGATGGGAGACCGCGCCTTCCGCCAGTTCAAGGCCGCGCACGCCGAGGAACTCAAGGGCGTCCGCACCGAGAGCTATGTCTACTCGGCGGGCGGGATTTTCCCGAACATCGTGGGCACCGTGCTGCTCGTCGCGGGCTCGATCCTCATCGCGCTCGTGCTCGGCGTGATGAGCGCCATCTACCTCAGCGAGTACGCCACCGACGGCCGGTTCATCCGCTTCCTGCGGCTTTCCATCGTCAACCTCGCCGGCGTGCCCTCGATCGTCTTCGGCCTGTTCGGCTTCGGCATGTTCGTCATCGCGATGAAATTCGGCGTCTCGCTGCTCGCCGGCTGGCTGACCCTGGCGTTCATGGTGCTGCCGATCATCATCACGGCGTCCGAGGAGGCGCTGAAGGCCGTGCCCAAGGGGTACCGCGAGGGCGCGCTCGCCCGCGGCGCCACCAAGTTCCAGGCGATCGTCACCAACGTCCTGCCGTACGCGCTGCCGGGCATCCTGACCTCCTCGGTGCTGTCCATCGCCCGCGTCGCCGGCGAGACGGCGCCGATCATGTTCACCGCCGCGTTCGTCGTGCGCGACGAGCTGCCGTGGCAGGTCGCCAAGTGGACCGACTTCTTCTTCCAGGGCGTCATGGCCCTCCCGTACCACATCTACGTGGTCGCCTCCAAGATCCCGCAAAACGAATATACGCGCGACGTCCAGTACGGCACGGCGTTCGTGTTCCTCTTCACCGTGGCCGCCATCGCGATGACCTCCATCGTGCTGCGCGTCCGTCTCCGGAAAAAATACAAATGGTAACCTCCCTCATGTCCGAACCCACCCCTTCCCCCGTCACGGCCCGTGCGGTTTCGCTGCCGACGAACATCGTCGCCATGCCGGACAAGACGGCGGCCGCCCCCGCCACCGCGCGTCCCATGATCGAGATCGACGACGTCGATTTCTACTACGCCGCCAGCCAGGCGCTGCACGACATCACCCTCAACATCGCCGAGAAGGAGGTCACGGCGTTCATCGGGCCCTCCGGCTGCGGCAAGAGCACGCTCCTGCGCTGCCTGAACCGCATGAACGACCTGATCGACGGCACCCGCATCGGCGCCGGCGAGATCCGCATCGACGGCGTGAACATCTACGACCCGCGCGTCGACGTCATCGAGCTCCGCAAGCGCGTCGGCATGGTCTTCCAGAAGTCCAACCCGTTCCCGAAGTCGATCTACGAGAACATCACCTACGGCCTCCGCATCCAGGGCGAGAAGAACAAGACCCGGCTCGACGAGGTCGTCGAGAAGAGCCTGCGCGGCGCGGCGCTGTGGGACGAGGTCAAGGACCGCCTGCACCAGAGCGCGCTCGGCCTCTCCGGCGGCCAGCAGCAGCGCCTGTGCATCGCCCGCGCCATCGCGGTCGAGCCCGAGATCATCCTGATGGACGAGCCCTGCTCGGCGCTCGATCCCATCGCCACCGCCAAGGTCGAGGAGCTGATTCACGAATTGAAGAAGGACTTCACCATCGTCATCGTGACCCACAACATGCAACAGGCGGCCCGCTGCTCCGATCGCACGGCGTTCTTCTACCTCGGCAAGCTCATCGAGTTCGCCGAGACCCGCACGATCTTCATGAACCCCGGCAACCCGCAGACCGAGGCGTATGTTTCGGGCCGCTTCGGCTGAGCCCAGGCATTTTCAACCACAGAGACACTGAGGCACAGAGAAAACCATGCAGCACCAAGGCAACCTGGAGATCGTTAGGTATTCTCCGTGTCTCTGTGCCTCTGTGGTTCAATAATCTTAATCCCAATCATGAAACGCTTCTTCGACGCCGAGCTGGAAAACTTCCGTTCCAACCTCCTGCAGATGGGCGAGCGCGCCATCGACCAGGCCCGCACGGCCATGCGCTCGCTGGTCGAGTCCGACATCGCCCTCGCCGACAAGGTGATCGCGGCCGACGACGAGATCGACCGCCTCGAGGTGAAGATCGACGACGAGGCGATCCGCTACATGACGCTCCGCGGCCCCGTGGCCTCCGAGCTGCGGCTCGTGGTGGTGGGCATGAAGGCGTCGCACGACCTCGAGCGGGTGGGCGACGAGGCGACCAGCATCGCCCGGCGCTCGCGCAAGCTGGCCATCGAGCCCCGCATCGAGCTCTACGCCGACCTGCCGCGCATGAACAACATCGCGCTGGAGATGCTCCGCGACGCCCTCGACTGCTTCGTGCAGGAGGACGACCAGAAGGCGCTGGCGGTCATCCGCCGCGACTCCGAGGTCGATAACCTCAACCGCATCGTCTATCGCCGGCTCACCAGCTACATGCTGGAGAAGCCCGAGACGATCGCGCGGGCCCTCGAGCTCATGTTCATTTCGAAATCCGTCGAGCGCATCGCCGACCACGCGACCAACATCGCGGAGGAGATGGTGGTCCTCGCCGGCGGCCAGGACATCCGCCACAGCGCCCTCGCCAAGGGCGCGACGCCGTTCCTGGACACGACGCCGCCGATGTGAAGGCACCGAGCTGAACATTAAACGTTCAACATCGAACATCCAACTTTCAAAGCTCGGGTTTTGGACGTTGAAAGTTGAGCGTTGAACGTTGGATGTTCGGCTCGAGCCGCCTCAATTCACCTTCTTGCTCGTGTAGAGCGCGACGAGGGCGGCGCCGATGGCCTGGGAGAGTTCGCCGAGGGTGGCGGGCACGACCTTGAGCTTCTCGCGCTGCTGCGGCCAGAGGTAGGGCAGGGCGGTCTCGCGGATGATGCGCAGGTAGCGCTCGCGGAACTCCGGCGTGGTGGCACCGGGATCGATCAGGCCGCCGCCGATGACGACGTACTCGGCGTCCACCGCGACCAGCAGCGACGCCATGTGCAGGCCGAGCGCCTTGGCCTGGAAATTGAAGATGTCCACCGCGAGCGGGTCGCCCTTCTGGGCGAGCGTGCGCAGCGAGAAGGCCTTCTCCTTGATCGGCGCGTTCGAGGTGTGGAAGGGATGTGTCGGGTGCTTCGGCAGGAATTCCTCGAGCAGCTGGGGAAGCCCGGAGATCGTGGTGTAGGGCTCGATGCAGCCCCAGTCGCGGCCGCAGCCGCATTTCAGGACCTTCATGTTGCCGAGCAGGTGCAGCGCGGCCGGCATGTGGCCGCCCTCCATGCCGTTCAGGGTGTCGCCGTCGAGCGGCAGGCCGTTGGCGTCGACATAGGCCACGCCGAGGCCGGAACCGGGCGCGAGCATCAGCACGGTGGCGCGCGTGTCGCCGCGCACGCGCTGCGCCTCACCGACGCCGCCGTAGTTGCCGTCGTTGCCGACGACGAGCGGGACGTGACGGCCCGCGGCGGCCTCGAGGGCGGCGCCGTAGTCGGCATAGAAATTCCAGTTTTCGAAACTCTTCGGCAGGTTGGCCGAGCGGCCAAGGACGCCGTAGCTCTGGTACGGGCCGGGCAGGGCGAGGCCGACGCTCTTCACCTGGTCCCACACGAGCTGGTTGTCGGCGAGGAAGCCGGCGACGCCGTCGACCCAGCCTTTGACCACGGCGGCGGTGCCGGCCTGCGAGTTGGTCGAGCTCTGGCGGAGCTGCGTCGAGATGATGCTGCCGTCGTCCCACACGCCGCCGGTCTTGGAAGTGGTGGCGCCGCTGTCGGTGCCGATGTAAACGCCTTTCAGGGGTGAGCTCATGGAGCGCGTAGATTCGCGGGGCGCGAACCCGCGGGCAAGTAACAAGTATCAAGGGACAAGTGCCATGACACAAAACCTCCAGAAGTTTTGACCACTAAGGCATCGCCTAACGGCTCTGCTTGAAAGTCCCCTTCGCCTGATCGGCTCCGGTATTGGCTGCGGGGAGCGGCTAATCGCCGCTTGGGCATCGGCTTGATTTTCCGTCGGCGATTAGCCGACCCCCGAAGCCCAGGGCGGAGCCGATTAGGCGGAGCGCACCAAGCAGCAGAGCCGTTAGGCGATGCATCAGTGGTTTAAACGGATCGGATTGCAGAGGTTTCATCGCAGCCCGAAATAATTGCAGGCGTTCTCGATCGCGTAGCCGAGGAAGCCGCAGATGGGCAGGGTCAGCACCCAGGCCCAGAGGATGCGCTCGACGATGCCCCATTTCACCGCGCCGAAGCGCTTCACCGCGCCGACGCCCATGATCGAGGTGGAGATGACGTGCGTCGTGGAAACCGGGATGCCGAGCGTCGAGGCGCCGTGGATGATGAGCGCGGCGGTGGTCTCGGCGGCGAAGCCATGCACCGGCTGGAGGCGGACCATCTTGTGGCCCATGGTGCGGATGATGCGCCAGCCGCCCGCGGCGGTGCCGGCCGCCATCGTGAGGGCGCACAGCACCACGACCCACACGGGGATTTCCTTGAACTCGGCGATGCGCAGGAACGACGCCCATTCGGGCAGGCCCTCGAACGCGCCGGCCTTGGTGCCCGTGAAGAGCGCGAGCGCGATGATGCCCATCGTCTTCTGGGCATCGTTGGAACCGTGGCTGTAGCCCATGAACCCGGCGCTCACGAGCTGGAGCTTGCCGAAGACATTGTTTACGGTGCGCGGCGTGAGGCGGTGGATGAAAATGGTCAGGAGAAACATCAGGAACGCGCCGCCGAAGAAGCCGATGACCGGCGAGGAGAACATCGGAAGCACGACCTTGGGCCAGAGGCCGATGGCGGCGCCCTTGGCGTCGGTCGACGCCCAGATCAGGACGGTCCAGTCGCCCTTGGCGGTGGCGAAGGCCGCGCCGCACAGGCCGCCGATCAGTGCGTGGCTCGAACTGGACGGCAGGCCGAGCCACCACGTGACGAGGCCC
>CAYZSN010000094.1:0-3697 GCA_964481095.1 uncultured Oleiharenicola sp. | reverse complement strand
GCCGGGGTGGGGGCGGCGGCGGTGGTATTTTCGGGTTCCCGGGGCTCGCCCCCGCCGGCGGCCGGGCCGGGCCCCGCGCCGCCGGCGGACGAGAAGCCGGCGAAACAGAGTGCGGCCAGGACCAGGGCCGCGAGGATCCCGCAGAGGTAGCCAAGCATGCGGCCACGGTACACCCGCGCGGGGCCGACGCCATCCGGCCGACGCCCGGGCGCGGCTCAGGGGAGTTTCCCGTCCACCGGGCCGGCGGGCTGCGGCCGCGCCTCCACGGGCGGCGTGGAAACGCCGGGCGGTTTCGCCGGCTCCGTGGGCTCGAGCGGCAGCTCGATTTCGAAATTCGCCCCCTGCCCGCGCCCCGCGCTGCTCGCGCGGATCGTGCCGCCGTGCAGCTGCACGAGCCGTTCGGAAATCGCCAGGCCCAGGCCGAGGCCGCCGAACTGGTGGCCGGCCGGCGTGTCCGCGTGCTCGCCCTGCGAGAACGCCTCGAAGATCCGCTTCAGCTCGTCCGGCGTCATGCCGATGCCCGAGTCCGTCACGCGCACCAGCAGGCGGCTGCGGTCCACCACGTGCGTCTCGACGGCAACGCGCCCGCCCGGCGGCGTGAACTTCGCCGCGTTCTTCAGCACGTTCCAGAACACCTGCTGCAGCCGCACCGGGTCGCCGTACACGCGGTGCCGCGGCGCGGCCATCACCACCTGCAGGTTGATGCGCCGGTCGTTGAAGTCGGCCTGCACGGTGTTGAGCGCGTCCTGCAGGATGACGTGCGCGTCGGCCGGCTTCTGCTCGAGCACGAGCTTGCCGCGCGTGATGCGGGTGAGGTCGAGCAGGTCGTCGATCAGCCGCGCCTCCAGGGCGACGTTCTTCGCGATCATCTCGAAATCGGCGCGGACCTCGGGGGCCAGCCGCGGGTTGATCGCCTCCTCGCTCGCGAGCAGCAGCACCGGCGTCAGCGGCGTGCGGAGCTCGTGCGAGAGCGCCGCGAGGAAATTGTCCTTGGCCCGGGACGCGGCGATCGCGCGGTCGCGCGCCTCGGCCACCGCCTGCTCGGCGAGCTTGAAGTCGGTCACGTCGATGCTGCTGCCGATGAAGCCGATGAACTCCCGCCCGTCGCCGAGGCGCGGCAGCCCGCGGCTCAGCATCCAGCGGTATTCGCCGTCGTGCCGGCGCAGGCGGTACTCGAGGTGGAACTCCTTGCGGGTCTCGCCCGCCGCGTGGAAGAGCCGCAGCGTCCAGTCCCGGTCCTCGGGGTGCAGGCCGTTGGCCCAGCCGTTGCCGATCTCGGTCGCCTGCGCGCGGCCGGTGAACTTCAGCCAGCGCTCGTTGTGCCAGACGTGCCGCCCCTCGTCGTCGGTCAGCCAGATCAGCACGGGGGCGTGGTCCGCGAGTACGCGGAAGCGCAGCTCGCTTTCGCGCAGCGCCATGACCGACCGCTGCATGGTGGCGAGCATCCCGTTGAAGGCGCCGGTGAGGCGCCCCAGCTCGTCGTCGCCGTACTGGCGCGCGCGCAGCGAATAGTCCTGCTTCGCCGTCACCGCGCCCATGGTGTGGTCCAGCTCGACGATCGGCTGCGCCAGCGTGCGGCCGAGGACGCTGGCGACGAGGGCGGCGACGAAGGTGGCGAGGCCGAGGATGGCGAAGGCCACCCACGCCGAGGTGCGCATGCGGGCGAACATGAAGTCCTGCGTGGCGCGCAGGTAGAGCGTGCCCAGCCGGCGGGAATTCTCCACCACGGGGCGGACGGTCACGACGTAGCCGTTTTCGAACCGCACCCCTTCCGGGCCGGGCAGCGCGGGGGCGAGCCGGTCGGCCGCGGGGTTGCGGTAGCTCGCCAGCACGGTCCCGTCGGTGCGGTACAGGATCGCGGTGACGACCTGCGGCTCGGCCTCGAGGGCGCGCAGCATCTGCCCGGCCACCTCGGAATCGTTGAACGCGAGGCTCGCCGTGCTGTTGTCCGCCATGATCTGGGCCAGCGTGGTCATCGTCTGCACCAGGTTCCGGCGGTAGCCGACGTACTCCACCGTCAGGAACACCGCGCACGCGAGCAGCAGCGCGAGGCTGCTGGTCAGCAGCATCGCGTACCGCAGCTTGCGCTGGATGGGAACGTTGGCGAGCAGGGTCATGGCGAGGAGGCGGAGCCGACGATGGTGGCGACGCGCAGCAGCTTCGCGCTGATCGTGAGCCCGGCCTTTTGCGCGGCCGCCGTGTTGATGTGCAGTTGCACGCGGGTCCCGGTGGAGAAGGTGATGATGGCGTCAGACTCGGCGAACCGGGGCATGTCGGCCACCGTCAGCACCGGCTTGCCGCGCAGGGTCTCCAGGATCTGCGGCAGGCGCTTCGTTTCGGAGGCGCTGATGTAGAGGATGTGGCATTCGGCCGCCGCCTCGGGCGTGGCATAGCGGCGCACCACCAGCGGGTGGCCGTCGAGGATCTCCCCCGCCACCACGTTGTCGAGCACCGCGCCGAAGGGGTCGCGGCCGAGAATCCCGATGACGACCGGCTGGCCCGCCGGCGGGCGCGCGGCCTTCGGCCACTCGACGAAGCTGGCGAAGTTGTAGAGGAAAACCGCCTTCAGGTCGTATTCGCGCGACTGCTGCTGGGCCACGAGCGCGGCCCCGAAACCGCCCAGCAGCAGGACGGTCCGTCCCCAGCGGATGAATCGCGGAAGGGCGCTGGGCGGAGGTCGAGCCGAATGCATGGGGCGGTGTGAGGGGATTGAATCGCAGGGAGGCGACCGGCGCAAACCACGAAGAAGGCCCCTTAAAGATAGGTGTATACCCCATAGGCGGAAAAGCACGAACCGCGGACGCTAGGCGGCCCGGACATCACCGGGGCCGGGCGCCGGCAAACGACCCGATGGCCCGGCCCGGGGCCGGGTGTTATCCTTTGCCACCATGAAGAAGAAATCGAATCCCACCACGCCGCTGCCCGCCGACACCCGCACGGTGCCCCTCCATCAGGAGATCGCGACGCAGGCCTACATCCTCTGGCAGCACTACGGCCAGCCGCACGGTCGCGACCTCGGCATCTGGCTCGAGGCGGAACGCCAGGTCCTCGGCGCCGACAGCCAGGTCAACCGGCAGGGCGCCGGCGACGTCGACGCGCAAAGCTTCAGCTCGGCGCTCGCGGCCGATTCGCGGCCCCCGATGCCGGCGGCCGGCTCGCTCGCGCGCCAGTCGTACCGGTGAATTTCCGGCCGATTACTAGTAAGGGACCCCGGTGAGCGCGGGGGCCGGGATGGTGTATCCTCCGGTCCCGACACCGCGCCCCTCCGGCGCGGGCGCACCAACCTTCAGCGGGGAAAAACCAATGACCATCAACAATCTCAAGGAAACCTGGGGCGTGGCCAAGACCAACCTGAAACGGAAGTTCGAACGACTCACCGACAACGACCTCGCCTACATCCACGGCGAGGAGGAGGAAATGATCGGGCACATCCAGGAAAAAACCGGCCTCTCGCGGGACGAGCTCCTGCGCATCCTGCGCTGCGAGTGCGGGTGCAACTGCTGAATCCGCCCGCCCGGCCGACGGTCCGGCTTCCCCCCCCCCGCCGGCGGATTTCGCGGCCCAGCGGGAAGCAACGGCCGGACGCCCCTGGGCGCAGGCGCCCCGCCCACCACCATGAACTTCCTTCCGCCCATGCGCCGCGCCGTCCCGGCCGTGCTGTTCGTCCTCGCCGCTGCGGCGGCGTCCGCGGTCGAGC
>CAYZSN010000093.1:0-9542 GCA_964481095.1 uncultured Oleiharenicola sp. | reverse complement strand
AACGGTTACCAGTAACCGGAAATATTGCAGGCGAATTCTACCCGAGGGAGATCTCGACGTAGAACTTCTGGGTTTGCCCGGCCGCGACGTTGTGCAGGCCCACCTTGGTCTCGGCGGCGTTGGGCGGTCCCATCCACGGCTCGATGCAATAGAAAGGCGATTTTTCGTCCTGGGTCCACGTCACCACGGTGAGGTCGCGCGGGGAACCGCCCGCCATGCTCGTGCGGAAAAGCAGCCGGCTGCCGGTGGTCTCGGTCACGCCGAAGATGTCGCGGCGCAGGCCGGTGTGGATGAGGTCGATGAGGTTCTTGTTGTCGAGCCGTTCGCGCTGGCCGGTGCGGGGGCCATCGCGCAACAGCCCCTGGTCGTCGCGCTGCAGGTGCTTGGTGGCGCTGGTCTCGAGCAGGTAGTCGCGTCGGGTGCGGCCCGGGCTCCACGGCAGCGTGAAGTAGAAGTGGTGGCCGGCCGACCACGGGATGGGCGTGGGGCCGTGGTTGGTCAGCTGCAGTTCGACGAAGATCGCCGTCGCATCGAAGCGATAACTGACGACAAAATCATAATCGTACGGGTAGGCGGCCTTGGCGGCCTCGTCCGGGACGAACTGGGCGGAAAAACCGCCTTCATCGAGGCGTGTGGTGCGGAACAGGCCCTGCCGTGCCAGCCCGTGCATCGGCATGGGGCGCCGCACGCCATCCTCGGCCCGCCAGTGATGGATCTCGCCGCGGTCGTAGGAGCGGCCGGAAAACGGGAACAGGATCGGGTTGCCGCCGCGCACGCTGGCGATGTTGTCGAGGTTCTCCACCTCGGGCCAGTAGATGACGTCGCGGACGCTGCCGTCACCGAGCGTGACGTTCCAGTTCATGAGGCGCGCACCTTTTTCCGGCAGGGCGAGGAAAGACGAGGCGCCGACCTGCCACTTGAAGATTGTGTGCCCGAGATACGGGATGCGTTCCATGGATTACTTGGTAAAACGGAATGAGCGCCGTGTTCCAAGACAAAGTCGGTTAAATTTATTCCCAAGCGCGAGGCCCTTGCGCACAACTTTTGCTTGAAAGCAGTCGGCGATTTGTAAGTTCGCCGCGCTTGCTTGGCCCCGGCGATGGCCCCAAGCTGCCGGCCGAATGTTCAGGCAGGCAGCCCTCAGTCTTACCCTTCTCGCCGCCACCGCGTCCGGCCTGGCCGACGCGCCGGCCCGTGGCGCCGCGGCCAAACCGGCCGTGGTCTATGTGATCCCGGTCAAGGAGGGGATTAACACCCCGACGCTATATGTTGTACGGCGCGGGCTGAAGGAAGCCATTGACCGCAAGGCGGACGCGGTGGTGCTCGATATGAATACACCCGGTGGCGAAGGCGGCGTTATGTTGGAGATAATGGAGGCGCTGGATAAATTTTCCGGGGATAAAATCACCTACGTCAATCGCGAGGCAATCTCCGCGGGCGCCATAATCGCTTCGGTGAGCGACGAGATCTATTTCGCGCCCAAGGGCCTGATGGGCTCGGCCGACGTCATTCAATCCAGCGGTGAGGATCTGCCCGAAACGCTGAAGCGAAAGGTGAACAGCTACCTCAGCGCCAAGATCGAGACTTATTCCAGCAAGAATCCCCGCCGGGCCGATGTCATCAAGGCAATGCGGATCGCGGACTTCGAGCTCAAGCTCGACGACAAAGTCATCAAGCCCAAGGGGGAGCTGCTTACGCTCACCGCGGAAAAAGCCATGGTCCTGTATGGCGAGCCCCCGACGCCACTCCTGGCTGCGGGGATAGCGGATGATATCGACGCGCTTTTGGCGGCCAGGTTTGGCAATCGCAAAGTGGAAAAGATCGAGCTCAAGGTCACGTGGTCGGAGCAGCTGGCGCAGTATCTCAACTCGGCCGCGCCCATTCTGATGGGCTTGGGGCTGCTGGCGCTGTTCATCGAGTTCAAGACGCCGGGATTCGGTTTCTTCGGCATCGCGGGCATTGTGCTGCTCGGGGTGGTGTTTCTCGGCAACTACGTGGCCGGATTCTCCGGGCATGAACCGCTCCTGGTCTTCGCGATCGGCCTCGTGATGGTCGCCGTGGAACTGCTCTTTTTCCCGGGGGTGGCCGTGCTCGCGGTTGCGGGACTGGTCCTGATGCTCGGTTCGCTCGTGTGGGCCATGACTGATTTGTGGCCTGGTGAACCACTGACCGTGGCCTGGTCCGGGGATGCTTTTGTGCAGCCGTTGCGGAACCTGGCGCTCGGGCTGCTCCTCGCCGTCGGCACCGGCGCCGCGTTGCTGCGCTTCATGCCGAAGGGCTGGATGTGGGAAAAAATGATCGTTGGCACCACCATCGGTGGTGCGGCGCAGGTTTCGGGCGTTGGTCCCGGTGGCATCGCCGACTTGGACGAAATCGTCGGGCAACGGGGCCTGGCGGTGACCATGCTGCGACCGAGCGGCCAGGTGGAGATCGGCGGACGCCGCTATGAAGCCAAGGTCGAGCTGGGCGCGGTGGACGCGGGCGACGCGGTGATCGTGCGCGGCCGCACGGATTTCGGCCTCATTGTGGAAAAAGCAACGACGTGAACCTCATCCTTCTTCTTTTCCTGGTCGGCGTGCTCCTGCTCGCGGGCGAGGTTTTTGTCCCGGGCGCCGTCCTTGGCCTCATCGGGGCGGTCTGCATGTTCATAGGATGCGGCCTCTCCTTCGCCGAATTCGGCGCCGCCGGTGGGTTGCTGGCCACGGCCATCGCGCTGGTGCTGCTCGGGCTGATGCTTTACGTGGAACTCGTCTGGCTGCCGAAGACCCGGGTGGGGAAGAAGCTCATCGTCCACGCCAAGGTGGACGCCACGGCGCAGCCGCCGCTCGCCGAGAGCGCCGCCGTGGTGGGTCAGCCGGCCGAGGCGGCGACGCCGCTCGTGCCGAGCGGTTATGTGATCGTGGCCGGACGCCGGTACGAAGCCTTCAGCCAGTCCGGCCACGTGGCCAAGGGCGCGGCCCTGCGCGTGGTCGGACTCGATAATTTTCGTCTCATCGTAACCAAAGCCTAGCACACATGAACTCCACCGTCCTCCTCGTCCTGATCGGCGTCCCCGCGCTGATTGTCTTCTTCATCGTCTTCTCGTTTTTCAGCACCTGGCTGAAGGCGATGCTCAACGGCGCGCCCGTCGGCATGCTCAACCTGCTGGGCATGCGCCTCGGTGGCGTGCCGTACAGCCTGGTGGTCGACGCGCGCATTACGGCCGTGAAGGCCGGCATCGAGGTCACAACCGACAAGATTTCCGCGCACTACCTCGCCGGCGGCAACGTGGTGCCGACGGTCCAGGCGCTGGTCGCCGCGCAGAAGGCCGGCATCGTGCTCGACTGGGACCGGGCCTGCGCAATCGACCTTGCGACGAAGGGCTCGGGCAAGTCGGTCGTCGAAGCCGTGCGCACCTCGGTCGACCCGAAGGTCATCGACTGTCCCAATCCGGAGAGCGGACGGACGACCATCGTCGGCGTGGCCAAGGACGGCATCCAGGTGAAGGGCAAGGCGCGCGTGACCGTGCGCACGCACCTCGACCGCTTTGTCGGCGGCGCCAAGGAGGAAACCATCATCGCCCGGGTGGGCGAGGGCATCGTGACCACCATCGGCTCGGCCGAATCCTACAAGTCGGTGCTCGAGTCGCCGGACTCCATTTCCAAGACCGTGCTGTCGCGCGGCCTCGACGTCGGCTCGGCGTTTGAAATCCTCTCGATCGACATCGCGGACGTGGACGTGGGCGAGAACGTCGGCGCCAAGCTGCAGGAAGCGCAGGCCGAGGCCAACAAGAGCATCGCGCAGGCGCAGGCGGAAATCCGCCGCGCCGCGGCGGTGGCGCTCGAGCAGGAAATGAAGGCCCGCGTGCAGGAGATGCAGGCGAAGGTGGTCGAGGCCCAGGCGCAGGTGCCGATGGCGATGGCCGAGGCCTTCCGTGCCGGCAAGCTCGGCGTCATGGACTACTACAGGATGGAAAACATCCAGTCGGACACCGCCATGCGCGGATCCATCGCCCATCCCGACGGAAAGAAATAATTTCCCGCCGATCCTTTCCCGATGAACTGGATCCTTGATCACCTGCAGCTCGTGCTCGCCGTCGCCGGCGGGTTCGCCTGGTGGCTGAACCAGCGCCGGCAGGCAGACAAGGAGCCGCCGCCGCACGAATCCAAGACCTTTGAGGACCCCGAGCTCGCCGCGCGCACCCGCAGGATCCGCGAGGAAATCCAGCGCAAGATCGAGCAGCGGGCCCGTGGCTATGCGGAACCTGCGCCCACGACGGCGTCTGCTGTGGACGAACCGCCGCCCGTGATCCGCGACGTGGCGGTGCCCCGCGGCGCCGGGCGGCTGGATGCCCAGCGCCAGGCGGAGATCCTCGAGGAGCAGGCGGCGATGATGGAGCGACTGCGGGAAGCCGAGGTGATGAAGGCGGCCGCGCAGAAGCGGCTGGCTTTCGAGTCGGCGACGGCCGATCACACCCCGGAGCTGCTGGCCCGGACGCGTTCGACCGTGGTGGACGGCCTCCACGATCCCGCGGCCCTGCGGCGCGCATTCATCCTGCGGGAAGTGCTCGGCCCGCCGGTCGCGTTGCGCTGACCAGCCAAGAAAAAAAGGCCGGCGGATGCCGGCCTTCGTTTTCAGTCGAGGGCGAAGCGCCCGTAACCGTCGATCGGCACCGGATACGCCCGGCCATTGACTTCCATGCGGATGTTTTTTCCCGCCTCGACCGTGATGAGCAGCTTGCCCTGCTTTTTGAACGACTTGGCCTCGCCCTTGTTGATCGTGCCGTTGAAAAGCGGCGGCGCATTCTCGAAATCCTGCACGACCTTGACGCGCGTGGTTTCCACGGCGGTGAGCACCAGCGTCTGCGCGGGATCAGCCTGCACCGTGGTCGCGGACGCCGGCGTGGTGGGCGCGGGCTTCGCCGGGGTGCGGGAGAAAAGCGCGTTGATCAGCACGATGATCACGACGATGGCGACCAGGGCACCGCCACCGAGCAAACCGAACTTGATCAGCAGGGCCTGGTCCCGCGCGGAGCGGGTGCCGCCGGCGGAGGATTCGCCGGCATCCTGCGGGCGACCCTCGTTGGTGAAGTCAACGCGGCCGAGCGGTTCGCGGTGTTCGCGGCGCGCCGGCTTGCCTTCGCGCGCCAGCGCGGCATCCACGTCGCCGATCAGGCGCTCCGCATCCAGGTCCAGGAACTTCGCATAGGTCCGGATGAAGCCGCGGAGGTAGAGCGGCGGCAGGTCGATGTCGAACGAGTTGGCCTCGAACTTCTGCAGGTAGTCGCCGCGAATCTTGGTGGTTTCGGCGGCCTCGCGGATGGAGATTCCCTTCCGCTTGCGCGCCTCCTCGAGTCGTTCGCCGATGGTCTGCATGCTGCTTGTTCCTAATTGGGTTTGAGGGGGTTTTGAAAGGCTAATCGCGCTCAGGGCTGGTAGGAATCGAGGTCGACGAGGATTTCGCGCGGCGACGAGCCGTTCTCCGGCCCGACGATGCCCTTTTGCTCCATGACGTCCATGATGCGGGCGGCGCGGTTGTAGCCGATGCGCAGGCGACGCTGCATCATCGAGGTCGAGGCCCGGCGGGTGGACTTGAGCACGTCATAGGCCTGCTTGAACAACTCCTCGTCGTCGCCGAGGTCCTCGTCGCCCTCGCCGTCTTCCCCATCTTCGTCGCCCTCCTTGGCCGCGCGGTCGATCTGCTGCTGGACGGACTGGGCGTACTGCGGCGGACCGTTGCGCTTGAGGAACTCGACCATCTCGTGGACCTCCTCGTCGGCGACAAAGGCGCCCTGGGCGCGCACGAGGCGCGAGCTGCCGGGGGGCGAGAAGAGCATGTCGCCGCGGCCGATCAGGGTGTCGGCGCCCTTGGTGTCGAGGATGGTGCGCGAGTCGACCTGCGAGGCGACCTGGAAGGCGATGCGCGAGGGCAGGTTGGCCTTGATGACGCCGGTGATGACGTTCACCGACGGGCGCTGTGTGGCGATGATGAGGTGGATGCCGGCGGCGCGGGCGAGCTGGGCGAGGCGGGCGATGGAGGTCTCGATTTCCGCCGGGGCAATCATCATGAGGTCGGCGAGCTCGTCGATGATCGCCACGATGTACGGCAGGCGCTCGGGAATCTCGATCTCGTCCGCGACGCCCTCCAGCTCCGCCTGTTGCTCGACGGCGGGGAATTCCTGCTTGGGATCCTTCTTCCGGCTGTTGAAGCCGGTGATGTTGCGGACGTTCACCTTGGCGAAGATCTGGTAGCGCTGCTCCATCTCGCTCAGCAGCCACTTCAGGGCGCCGGGGACCTTCTTCGGCTCCGTCACGACCGGAATGAGCATGTGCGGGAGCGTGTTGAAGATCTTCAGCTCGACGACCTTCGGGTCCACCATGATGAGCCGCACGTCCTTCGGGCTTTTCGAGTAGAGGATGGAGGCGACGATGGAATTGATGCACACGGATTTGCCCGAGCCGGTGGCGCCGGCGATGAGCAGGTGGGGCATCTTCGAGAGATCGGAGACGAGCGGCTTGCCGGACACATCCTTGCCCAGCGCGATGGGAAGCTCAGCCTTGGCGCCGACCCAGTCCTCGCTCTCGAGGATCTCGCGCATGCCGACCGGGGTGGCCTTCTGGTTGGGCACCTCCACGCCGACGGCGGCCTTGCCGGGAATCGGCGCGAGGATGCGCACCGACTGGGCGCGCATGCCGAGCGCGATGTTCTTGTCGAGGCCGGAGATTTTTTCGACGCGAACGCCCGCCGCCGGCACGACCTCATAGCGCGTGATCACGGGGCCGACATGGATTTCGCCGAGTGTGACCTCGACCCCGAATTCGCCAAGGATGCGGAGGAGATTCTCGGCGTTCTGGCGGTGTTCCTCCTCGCTGTTGCCTTCCGTCTTCACCTGCTCGCGCAGGAGCTTGATCGGGGGAAATTCGTAATCCTTGTCGTCGCTCTGCGGCAGGATGAGCTTGGCCTTCTTGGTCTCCTCGGGCTTGACGATGTTGAGCTCGATTTTCCCAACTGCGGCGGCGAGGGGCTTCGGGTCGGTCGCCGGCTTGGTGACGGCGGTTTTGGCGGGGACGGCCTTGGCCGGAACCACCGGTTCGGGCGCCGGTTTCGCGGGTGGCACGGTCGCCGACTTAGCCGGCTCGGCCAGCGGATCGGCGGTCTTGGGCACGACCATTTTCTTGGAAGCGCCGATGACCGGGGCGGGCGCGGGGGCCGCGGCCGCAGCGGCCCGCGCCTTCGCCGCTTCCTCGCGATGGCGGCGCTGTTCTTCCGCCCGGGCGGCGCGGAGGGCGGCGCGCTTCTGCCGCCACTCGGTGAAATTATTCATCAGGCGCGAAATCTCCGCGGCGATGTCGCGCGTGAAGATGAACAGCATGCCGACGCTATAGATCGTGCCCATGATCAGCGCCGAGCCGAAGACCCCGATGCTGTCGCGCAGCACATCCTGGTAGATCACCTTGCCGATCAGGCCGCCGGGGCCTTCGGTGAAAATGTCCTTGTTGGTGAAGATCGTCTCCTGCATCGCGACGAGCGGGGAGAACGAGGCAATGCAGCATGCCATCGCGAACAGGCGGGTGCCCGTGAGGCTGCGCGCGCTCCGCAAGTAAATGTACGTCATCCAGAACAGGAAGACCGGGATCAGCCAGGTCGATGCCCCGATGAGGTGGTAGGACCACCAGGAAAATTCCGCGCCGACCACGCCGACCAGGTTCACGCTGGTCGGGTTGGTGGTGTGCCACACGCTTTGCGCCGGGCTGAAATCGAGCAACGCGACCGCGAGCAACACTCCCACGACCAGGCAGACAAACGCTGCCAGCCAGTGGGGGCGATGACGCGGCCCTTCAAAGGAAGGGGTGTCTTTATCCTTTGGATTTGAACTCTCCGCTTTGGCCATTTTCAGTGTGACGCAATTTATTGCAGGTCCAACGACCCGGAGGGTCAATGTAAAAGCCCCCGCCAAGATTTGCCCAAGCCTTTTATCCTCAACGCATGCCAACACTTCTTCGATTCAAGCCGGTTTATCAGGAACGCGTGTGGGGTGGACGCGCCCTTGAGTCATTTCTGGGCCGCAAACTGCCCGGTTCGATGCCCATCGGGGAGAGCTGGGAAATAGTCGATCGCAAGGAGGCCCAATCGGTCGTCGCAGACGGGCCGTGGGCTGGCAAATCCCTGCACGAGGTCATGACCACCCATGGCGCGGAAATTATGGGACCGGCGTGGCCCGTGGATCGTCCGTTTCCGATCTTGGTGAAGTGGCTCGATTGCCGCGAACGCCTGAGCCTGCAGGTGCATCCGCCCGCGAGCGTGGCGGCGAAACTCGGCGGCGAACCCAAGACGGAGAACTGGTATATTGCCCGGGCCGAGCCGGGCGCGGCGGTGCTGGCCGGATTAAAGGACGGGGTGGACGCGAAGCGCTTCCGGGCGGCCCTGCAGGACAACACGGCGGAATCGCTCGTGCACCGGCTGCCGACCATGGCGGGTGACTCGCTGTTGATTCGCAGCGGCGTGATGCACGCCATCGACGGCGGCAACCTCATCTTGGAGATCCAGCAGAACTCGGATACCACCTATCGCGTTTATGATTGGGGGCGCATGGGTCTGGATGGCAAGCCGCGCGCCATGCACGTCGAGCAATCCATGGCTTCGCTCGAGGCGAACACGGCGCCGGCTCCCCGGCTCGTGCGGTCTGCAGCAAAGATGGTGGTGCTCGCCGAATGTCCGGAGTTCCGGATCCTGCGGCACCAGCTCGCGCGCGGCGAAACCCTGGCCTTCAAGGGCGGGCGCGAAGCCTGCCTGCTGTCGCTGACGAACGGGCGCCTGCAGGCGGGCGAGGGCAGGCTGGAGCGGGGCGACAACGTGTTAGTGCCCTATGCGGGCGATTTTAGCTTCGTGGCCGCGGAAGATTCGACGGTGCTGGTGACGGACAGTTTCAGCTCGCTTGAAAAAGGCAAAGCGTGAGGTAATCTCCGTCCCCTTGCGCATGAGCGATACCAGCCAGACCGAAGCCACCAACACCACTCCCGCGGCCGCGAACGAACCGCCACCGGGCGGCACGACGCCTGCGCCGAACGCCGGCGGAGAGGAGCTGCTGCTCGCGGCCAAGAAGGAAGCCGCCGCCAATTACGACCGCTATACCCGCGCCGTGGCCGACCTGGAGAACTTCCGGAAACGCACGCTCCGCGAGAAGGATGAGCTGCGGCAGTTCGCCGCGGCCGGCGTGGTCGAGGATATCATTCCCATCCTCGACAACCTGAGCCTGGGCCTGGGCGCGGCGAAGCAACAGACGGACGTGAAGTCGATCGTCGACGGCATCACGCTGGTGCTGGAGCAGTTCAAGGGCACGCTGGCCCGGCACGGCCTCAAGGAAGTCAATCCGCTCGGCCAGGCTTTCGATCCCAACCTGCACGATTGCATTTCGCACCAGCCCAGCGCGGACATTCCTGAGGAGAAGGTGAGCCAAGTGGTGCGGCTGGGCTACACATTGAACGGCCGGTTGCTGCGTCCGGCCTCAGTGGTGGTTTCCAGCGGCCCGGCCAAGGCGGAAGAAGGGGCGAAGGACTGAGCCA
>CAYZSN010000092.1:0-22543 GCA_964481095.1 uncultured Oleiharenicola sp. | reverse complement strand
TGTCCGCCCCCAGGGCGCGGCCCAAGGCCTCCGCGACATTCTCGTCGGCGATGCCGTCGGCGACATACTGGAATTCCCAGCGCTGGTCGGAAACCTGCACGAGGCTCCAGTGCCAGCAGGCGAACGAGTCCGGCAGCACGGCGTCGATCTCGAAGGCCGACACCACGGTACCGTCCGCGCGGAAATAAAGGTCCTTCTCGCGCCCGAGGATGCGGAAGCCGTTCGGCGTCCGCCGCACGATGTCACCCGTGTGGTAGCGCAACAGGGGCATCGCCTCGCGATCGCGCGTCGTCACCTGGATCTGGAAAACCTCGGCCGCCCCCTCGCGCCATGGTGCGAGCTCGATGAAGGCATTGTCCTCCACCACGCGCAGGTTGTCGGCGAAGGCATCGCCCACGAAAAGGTAGCCGGCCTCGGTCGAGCCGTAGAGATCCACCAGGGCGGCGCCGGGGAAGGCGGCCTCGATGCGGCGACCGTGCTGCCGGCTCGCCTTGCCGTAGGTGAGGATCACCGTCTCCACGCTCGGCACCGCCACATGGCGCCGGGCCAGCGCACGCGCCAGCAGCGACAGGTAGACCGGCTCGCCCTCGATCACCTGCGGCTTCACCGCCTGCAGCTCGAGCACGATGCGGTCCCATTCCGCCTCCGGGAAGGCAAAGGGATCGCTCGAGAGGTTCAGGTAGACCGTGCCGTCGAAATAGCGGTGCGGGAAGGGATGGTCCTCGTACGGGCAGAGGTTGCTCGAGCAACCGACCGGCGCCAGCACGCACTTGCGGTACGGGCGGTCCACGTACTTCGCCAGCCGGGGATGGGCCAGGTACGCGCGGCGCGTCTGCGCATTCCACCACCCGTCTTCCATGACCACGGTCATCGGGCCGCTCGTCGTGCCGGAGGTGTGCTCGTACTCGTATTCCTTGCGTTGGAAACCGCGCTCGATCTCCGCATAATCGTGGAAAAATGCGGTGTGCCCGCGCTGCACGATCTCCTGCTTCGTCAGCACGGGGATCTCGCGATAACAGGACCATTGCAGCGGCTCCGCATGCAGCGGAAACCGCTCGGTATAGAGCGGGCTCCGGCGGTAAATCGCGCGGATCTCCCGTTCCAGCGCGACGGGCACGCTGCCGCCCTCCGCCCGCGCGAGCGTGGCGGGGGAATTGGCGAAGCTGACGGGCGCGGCGGCGGGTTCCATGGGTTCGGGGAGTGAAGCCGGGGCGGCGGGTAAGTCAAACGGACCGGTGGCGCCGTATTTCCCAGTGCGGTGCGAACAGCAACAGGGCATCCAGCACCATCGCATGCGTGATGCCACCGCTGCGCGCGAGCGCGTACACCTCGTCCACCGGCTTGGTCAGGATTTCAAATTCCTCGTCGGGATCCCATTCCAGTTCCGCCTGCGCCCGGGCATTCTCGACCAACACCAGGTGGCACCGGTTGTTTTGCATGGCGGGATTGGGATGCACCGTGCCGAGGAGGCGGGCGCGCTCCCCGACGTAGCCCGATTCCTCGCGCAGCTCGCGCACCCCGGCGGCAACCGGGTCCTCGCCTGCGTCGATGACGCCGCCGGGGATCTCGAGTGAGAAATCGTTGATGCCATAACGGAACTGCCGCACGAGCACGAGCTGGTGGTCCGCGGTCAGCGCCACCACGTTCACCCAATCGGGCGCGTTGATGACAAAAAAATCCTGCTCCTTCTCCCGGCGCGGATGATGGTAGATCGCGCGCACCACCTCGAAGATGCGCGTCAGCGCATGCGGCTCGGAACGCACGCGTTTCCAGCGTTGGGGCTGCGCAGGCTTGTCCATCGGGGAAAAAAAATGCCTCCGCGACCGAAGTCTGGGAGGCACGGGAAAGGTTCTTTCGAGAAGTTACTTCTTCGGAACCTTGATCTTCTGGCCGACCTTGAGGCGGGCCGGATCCAGGCCGGGGTTTTCCGCCTCGATGGCGTCGACCTTGACGGCGAACTTGCGGGCGATCTTCGCGAGCGTGTCGCCCGGGGCGACGGAATAGGTGCCATCGGCATTCAGCACGCCGGTCGGCGCGCCGCCGCCGCCTTTGCCGCCCGGTGCCGCGGCGCGGGCCTTCTGGGCCTCCTCGATCTTGGTGACCTGGCCGCGCAGCGCGCCAATCTGGTCGCCGAGCTGGTTGAGGGCATTCTGCACTCCCTCGCGCAGCGCACGATTGTCGCTTTCGTTCTTCGTCGTGGCAGTCCGCAGGTCGCCTTCGAGCGTGGAGATCTTCGCCGGGATTTCCGCGGCGAGGGCATCCACATCCTTTTTGAGCGTGGAAAGTTTGACCAAGGCGACGACCGAGAGGATCAGGCCAAGGGCACCGGCAATAACGCCCACCAAGGGGAGGATGCTGCCGGAGCTGTTGCTGTCACGGGAAAGAGTGTCCATTTTTTAAGAGGTTGAAGCGCCGTGTTTAGGGCCGGTTTTGCGGTGAAGCAAGAAGCATTTTTTCGCCCCTGATTCATTCCTTCCGGGGCAGGATTCTCGGGGATGGCCCGGAGCTGCACAGGGTAACGCAAGTGCAGCGCGCCGCGTGATGCGCGGCGCCGGCTTATTACCCGCCATTGACAGAATCTGCTCCCGTGCGTCCCATCTGGCCTGCTTGTCGGGGTGTAGCTTAGCCTGGTAGAGCGCCTGGTTTGGGACCAGGAGGTCGAGAGTTCGAATCTCTCCGCCCCGACCATTTTCGCCGGCCGTCCAGCGCGGCTGCCAATAAAAAACCCGCCCAGCGGGCGGGTTCGGTCCCTTGCACTTTTGCGCTTACTTCGCGAGCTGCAGGGTGGCGACCCGCTCGGCCCACATGCTGGTGCCGTCGATCTTGTTGATCTCGACCCCGAGGCGCGCGATTTCGGCCGCGTTGCCGGCCTCGTATGCCAGGGTGGCCAGATGGTAATCCGCCTCGGCGCGCGTGCCCTTGAGCAGGGAAATGTCACCGGCGATGGCTTTCAAGGCGGCTTCGCCCGCGGCCTTGTCGCCGCCGCTGAGCTGGCTCATTGCCGCACCCAGGCGGGCCCGACCGGCCATGGCGGGCACCTTGAGGCTGGCCGCCGCCTTGCCGTAATTTTCCAAGGCTGCGCGAAAATCGCCCGCGGCATACTTGGCGTCCGCCACGCGGAGATAGGCGACGCCGGCAAGTTCGTGGTCGGGGTTGGCCGCGGCAAAGGCCGCCAGTTGCTCGGGGCGTTCGCCCGCCTTCGCATAGTCGGCGCGCACGCTGAGCTCATGCTCGGCGGCGAAATACTCCCAGCCCTTGTAGCCGATGATCGCAAGCAGGGCGGCGATACAGAGCCCGAGGATCAGGGTGCGGTTCTTCTCCCAAAAGGCTTGGGCCGCCACTTCGAGGCCGGGCTCGCCGGCGACCGGTTGCTTCGCAGATTGGTTTTCGACAGAGGGGTTGGTGGTCATGGAGCCGGCCACAGTGGAAAACCGACCAAGGCGCCTCAAGGAAAAAGGCGTCGATTCAGCCGGGCGCCCCGGCCTGCCGGCCCCGCCTCAATCGAATACTACTGTCTTGTTGCCGTAGATAAGGATACGATTCTCCAGATGCCAGCGGAGCGCCTGCGCGAGCACGAGTTTCTCCAAATCCCGGCCCTTACGCACGAGATCGTCCACATCCTGCCGGTGCGTCACGCGCGCGACGTCCTGCTGGATGATCGGGCCGTCGTCGAGCACCGCCGTGGCATAGTGCGCGGTTGCACCGATGAGCTTCACGCCGCGTTCATGGGCCTGGTGGTAAGGCTTGCCCCCGGCGAATGCAGGCAGGAAGGAATGGTGGATGTTGATGACCGGCCGGCCGAATTTCTGCAGGAAATCCGCGGAGAGCACCTGCATGTAGCGCGCAAGCACGGCGAATTCCGCACCGAGGCCCTGCAGGATTTCCACCTGCCGCCGCTCGGCTTCGGGTTTCGTGGCCGCGGATACGGGCACATGGTGAAAGGGCAGCCCGTAGTGGCGCGCGGCGTCGGCCAGATCCGTGTGGTTCGAAATGACGGCGACGAATTCGCCCGCAAACTCCCCCGCCTTCCAACGGAGCGCGAGGTCATGGAAGCAGTGGTCTTCCTTTGACACGAAGATCACGCCCTTCGGCCGGTGTTCCGACTGCGCGACGTGCGCCGCCATGCCGAGCGAGGCGGCGAAGGCGCGGAACTCGGCGGTTTCCGCGGCCGGATCCTGGCCTGCCGGCACCCACTCGATGCGCTGGAAAAATTCCCCGGCCTCCATGTCGCGATGCTGGTCCGCGTGCAGGATGTTGCCCTGCCGCGCATAAATCCACCCGGATGTCTTCGCCACGAGACCCGGCTGGTCGGGTCCGTGCAAAAGCGCGACGAGGGTGGCGGGATGTTTCATGGGGACGGACGGTAGCGAGGGTTAGCCAACTTCCACCACGCTGCCACGGTATTTTTGCAGCGGCCGAACGTCCACGAGCTTCGCCTTCATGGCCCGGATGCCGTTGATGGAGGCGCGCACGCCGGTGATGGAGGTCATGATGCAGACGTTGTTCGACCACGCCGCGGCGCGGATCGCGTTCTCGTCGTGCCGGGGAATCATCCCGCGCGGCGTGTTGATCACGAGCTGGATCTCCCCGTTCTTGATCATGTCGACGCAATTCGGGCGGCCCTCGAGCAGCTTGTTGACATGCTGCACTTCGATGCCGTTTTCGCGGAGGAGCTTCGCGGTGCCGCTCGTCGAGCAGAGCGTGAAGCCCAGCGCGATGAACTCGCGCGCGAGCTCCACGGCGTGCGGTTTGTCCGAATCCTTCACGCTGAAGAACACCTTGCCCTGGAGCGGCAGGCCGGGCTTCGCCGCCATCTGGGTCTTGGCGAAGGCGATGCCGAGGTCGTCGTCGAGGCCCATGACCTCGCCCGTCGAGCGCATTTCCGGGCTGAGCATGATGGCCGCGCCCGGGAAGCGATTGAAGGGAAACACCGCCTCCTTCACGCACCAGTGCTTCGGCTGCACCTCCTTCGTGAAGCCGAGCTGCTTGAGGGTGGCGCCTGCCATGACCTTCGCGGCCAGCTTCGCGAGCGGCACGCCGATGGCCTTCGCCACAAACGGCACCGTGCGGGACGCGCGCGGGTTGACCTCCAGGACGTAGAGTTGGTGGTCCTTGATCGCGAACTGCACGTTCATCAGGCCGACGACCTTGAGCGCCTTCGCCAGCGCGTAGGTGGCGGTGCGCACCTGCGCGAGCATCTCCCGGGGCAGCGTGTGCGGGGGCATCACCATGGCGGCGTCGCCGGAGTGCACGCCGGCGTACTCGATGTGCTCGAGCATGCCGCCGATCACGGAGGTCTCGCCGTCGCTGATGCAGTCCACATCGAGCTCGATCGCATCCTCGAGGAACTTGTCGATCAGCACCGGCTTGCCGGGCATGACATCAAACACCTGGCGCACCACCTCCTTCAGCTCGGCCTCGCTGTAGAGGATGAACATGCCGCGGCCGCCGAGCACGAAGGACGGACGCACCAGCACGGGATAGCCCAGTTCGTTGGCGTGCGTGATGGCCTCGGCTTCCGACATCCCGATGCGGTTGGCGGGGGACTTCAGGCCGGTGCCGTTGAGCACGGCGGCGAAGAGCTTGCGGTCCTCGGCGGTGTCGATGCTCTCCGGCGAGGTGCCGATGATGTTCACGCCGCGCGCCTTCAGCGCGCTCGCCAGGTTGAGCGGCGTCTGGCCGCCGAACTGCGCGATGGCGCCGCTGCAGCCTTCCTGTTCGTAGACCTCGAGCACGTCCTCGAGCGTGAGCGGTTCGAAGTACAGGCGGTCGGAAGTGTCGTAGTCCGTCGAAACCGTCTCGGGATTCGAGTTCACCATCACCGTCTCGAAGCCGGCCTCGCGCAACGCGAACGAGGCGTGCACGCAGCAGTAGTCGAACTCGATGCCCTGCCCGATCCGGTTCGGGCCGCCGCCGATGATCATGATCTTCTTTTTCTTCGAGGGCATGATCTCGTTCTCGTCGCCGTAGCTCGAGTAATAGTAGGGCGTGAACGCCTCGAATTCCGCCGCGCAGGTATCGACGAGCCGGTAGGTGGTCTTGATGCCGGCCTTCTTCCGATGCGCGCGCATCGTGTCGAAATCGGTCTGCAGCAGGTGCGCGAGCTGCGCGTCGGAGAAGCCAAACTGTTTGGCGCGGCGCAGGAGGTCCACGTCGAGCTTCGCCAGCGAACAGTGCCGGATGGTCTCCTCCATCTCGTGGATCTCGCGCAGCTGGTGCAGGAACCACGGGTCGATCTTGGAGAGGTTGAAGATGTCGTCGACCGTCAGGCCGGCCTTGAACGCCCAGCGGATGTAATGCACGCGCTCCGCGTTGGGCGTGCCGAGCTTCTGGCGGATCGTCGCCTCGTCGGGCAGCTCGTCGTGCCCGTATTTGCCCCCGCCCCCAAAACCGCGCGCGCCGATTTCGAGCGAGCGCAGGCATTTCTGGAACGACTCCTTGAAGGTGCGGCCGATGGCCATTGCCTCGCCCACGGATTTCATCGCGGACGTCAGCGTGGTGTTGGCCCCCGGGAACTTCTCGAAGGTGAAGCGCGGGATCTTGGTGACGACGTAGTCGATCGTCGGCTCGAAGCTGGCGGGCGTGAGGCGCGTGATGTCGTTCCGCAGTTCGTCGAGCGTGTAGCCGACCGCGAGCTTGGCCGCGATCTTGGCGATGGGGAAGCCCGTGGCCTTCGACGCCAGCGCCGAGGAGCGCGAAACGCGCGGGTTCATCTCGATCACGACCTGGCGGCCGGTCTGCGGGTCGATGGAGAACTGGATGTTGGAGCCGCCGGTCGCGACGCCGATCTCGCGGATGACGGCGAACGAGGCGTCGCGCATGACCTGGAATTCCTTGTCGGTGAGCGTCATCGCGGGCGCCACCGTGATGGAGTCGCCGGTGTGCACGCCCATCGGGTCGAAGTTCTCGATGGAGCAGATCACGACGCACTGGTCCTTGTGGTCGCGC
This sequence comes from uncultured Oleiharenicola sp., assembly GCA_964481095.1. Taxonomy (GTDB): domain Bacteria; phylum Verrucomicrobiota; class Verrucomicrobiia; order Opitutales; family Opitutaceae; genus Lacunisphaera. The sequence goes on along the minus strand of CAYZSN010000092.1, from coordinate 15,595 downwards.
ATGACCTCCATCTCGTACTCCTTCCAGCCGAGGAGGCATTCCTCGACGAGCACTTCGTGCACCGGCGAGATCTCAAGGCCGCTGTTGACGATCTGCTCGAACTCCTCGCGGTTGTAGGCGATGCCGCCGCCCGAGCCGCCCATGGTGAAACTCGGGCGGATGATCAGCGGCATCGTGCCGATATAATCGGCGGCATCGCGTGCCTCCGCGAGGGTGTGCACCGTCTTCGACTTGGCGACGTCGAGCCCGATCTTGAGCATGCACTGTTTGAAGAGCTCCCGATCCTCCCCCTTCTTGATCGCCTCGGGCCGGGCGCCGATCATCTCGACCTGGTACTTCTCGAGGATGCCCGCGTGGTGCAGCTCCATCGAAAGATTCAGCGCCGTCTGGCCGCCCAGCGTCGGCAGCAGCGCCGTCGGCCGCTCCTTCGCGATGATCTTCTCGAGGATGTCGACCGTCAGGGGCTCAATGTAGGTGACGTCGGCGAACTCCGGGTCCGTCATGATCGTCGCCGGGTTGGAATTCACCAGAATGACGCGGTAACCTTCCTCGCGCAGCGCCTTGCAGGCCTGGGTCCCGGAATAGTCGAATTCGCAGGCCTGGCCGATGACAATGGGGCCGGCGCCGATGATCAGGATGGACTCGAGGTCAGTGCGTTTGGGCATGGGCGTGAGCGCCCGCGAGGCTTGCCACCCCCCCATGGCGGGGCAAGCGGTAAAGCATCCATGACACGCGGCCCGCGCGGCGCGGCCCAAACCCGCTCAGGCCAGCCTGGCCGGATCGATGCCGAGGGTCTTCGCCGCCCGGGCCTTGTCGCCGCTGCAGGCATTCAGGACGCGCGCAATGTACTGCTTCTCCTGACCCGACAGGTAGTCGGCCAGCGTCGGCCAGTCTTTCACTTCGTGCACCCGGAGCGGCAATTGGGCGGAAGTGATGACGCGCGTCTCGGTGGTGGTGATCACCTGGGAGATGACCTGGTTGAATTCGGCGAGGTTGCCGGGCCAGGCGTACGCCCGCAACGTGGCGAGCGCATCAGGCGTGAATTCCAGCTGCCGGGCGTCGAACTGCGGGTTGCTGACTTTCTGCGCGATGCTCTTGAGCAGCGCCGGAATGTCCTCAGTCCGTTCGCGCAACGAGGGCACCTCGACCGGCAGGGCGGCCACGCGGTAGAACAGCTCCTCGTTGAAAGTCCCGTCCTCGGACAGCTTTTCGAGATCCTCCTCGGTCGCGCAAATCAGCCGGAAGGTGTGGGCGTTGTTCCGCAGGACGGAGACGAGTTCGCCCTGCGTTTCCTTGGGCAGGTTCTGCAGGTGGATGAGAAAGAGCGTGCCGCCTTTGGCCTGCTGGACCCAGGTGCCGCCGGCGCCATTTTCCCCCAGCAGGCCGCTGCGCAGGCTTTCCTTGGAGGTGAGCTTGCAGTCGATGCGCACCAGCGGGCTTTCCGGGGGGTTGCCGGCGGCGTGCAGCAATTCCGCGGCGATCTCGTGCCCGGCGCCGGGCTCGCCCGAGACGAGCACGGGGGTGTGGGCTGTGGCCAGCTTCTTGAGCTGCGTGATGAGGCGTTTGATCTTCGGGCTGTCACCGGGAAGGCGCGCTTCGAAATCCCCCGCCTTGACCGCCGGCGCGGCGCCCTGGTTTTCCCGCTCCACGATCGCGGTGCGGAATTCCAGGCTGCGTTTCAGCGCCTGCATCAGTTCGTCGACCTTGAAGGGCTTCTGCAGGTAGTCGAAGGCGCCGAATTTCAGCGCCTGGATCGCGCTCTCCGTGCTGGCGTACGCCGTCATGATGATCACGACGGCGGCGGGGTCGTACTGCTTGAGCTGCTTGAGCAGCGTGATCCCGTCCATCGGCTTCATGTCGATGTCGCACAGCACGAGGTCGAATTTTTCCGCCTTGTAGCGGGCGAGGCCCTTTTCCCCGTCGGTAGCGAACGCCGTCTTGTGCCCCGTCGGCGCGATCACGGCTTCCAGCATCTCATGGATGGAGATCAGGTCGTCGACGATGAGAATGGAAGCCATGGGGAAAGGGACCGGCAAGTTGCCGGCCTCATCATCGGCACGCAAGTGGCTTTCCGCAGGCCAATGCGATTACTGCAGGCCGCCGGCCACCGCACCGAGTTGGAAGATCGGAAGGAACATGGCCATGACGATGCCGCCGACCACCACACCGAGAAAGACAATGAGCAGCGGCTCGATCAGCGAGGTGAGCGCGGCCACGGTCGCGTCACACTCCGTGTCGTAGAAGTCCGCGATCTTGTTCATCATGCCGTCGACGTTGCCGGTGGTTTCGCCGGCCTTCACCATGTGTTTCATCATCGGCGGGAAAAAGGTGTTGGCCGCCATGATGTCGGATACCTGTCCGCCCTGGCTGACGTGCTTCGCGATCTCGGCGCAGGCGTCCTCGACCTGCACCTTGCCGCTGGCTGCCGCCACGATCTCGAGCGTGCGGAGGATCGGCACGCCGGAACGCATCAGCGTGGCGTAGGTGCGGCAGAAGCGGGAGAGGGCAATCTTGTGCACGAGGTTGCCGAAGATCGGGGCGCGGACGAGGAACTGGTCCTTCTGCCGGCGGCCGTTCGGCGTGGCGACGTACTTGCTCATGGCGTAATAGATGCCGTAGACGCCGAGGCCGATCGCCCACCACCAGGCCTTCATGAAATTGCTGAGGTCGATGAGCAGCTGCGTGGGCAGGGGCCGCTTGGCGCCGAAGTCGGCGAACATCGCGGCGAACACCGGGATGACGAAAATCAGGAGTACGTTGACCAGCGCGATGGCCAGGCCGATGACGGCGATCGGGTAGGTCATGGCCGACTTCACCTTCTTGGTCAGCTTGACCGTCGATTCGAAGTAGGCGGCCACCTTGCCCAGGATCTCGGCGAGGCCGCCGGACGCTTCACCGGCCTCCACCATCGAAATGAAGAGCGAATTGAACGAGGCGGGAAACTTCTTCACGGACGCCGAGAACGACGTGCCGGTCGAGATGTCGTTGCGCACGTCGCGGATGACGATGCGGAAAACCTGGTCCTCGGTCTGGTCCTGCAAGGCTTCGAGGCACGAAACGAGGGGCAGACCGGCCGAAAGCAACGAGGCGAGCTGGCTGGTGAAAATCGACAGTTCGCCAAGGTCGAGCTTGTACGTCTTGGCTTTCTTCTCGAGGGCCTTCTGCTTGGCCATCGCTTGCGCCGCGCGGACATTCGATTGGGGTTTCGCAGACGTAGCAGGTGTCGCCATGGTGGGCGCAAGCTAGGCGTATTCCCGGCGTGCGAGCAATCCCCATTTGTATGCCCGCCGCATCCCCGCCCGACCGAACAAAAGCTTGAATGCCAAGGACCCCGACACACCATCCCTTCCCGATTTCGCGGCTATAGTTTAATGGTAAAACCTCTGCCTTCCAAGCAGGTGTCGTCGGTTCGATTCCGACTAGCCGCTCCAGCCTTCGCCGAGGATTGCGTAGGCCTCGAGCATGTCATGCCGATGATGCCGGGTACCGGTGTTTGTCCGGGATCGAATCCGTCCTGGCTACGGCTGGCAGGCCAGCGACAAACACCCAAAAACGGCACACCCGCGCGCCAGATTTTAACCGCGATTTACCAGAGGAAGTAATTCTCTTCCAGGCCAAGGAAACGATCGCTCGGCGGTTCGTAGACCGTGCGCCACACGTCGGCATAGCGGGTCCAAGGGCCGGGGATTGGCCCATCGAACATGAGCCGCGGCTTCGGGGCGGCCTTATGCGGACCGGAGCGCAGGCGCTCCAGGAAAAGCTCATGCCCCGCTTCGGTGGCGAAAAAGAGGCTGCGCCGCTCGATCGGATGGGCGTCGGCGGGCAGCTGGTCGCAAATTTTCCCTGCGTGTGTGAGCGCAAAGCGCGAGATGACCAGCGCGTGCCGCTCCATCTCGACCGCGGCCTTGCGGCAGGCCGTATCGTGGTCCGTCGCGGCGGCATGTCCGTAGGCCATGAAGCCGTCCGCGGTGCGCTTGAAAAGGATCACCGTCACGCCCGGCGCTTCGGAGCAAATCGTGGCGGAGCGCACTCCCGTCCAGCGGGTGCTGGATTCCGAGGCGGGCAGCCGGCCTTCCCACCAGTTCAGCAAATTGAAGCGTTCCGCGGCTTCCATCAGAGCGCCCGGTCTCGCCTGCCGGCGCCATAAACCGGGATACGCCGCCATGCCGTTGCTCGAGGGGTCGACGTCGAAACCGTAACCCGGCTTTTCGACCACATGGAGCTGGGCGTGCGCCCAGCGTTCCATCGCCTCCGAAATCGCCATGAAGCGCGCCACCATCGGCGAGGGCGAAACCCCGCTGCCGCTGGCCGGGCTGTAGAGCGCGCGATTCTCGCGGCTGCCGGCCAGGCCTTCCTTCAGGTAGGCGTTGGCGAGAAATTCCCGCTGACCAAGGATCGTGAGATCCGCCATCTCCAGCCGCTCAACCGGGCCGCCCGCCGCGACGAGGACGTCGCGATAACGGAATGCGGCCAGGTTGAGCATGGCGGGAAGTCGCGCGGGATTACTGGCCCTTCTTCGGCGTGAAATTGCAGGGGAAGGTGCAAGATTCGGAACTCAGCACATTTTGAACGTTGGCCGTCCGCTTGAGCGAGATCGGATCGAGCTTCTGGGCAGCCTGGGTGAGGCCGGCGTTGAGGAGGAGGCTCGAAGCGAGCCCGTTGATGGTATGAGTGATTGATTTCATCGTCCTCAGTATCGCCCATCGCCGCGCAAAAATGGATTCCGCAAAAGACCTGTCTGCCGGTCGTCTTTCCCGCGGTTCTTCCGAAGCCCCGCACCTAATTGCAGGTTCGTTTTGCCGGTTGCTGCGAAGCTGCGGAACACTAACCATTTGGACCGCGCCAAAATCATGCAGGCTAAACATTTATTTTACGCCTTCATCGCCCTTTGGGGATCCGCCACGCTTCCTGTTTTTGGCGCGTGGTCCGACAAGACCTCGGGGGCGCCATGGATGGGGACGATCCCGTCACGCGAAATGGGCGCGGACTCCTACAAATGGACCATCACTCAAGACAAGTTGGGTCGTCTGTTTGTCGGCGGAAAGGTGTTGTCCATTTTTGACGGCCAAGCCTGGAAAAATCTTCCGATTGGAAATTCCGATGCGGTTCGAAGCTTGCAGTTCGCGGAAGATGGGCGGCTGTGGGTGGGCGGGGCCAATGAGATCGGCTATATTGACGAGCCTTCTGTGGGAGACTTCCGGTACCACTCGCTGATCGACCGCCTGCCGGAGAATGCGGCGCCCTTGGGGGACGTCTGGGGATCGGCCTTCGTGGGCGAAAAAACTTATTTTTTCACCCGCGATAAATTGCTGGCTTGGGACGGTCACGTTTTCCAAATCTGGAATTTTCCAGGCCGAAGCCGGCTTTTTCCGCTACATCTCGATGGCGAAAACTGGTTTCATCACATCGAAACCGGTTTGTACCGGCTGACCGAAACCGGTCCCAAACTCGAAGTAGATCGTTCGCATCTGCCCGACAGCGGTATCTTGGGACTATGTCGAGACCAAGCCGGCTTGCTTGTTGCCAGTGGTCTTGGGTTCTATCGCGTCGGCCCCGCCCCGCAGCAGATGTTCGGCAATGAAATCACCCGATTCATTGTCGACAATCGCCTAGCGTCATATGTCCAGTTGGCCGATGGCATTCATGCCTTGGGCACACTGAACGGCGGGTTGGCCCTTGTCGGCGCAGACGGTCAGCTTCTTCGGTTGATCAACAATGATGACGGGCTCCTTTCAAACACGGTGCTCTTTCTTGCACCTGATCGCAGCGACAATCGGATACTGTGGTGCGTTACCGCGACCGGTATCTGCAAAATAGAATATGGTGGCAAAGTCACCCTGTTCACCGCCCGGAATGGGCTTGCCGGAGGCGCACCGGCGCTCGCGGTGGATGGAAAGCGACTCTACGTCACCAATCGCTCGGGAGTCTTTCATCTGTCCGATCAAAGGACCTTTGCCCCAGAAGCTTCATTCAAGGAACTATACGGTGCAATTCACCTAAATCGGAACGGCCTGCTGCTCGGCCGCCATGGCGGTCTCGATTTCTACAATGGGACGGCTTTGACCCCAATCTACGAACTGAATGCCAACGCCGTTTTTGCCATCTACTCGTCCCGTCTTCATTCCAACGTCTACTGGGTGTCCGAGAATCGCGGGATTGCGCACTTGGAAACGCGTCCTGATGGCTCGTTTTCCCCACCCCAACTACACCTATTGCCCGATACGCCCAATGGAGGTGTCTATGAAACTGACAACAACTCGATTTGGCTGAGCACCTCTTCCCAAGGTCTGTTCGTTTATAACCTTGCCACCCAAACGACCACGCCGGTCGTCGATCCGGATTCCGGAAAACCATTTACGGGGACTCCCCGTCTGGCGGAGAAAGGCTCCGGGCTGACGGTCTTTGCGGAAGGCAAGATACTTGGCGCCGATGCCTCCGGTGCCGGCCTTCGGGTTCTCAAGCGCATTCCCGGCATCAGGCCAATGCTCGTGGACGCCTTGCCCGATGGCCACCGCTACGGCGTTGCTTTTCTGCGCGGCAACCCAGCCAGCTTGAACGCGGACAGCCAGGGCGTGGGCCTATTCACCATCCAGTCCGGTGGTGAATATGCCTGGCAGGAGCTCGAGATTCCAGGGCTGGATTCCATCGGCTTTGTGCAGACAATGAAATTTTCCCGAGAAAACGGCCGCCCGGTTCTCTGGCTGGGCGGGGGCGATGGCCTGCTGCGATTGGATTATGATGCAATCGCGCCCCTGCGGGCTCCGCCTTCCCCCATCATCCGCCTGGATTCGCTGCTTTCCAGCCCGCCCGTCCTGCACCCGGGCCTCGAATTCTCCTTCGCCAACCACCGGGTGGCATTCAAAATCTTCCCCGGGGATTATTCCCACAACAAGGACTGGATGCTGCAGACCCGGCTCGGACACGGCAACGACGAGTGGTCCGCCGCCACGGCGCGGCGTTCCTATGAATTTTCCAATCTCTCCGAAGGCGACTACCACTTCGCGGTGAGGACCGTGAATGCCGCGGGCCTGGCCAGCGAGCCCACAGTCTTCAGCTTCCGCATCCTGCCGCCGTGGTACCGCTCCACCGGCGCCTATGCCGGCTATGCGCTCGCGCTCATCCTGGGCATCTGGGGCTTCATTCGCATCCGCGAACGCCAGATCCGGGCCGAGAACGAAAAACTCGAGGCCCTCGTCGAGGTGCGCACCGCCGAGCTGGTGAAGGCCAACGCGGCGAAGGACGAGTTCCTCGCCGGCGTCAGCCACGAGATCCGCAATCCGATGAACGGCGTCATCGGCATTTCGGAATCACTGAAAACCGCCGGCCTCGACGCCGAGAACCGCCGCAAGTTCGGCCTGCTGCGCCAGTGCGCCAGCCATCTCTCCTCCCTGCTCGAGGACATCCTCGACATCTCCAAGGTGCAGGCGGGCGTCATCGAGCTCGATGTGAAGCCCTTCGACCTGTATGAGCTGACCGACGCCATCATCGCGATGTCGGCGGCGGACAGTGAAAAGTACCGCATCCCGGTGGAGGTCGCCATTTCACCCGGCGTGCCGCGCCACCTGCACGGCGATCCGCGCCGCATCCGGCAGATCCTCCTTAATTTTGTCAGCAACGCGCTGAAGTTCTCCGGCCGCGGCCAGGTCAGCGTCACGGTCTGGTGCAAGCCCACCGGCACGCCGGAACGCACCGAGGTGGTCTTCGCCATCTCCGATGACGGCCCGGGCATTTCGCCCGAGGAACAGAAAAAGCTCTTCAACCGCTTCGAGCGTGGCGCCGCCGCGCGCCAGGGCCGCGTGCCCGGCACCGGCCTCGGCCTGGCGTTGTGCAAGGGCTTCGCCGAAAAGATGGGCGGCCGCATCTGGCTGGAAAGCGAGCCCGGCCACGGCTCCTGCTTCTATTTCAGCGCGCCTTTCCTCGTGGCGGACGAACCCGCCGAGGCGGAGCCCGTCACGCCCGCCGCGGCGCTGGGCGGCAGGAAGGCCCTCGTCGTCGACGACCAGGAATCCAACCGCATCGTGCTCGCCGACCTGCTTGCCCAGCTGGGCTACGCCGCGACGACCACGGGTGAAGGCGCCGCGGCGCTGCAGCTTGCCGAAAAGGAGATCTTCGAGCTCGTGTTCCTCGACTACGACCTGCCCGGCATGAGCGGGCTCGAGGTCGCGCGCGGCGTCCGCGCCCTGCCGACGGCCACGGCTGCCGCGCACATCCTGGCCACCACCGCCTTCACCACGCCCGAAAAACAGGCCCAGTGCCTGGCCGCCGGCATGAACGCCTTCCTCGGCAAACCGGTCACCCTGGAGCGGCTCCGCAAGGCGCTCGCCGGTACCGGCGTTGATTCCGCCGTGCCGCCCCCGCCCGTGGCCGACGGACTCGCCAACCTGCGCCTGCTCGCGAGCAAGAAGAACGTCCGCTTCGAGGACGAGCTGGCGCTTTACCTCTCGGAGTTCAACCTCGAGCTGGAGAACCTGGGCGCCGCGGTGCACGACGAGGACATTCCCGAGGCGGGACACTACGCGCACCTGCTCTGCGGCCGCAGCAGCTTCATCTACGAACGCGACCTCGAGCAGAACTTCCGCCGCCTCGAGGAAATCGTGGCACGCGGCCACTGGGCCGACGCGCGCCAGCTGGTGGGCGAACTGCGCAAGCTCGCCGCGGCGCTGCCGGCTAAGTTGGCTTCCGGCGCCCCAATTGTTCCGCCCGCGTGAGCCCGTTGACGATCGCGTAGTGGATCAGCTTGGGCGTCGAGTGGATGTCGAGCTTGCGCATGATGTCGCGACGCCGGGACTGCACGGTGGCCGGGCTGATGTTCAGGACGACGGCGATTTCGTCGTCGGTCTTGGACTCGCCGATCATGGAGAGGATGCGGGTCTCGTAATCGGAAAGCACCCGGATGAACGACTTGGGGTCGCGGCGGATCGTCGCGCTCGATTGGTTGACGACCGGCGTGTAGTAGACGCGGCCACCGAGCACGGCCAGCATGGCCTCCGTCAGGATTTCCGGCCGCTGGTCGTTCTTGTCCACGAAGCCGTGGATGCCGATGCGCTGCACCTGCAGCATGGTCCAGGGATCGTGGTGCGAGGAAATGGCGAGGATTTTCACGCGCGGCAGCTCCTCGATGATCATCTTGGCCAGTTCGAGGCCGTCGCCATCCGGCAGGGAGATGTCGAGCAACACCATGTCGGGCTTGTGCAGGCGGATCGCCGCCAGGCCGTCCTGGAACCCGGTGCTCTGGTGGACGACCTGCAGGCGCAGGTCACGGCAGTGAAACTGCAGGAACTCCGAGACCAGCCGCTGATCCTCCACGATGACCACCCGCCCGATGAATGAATTTCCGCCGCCTTCGCTCCCAGGTATTGTGTCGGGCGATTTCACGCGTTTGATCATTAGTATTGCCGGAAAAGACCCGGAGCAAGCCGCTCCTGCCTTCGTTGAACATCATTCTTTTTTCCCCCGCCGAAGTCGAGCTTCCCCTGCCGCATACGGATGCGCGCGCCCGTCATATCCTGGCGGTGCTGCGGCGCAAACCGGGCGACAGCTTTGATGCCGGTTTGATCAACGGCGCGCGCGGAAAGGCCACGCTGGTGCAGGTGCGGGCCGAGGGGCTTGAGCTTACCTTTGCGTGGGGGGTTCCACCTGCCCCGCTTGCGCCCATCCGGTTGCTCATCGGCCTGCCGCGGCCCCAGACCGCCCGCGATCTCCTGCGCGAGGGGGCCAGCCTGGGCGTGGCGGCGCTGGAATTTGTGCGCACGGAAAAATCCGACCCGGGTTATGCGCGCAGCTCATTGTGGTCCGCGGATGAAGCCGCGAGATTGCTGCTCGCCGGAACGGCCCAGGCCTTTTGCACCCGGCTGCCCGCGTTGCGCCACGGCCATTCGCTGGCCGAAGCGGTCGCGGGGCTGCCCCCGGAAGGCGCCCGCATCGCGCTCGACCATTACGAAGCCGCCGAAGCGCTTGCCCGCCTGGCCCTGCCGGCGGCAACCGCGAGCGTCACCCTGGCCCTGGGGGCCGAACGCGGCTGGGCCGGGGCGGAGCGCGCGCTGTTGCGCAACACGGGATTTGTCTTCGCCCACCTCGGGCCGCGCGTGCTGCGCACGGAAACAGCGTGCATCGCCGCCGTCACCCTGCTCAAGGCGAAGCTGGGACTGGCTTGAAGATGACCGCGGTGGGCTGGCGCGCGCCCTGGCCCAGGCGCTTCACGGCGATCCAGCCCGGCGGCGCGAGGTTAAGGCCGCCCGGCATTTCGAAAATCACCAGCACTTCCTTTTTGCCGCCCAGCAACCGGCCCAAGCGGTCAAAAATCTTCGGCGCGACTTCGGGAATGATCTCATAAGGCGGGTCCACGAACACCAAATCGGGCGCTTCACCAGGGAGCGTGGTGGTCGCGTCGGCCGTCACCACCTGCAGTTCGCCGGGGGGGCGCCCCAGGCTTTTGCAGACCGCCATGATGTTTTGCTGGATGAACGCCGCGGTGCGCGCGTTTTTCTCCACGAAAATCCCCGCCTTCGCGCCCCGGCTCAGCGTCTCGAGGCCGTAGGCCCCGCTGCCGGCGAACAAATCGAGGAAACGGGCCCCGGGCACATAGCCCGCGATGCTGGAAAATACGGACTGGCGCAGCGCGTCCGTCGCCGGCCGGACGGCGTCGCCCTTGGGCAGGACGAGGGGAATGCCACGGGCTTGTCCACCGGTGATGCGCATCGCTGCCTTCAGGCCTTCCATCCCGGCCGCGCTATTCCAGGGAACACTTTCTGCAACCGGCGGTTGAAACATATCATTTGCTCCACCCCCATGGTGCGTTTATCTCCTTTCGCTCGGTGGAAAGTCATCCTGACCTGACTGGCCGTCCACCCAACCAAAGGCAATGCCTTACCCTGCTGACCAAGCATGTTTCTCCGCTCCCTCATTGCGCTGACCGCCGTCAGCCTGCTGCTTGTCCTGCCCGCCCGGGCGGAGGAGAACGTCTGGCCGTTTTTCGTGAAGCGCAGCGATCCGGCCGCGCAGGCCGAAACGGCGGAGTATCTCGGCCCGTTGATCTTCCAGCGCACCAACGGCGAGCGGACGCGGGGCTTCCGCCCGCTGTTCATGACCACGCAGGCGGGCAATGTCACCACCGGCAACTTCCTCTATCCTTTCTTCACGTGGCGGCACGAGCCGGGCTACCGCCAGTTCAGTTTTTTCGAGCTGGTCAATTTCCGTTCGGAGGAGGCGTCGACTGCCGCGCCCGGCAAAACCGACGAGCACTTCGATGTCTGGCCGGTTTATTTTTCACGCCATTCGGCCGACGATCCCGCGGGGAATTACCAGGCCGTGTTTCCGCTGGGCGGCACGATCAGGAACCGGTTCGGCCGGGACCGCATCAACTTCGCCCTGTTTCCGCTGTACGGGCAGACCCTCAAGAACGGCAAGCTCACGACCAATGCGCCGTGGCCTTTCCTGAGCTTCATCGGCGGCGAAGGCTACCACGGTTTCGAGTTCTGGCCGCTCTTCGGCCGGGAAGCCCGCGACAACGACTATGCCCGCGAGTTCTATCTCTGGCCGTTGTTCTACAAATCCGTCAGCCGCCTCGACCAGCCGGTACCGGAAGTGAAGTTCGGCGCCCTGCCCTTTTTTGCGCGCGACAGCGGCCCGGGCTACCTCAGCGAAACTTACGCTTGGCCGCTGTTCGGCTACACCCACCGCACCGTGCCCTATCACTACGATGAGCAGCGCTATCTCTGGCCGCTGTTCGTGCAGGGCCACGGGGACCGCCGCGAGGTCAACCGCTGGGCCCCATTCTACACGCACTCCACGATCAAGGGCTACGACAAGACCTGGCTGCTGTGGCCGCTCTATCGCCGCGCGCAGTGGGACGACACGGACAGCGGCGTCGCTCAGGAAAAGAACCAGTTCCTGTTTTTCGTCTACTGGTCGCTCGAACAGCGCAGCCTCACCAATCCGGCCGCGGCCCCCGCGCACAAGACCCACCTCTGGCCGCTGTTCAGTGCCTGGGACAACGGTGCCGGCCGGCAACAGGTGCAGGTGCTCAGCCCCTTCGAGGTTTTTTTCCCGAACAATCGCGAGGTCCGCCAGCTTTGGACGCCGCTGTTCGCGCTCTACCGCTATGACCGCCAGCCCGAGCTCGGGGTGCGCCATTCGTTCCTGTGGAACGCGGTCACCTACCGCCGCACGGCCGCCAACCGGGAATTCCACCTCGGCCCGCTCTTCAGCATCCAGTCGGATCCCGGGCGGCGGCGCGTCGCCCTCGGCAGCGGCCTGCTCGGCTTCCAGCGCCAGGCTGGCTCCGGCTGGCGGTTCTTCCTGTTCGATTTTCGCATGAAACCCGCCACAATGGCCCCAGCCACGACGCCATGAACTACTTGAATGCCATCCTCGGCCACATCGGCGGCACCGTGCTGCTGCTGGCGCGCTCGCTCAAGTACATCCACACGCTGCCGCGCCAGTTCCACCGCTTCATCGAGCAGTGCTACCTCATCGGCTTCACCTCGCTGCCCATCGTCACGATCCTGACCTTCTTCATCGGCAGCGTGCTGGCCCTGCAGAGCGGCTACAGCATGGAGAACTTCGGGGCCAAGCAGTTCATCGGCACGCTGGTCGGCCTGTCGGTCGTCCGCGAGCTCGGCCCGGTCATGGTCGCGATCCTCATCGCCGGCCGCGTGGGCTCGGCCATCGCCGCCGAGCTGGCCTCCATGAAGGTCTACCAGGAAGTCGACGCGCTCGAGACCATGAACATCCCGCCGGAGCGCATCCTCGTGCTGCCGCGGCTCGCCGCCATCTTCTTCATGATGCCCCCGCTGACGCTCATGGGGATCATCTGCGGCTGGTATGGCGGCGCGCTGGTGAGCCAGTACACCCACTCCATCTCCGTGGACAACGAGGCCTACTTCGCCGCCCTGAAGCGGTTCATGGAGCGACACGACGTCACCGACGGCCTGCTCAAGGCGCAGGTCTTCGGTTGCGTGATCGTGCTGGTTTGCTGCTACACCGGCCTCAACACGCGCGGCGGCCCGCGCGAAATCGGCGCCTCGGTCACCAAGGCCGTTGTCGCCTCCCTCATCCTCATCCTGGTGCTCGACTACTTCGTGACCAAGGCCCTTCTCTGACCATGAGCACCACCTACACCGCCACGCCTTTCGTCGACAAGACCTTCGGGGTCACCGTCGCCGGCCTGAACAAGAAATTCGGCAAGGCCACCGTGCTCAAGGACATCAACCTCGAGGTGAAACCGGGGGAGATCTTCTGCATCATGGGGCCGAGCGGCTCCGGCAAAAGCGTCCTCCTGAAGCACATCGCCGGCTTGGAGCACGCCACCAGCGGCGAGGTGCGCATTGGCGAATACGACGCCGGCGATCCCGCCACGCGCGACAAGGTCCATCTCGCCCTCGTCTTCCAGGCGGGCGCGCTCTTCAATTCGCTTACGGTCTACGACAACCTCGCGCTTTACCCGCGCGAACACCGGCTCTGCAAGGAATCCGGTATCCGCGAGCGCGTGATGAACGCGCTGACCATCCTGTCCCTCGAGAAAGCCGCCAACAAGTTCCCCTCCGAGCTGTCGGGCGGCATGAAGAAGCGCGTCGCCATCGCCCGCGCCCTGGTGATGGAGCCGCAGCTCCTGCTCTACGACGAGCCCACCTCGGAACTCGACCCGGTGATGTCCGCCACCATCAGCGAGATCATCGCCACGCTGCGCGAGCAGACTGCGGTCACCAGCATCGTCGTCACCCACGACCGCCTGCTGGCCATGAGTATTGCCGACCGCATCGCCTTCATCATCGACGGCCGCATCAAGGCCACCGGCCGGCCCGAGGAATTCAAGAACCCGGCCGACCCCGCCATCGCCAATTTCCTGCACCCGGTCATCGACCTCAAGAATCCCCGTTTCAAACACCTGGAGAACTCCCATGAATAACAGCCAACAAACCATCCGCGTCGGCCTCTTCTTCATCCTCGGCCTCGCCCTCGCCTGGATCACCTTCGAGTCGCTCAGCGGCGGCCAGCTCTTCAAGAAGGAAGGCTACAAGATCGTGGCCCCCTTCCCCAACCTCAAGGGCCTCAAGACCGGCGACGACGTGCTGATGGCCGGCGTCAAGATCGGCACCGTGGCCGACACCCGCCTCGGCAACCAGCGCGTCGAGGCCGTGCTGCGCGTCGACCCCAAGGTGCAGATTCCCGACGATGCCGTCGCCTCGGTGGAAACCTCCAGCCTGCTGGGTTCCCAGCACCTCGCGGTCAGTTTCGGCCGCTCGCCGAACTTCCTGAAGGATGGCGGGGAGATCAAAACCAAGAACACGCCCGACATGAACGAGGTCATTTCGCAGCTCGGTTCGCTCGGCGCCAAGCTCGAGTCGGTCGCCGACGGCGTCAGCAAGGCGCTGGGCGGCGGTGAGGGTTCCTCGTCCATGTTCAGCAAGATCGACAAGATCGTCACCGACAACGGCCCGAAACTCACCGAAACCATCGCCAACCTCCAGGACATCACCTCCAAGATCAAGAATTCCGAGGGCACGCTCGGCAAGCTGGTCAACGACCCGAAGCTGCACGACGACCTGCTCGCCTCGGTCGGCGAAATCAAGCTGGCCGCCGCGGACGCCCGCACGTTCATGGGCGACGCCAAGGGGATCGTGGCCGACGTGAAGAGCGGCAAGGGTGCGCTGGGCGTGCTGCTCTACGACCAGGCGACCGCCGACAGCCTCAAGGTTTCCGTGAACAACCTCCGCCAAGTCTCCGACAAGATCAACAGCGGCCAGGGCACGCTCGGCAAGCTCATCAGCGACGACACGCTCTACAAGGACGTGCAGAGCACGATGAAGAAGGCCGACCGCATGATCGACGGCCTGGGCGACCAAGGCCCGATCACAGCCGTGGGCGTTGCGGCCCAAGCCCTCTTCTAATTCGCGAAAACAAGGCGCTGGCCCTCCGTAGCCTCGGCGAAGGAGGGTGGCCGCGCAGGCGTTGTGCTGATTTCTTCCCGGGCTTACCGGGTTTTCTTCCGGTAAAGGCCGTCGAAGGCGGTGGTCCACGTGGCCCCGCCGTCGGCCGACTGCTGCCAGATCTGCCGCACGGTGCCGTCGGGGTTGGGCGTCCAGGTAATGCGCTCCAGTTGCGCGCCACCCGCGGCGGTCGCCGTCGTGCCGGTCAGCACCATCGCGCCGTGCGCATCCAAACCGCCGGTCAGCTCGAGCGCCCCGCCGTTGCCGACCCAGAACTGCCGCCACTGCTTCCGGTCGGGCAGCCAGGTGTTGAGGCTCTTGCCGGTGCCGCCGCCCGCGCCGGTCCAATTCTCCAGCAGGCCCCATCCGGCGCCGATTTTCTCGATCTGGTTTTCGCCCGCGATTTTTCCATCGGGCGAAAACACCCGCCAGTCGCCCACCCAGAAATCGAACTGGCCCGCCTCGGGCGGCGGGGTCTGGGCGCCAAGCGGGACACCTACGAGCAGGAGGACGGCCAGGGCCAGGAATGGTTTCATGCCCCGCAGCGAAACCGCCGGCCCTGCCGGGGCAAACGCCCCGCGGCCAGCCGCCAAAAATCCGCGATGCGTTTAAATCGACCGCCGCCCGTCACTTCCAATTCCGTCATCCTGAGCCGGGCGAAGGATCCA
>CAYZSN010000091.1:0-3798 GCA_964481095.1 uncultured Oleiharenicola sp. | reverse complement strand
CGGCTCTTCGTCACATGGTTGGAGGGCTATCTGCGCGAGCACGGCGTCACGGATGCGGCGGTGTGGGCGGCGCTGAGGGGCCACGGCGCGCCGCCGGCCAAATGGCCGTTGCACCGGCGGATTGCGGCGAGACTTCGGGAGATCATCACTCGAATCACTCACGTTTTCGCGTGACTGCACCGGCCGATTCGTCGGATGCCGCACGCCGGACGCAAGGTCGGCGGCGCTGGGCCGATTGCACGTGAAGCGAATGACTCCTGCCTTGGATGGGCGGAGCCTTCGGGTGGTATTGTGCCAAGTCTGACGATGACCTCCATTCGCGCGGGGGTCGGACGTCACGGCCGAGGCGTCTGGATTCGGCCATTCCCTGTCGAGACACAAATGCTCGGTGCCAAGACTCTGCTCGTTAATCCTCCCCTCGTCGGCGGCCTTGCGTTCACGCGCCAGGGACGCTGCCAGGAGCGCGAAGAGGTCCTGGGTACGACAAAGCCGCCGTACACCCTTGCGTTAGCGGCGGCCCTTCTTCGTGACCGTGGTTGTGAGGTTCGGCTGGTCGACTTAACGGCGACGCGCACCTCCGTTGACGACCTGCGCGCGCGGCTCGACCGCGAACAATTTCGCCCGACCTTGATTCTGTTTCCAAGCACGATCCCGACCTTGGAAGCAGACGCGAGCGCCATGGCGACGCTCAAGACCTACTACGGCGCTCCGCTCATTGGATTCGGCCCGCAAGCGTCGACAGCTCCTGCCGAGTCGATGGCCCGTGCGCCCCAGGTGGACGGCTTACTGGTGGGGGAACCCGAGGATGGGCTCGTCGCCCTCGCAGGCCTGACCTCTACGGATGACTTCTCTACAATCCCAAGCCTCACATTTCGGCGCCACGGAGAGGTCGTTGCCCATCGCGCACACGGCACCTTCACAGGCTTCCTTGACGCGCCACGCCCTGCGTGGGACCTGCTGGACCTGTCTGTGTACAAGCTCCCCGTCGTCAACCAATCCTACGTCCTGGTCGAAACGTCGCGCGGATGCCCGTATTCATGCGATTTCTGCGTCGCGCCGATTCACCAGAGCCACAAGTTTCGAGAACGCAGCGCCAAGGCGCTCGTCGACGAGATCGAGTGGGCGTATCGACAATTCGGACTCACGTTTTTCTATCTCTGGGGAGACACCGTCACCCTCAACGTGAAGAGCTTCAGCGCATTCTGCGAGGAGCTGATCGCGAGGCAGTTGCCGATCCAGTGGTTTGGCAACGCCAGGGCGGACAACTTGACGGACCCGGCGTTCGTGGCGCGATTGCGCAAGGCCGGCTGCTGGATGCTCGCGCTTGGCATTGAGACAGAGTCCGAAGCGACGCGTAAAGACATGTTGAAGCGGCTCGAAGGCGAAAAGATTCGTATTGCGCTGGTCAACATGCGACAGGCGGGCATTCGCTCGTTCGCCTTTTTCATCATGGGATATCCGGGCGACACATTCGATTCGCTCGACCGCACGGTTAACTACGCGATCGAGCTCAATCCCGATTTTGCGAATTTCTATCCGGCTGTGCCATACCCTGGCACCGAGCTATACGCAAAAGCCAAGCGCGACGGCCTTCTGGCAAGCGAAGACTGGACTCGCATGGAGTACTCCTACTATCTGCTATCGGGAAACGGGTTGAATGAGGCGACGGTGATGTCGGCTATCAATCGCGCTCGACGTCGATTCTACTTGCGCCCGGCCTATCTCGTCGGGCATGCGGGTGACCTTGGCAGATTGGCGCTCACGAAATGGAGCATCGTGCGCGACGTCACCATGCGTACGCTTCTCGGTGCGTCGACGACGGGCGCTGCCTCGCACTAGCCGCCCGCACACTAGCGCCGACATCGAGCACACCTTGAGCTGCCGTGATCAGGCTGCCGTGATGCGAGCCGGCAAGGCTCGTGTCCAGCACGTTCTTTTTCTCTCGGCGTTCCTCATCCTTGCCTTTACGACGATGCTCTTCGTGTCGTCGTCTCTGCTGTTCTTCGTCAAGCGATCGATCTCTGGGTTCACCGTCGCCGCGAGCGTCGCTGTCGCTTTGGCGGCCACATGGCGAACGGCCTCCTCAGCCCGCGTCACGCCGGCTCTCTGGCCGGCGGTAGCTCTCGCCGGCTGCGCCGTGTTCGTCAGCGGCTGTCTTGGATCATATTTCTACGACGTGTCATGGGATGGACAGGCCCATCACCAAGAAGGTGTGATTCAACTCGCCCGCGGCTGGAATCCGGTCTCGACGGAGTTGCAGACGCGGCAGGAATTCGAGAAGAACCTGTTTTTGATGGAGAACACCGCTCCTAAGGCAGTCGAGATCGCCGAGGCCTGCATCTATGCGATCACGAACCACATCGAGTCAGCCAAAATCATCAATTTTCTATTGATATTCGGCACGTGGTTCCTTGCTGCCGCAGCGCTCTGTACGTTCGACGCCATCAGTGCCCCTCACGCGATTGGCCTCGCGGCGCTAGCCACATTCAACCCTGTCGTCGTCTCTCAATCGACGACGTTCTATGTCGACGGTCATCTCGCGTGTACGTTGCTCTGCCTCATCGCCACGCTCGTACTGTTCTGGAAGACGCGGACGGTCGCTGTGGCGGGCCTGATGTCCATCGTCAGTATCTATTTCATCAACATCAAATTCACGGCTGTGGTGTATTTCGTCGTCATCGCCGCAGGCTACCTGGCCGTGTCCGTCTGGCAACGGCGCTGGGGCCTCTTCAAGGCGGCCGCTGGCGTCTTCGCGCTCACGTTCGTCTTCGGCGTCGGCGTGTTCGGATTCAATCCGTACGTGCTCAACACGCTGCATCACGGTCACCCGCTCTACCCGTTTTATCCGCTTCTGCCGAGAGGCGACATCAACAGCATCTACAACGAGCGGCCGGAAGTCTTCACGCCAATGAACAGGATGCACAAGCTGGCAGACTCGCTGCTGGCCGAATCCACGATCGATCGAGACGTGCGCTTGAAGATCCCATTCAGCGTCACGCTCGAGGAGCTGCGCCAGATGTCCTATCCGGATGCGCGGCTAGGCGGCTTCGGTCCGCTGTTCGGAGGAACCCTCATATTGACCTCCGCCCTCGCCCTTGCCGGCCTGACACGAATCACGGCCAATCGCCTCATCTACGCGGTCTGCGCGATCATCGTGATGAGCGTCCTGGCCAATCCGGAACCTTGGTGGGCCCGCTATGTGCCTCAGCTCTGGCTCGTCCCACTCCTCCTCGTGGCGTTTCTGGATACCGGGCAGAGCCGTCATGCGATTCGGTGGCTCCGCGTGGTGATCCTCGCGCTCATGGTCGCCAACACTGCGTTGATCGTAGGATCGAACGCCTACGAACAAACCCGCAACACGCGAAACGTCGCATGGCAACTTCGACAACTGCGCGATCGTTCCTTGGAGGTGGAGTTCCGCGAGTTTCGATCGAATCGGATCAGACTCGACGAACATCACATTCACTTCGTCGAAGTCGCCCATCTGTCTGCCCCTGACGCAGGCTGGTTGGCGGGATCGAGCACGCGATTCGTCATCGTCCAATAGGACCTTCGGGCATGAGTGGCTCGGACGAGCGTCGAAAGTCCGCCCGCACAGACACCACGCTGGCGATGGTGGTTGCCTTCACGTTGACCGCATGGCGGCTCATCGTCAGTGCGCCGCTCCGCCACCCGTTCGTGGATGACGCCGCCATCGTGCTGCGATATCTGGACAATTTCGCGCGCGGGTACTTCTACACCTACAACATTCCGGACGGGCCCGTCTTCGGCATCAGCGGGTTCCTCTATGGCGTCGTC
>CAYZSN010000090.1:0-2955 GCA_964481095.1 uncultured Oleiharenicola sp. | reverse complement strand
AACAAATGAAGGCCGTCACCGACGCCAGCAACGGCTGGCTCGCCGAACGTCTCGGCATGGGCTCGGGCTTTTATCTCAGCAAGCACGTCGGCTTGGCCGGCAAAAAGGTAAAAGGTAAAGCATGACCCCTTTTTCCCCTTCATCATGGGACCGCCGATTGTTTGCAACGATCGCCAGAAACGTTAGCTCTGCTGAATCTTGGAAGTGGAGTGGCCCATGAAAATCATCCGTATAATTTTGCTGTGTGGATTTTTGCTTCCTGCTGCAGGTTGCAATCAAACAGTGGAGTTCATCCCTGTTCGTTTGGTAGAGGGACAGAGGAATAAGCTCGTATCCGCGCCTGAACTGTTGAGCCCTCAATTCAAAGAGAACTTTATTCTCGTCCTGAAGCACTATCACGAGGAATACGTGATAGATCAGCGCGGAGTATTACTCATACCGAGGAAACTTTCCGAAGACAAAGAACTCCTATGGAACTACTGTAAAAAAGCCGAGGACGAGAAGTTCCTTGAGGCGCTAAAACAGTAGGTGAACCAAGAATCCGCTGTGGTATTGTTATACATTGGTGCATGCAATGCACCGCGCTCATCAATCCCAACGCCGATCTGCCGCATCGTGACCGCCTCGGTCGCTGCTACGAGCTCACCGGGAACCTTGTCCTTCACGGCCGATCCGAATACGTCGGCCGATCCGAATACGTCAGGTCAGGACTCGGGACAAAACGGAGCCGCTCCAGTTACTTGGAATTATGACCAGCTGCCGGTGGACAACTCCGGGGCCGCCCAGTATCAATCCCTCAACGTGCAAGGCGTGAACACAGCCGCGGGAGTGACGGTCGACGAGCTGCGCCACGCGTTCCTGCCGAAGAACCCGGAGACTTTCATCCATGACGCCGATGGCAACCTCACCGACGACGCCCGCTGGCATTACACCTGGGATGCGGAAAACCGCCTCGTCGAGATACAGACCTCGACGGCCGCGGTCAGTGCCGGCGTGCCGAAAAAGCGCCTCGTGTTCACCTACGACTATCTAGGCCGCCGCGTGGCGAAGCGTTCAATGGGTTGGGATGCGACCGCCAATGCTTGGGGCGTGCAGTCCTCCACGCTCTTTCTCTACGATGGCTGGAACCTGCTCGCCGAGTTGAGCGCTGTCAGTAGCAATGCTATGGTGCGCTCTTATACCTGGGGCTCCGACCTTTCCGGTTCCTTACAAGGCGCTGGTGGCATCGGCGGCCTTCTGTTTGCTTCTACTTCTGTTCCCAGCTCCTCGCTTTATGCTCCTTGTTATGACGGCAACGGTAACGTCATTTCTTATATCGATCTGGCGGCAGGGTCGGTTACCACGTCGTACGATTATTCCGCCTTTGGCGAGACGCTCATTGCTGATGGTACAGGTGTGGACGCAATCCCATTTCGCTTCTCGACCAAATATGCTGATACAGAAACCGGCCTGCTTTACTACGGCATGCGGTATTGCAATCCGGCTATCGGGCGATGGCTTTCCCAAGACCCCTTAGAAGAGGCGGGCGGGAAAAATCTATATTCGTTTATTCTAAATAGCCCTGTAAGTCACATTGACCTTTTGGGTTTAGCGCCGAGTGGCAGGCCGGTTCAAAGTGTTTCTGTGGATTGGCTGATGAAACTGTGCGCTGACAAAAAAGGCCGCGACATTGTCGAGAAATTTGAGAAAGGCGAAAATCATGTGTTTATCACGGATTTGGTTGCATCTGGTTTCTCAAATTTGGTCGGAGGATTTAATTTCAAGGGAGATGTCTATATGAGCAAGGATTTGAGCGTGTTAACGGCGCTTCTTACTTCGAAGCTCGGTTACAAAGGATCTGCGGATCAGCTTCAATTTGCGACCTTCTACGAAGAAGGTATTGAATCGATGGGGGTATCCAAACAGTGGGTGATCACAAATTCACCTCCCAATCCATTAGGATATGGTCCTGGTGCATTAGAGCAGGCGGCTTCGGAAATGCTAACGGATCAATTTCTGGGTGCATCCGGTGAGCCATTGCGACTTCCCAAATTGGGTGGGAAAAACTACAATGATTATCTCACTTGGCGCGGACCACCCACCGCCCGGAAAACGGTTGTCACTGCAGACGCGGCGGCAGCGGGTGCAACGTCTAAAAATGACTATGGCATGTCAGGAACTCCGAAGAATGTTCAGGATGCCATTAATAATGGCGTAGAATTAACTGACTGGAATTGCTGTCGTGTGGGAATGTATTGATCAATTTCTTCCGCTCTGCGTCACCAACGAGCCTGATATCCCGAAAAAATGCCTATACTTAAGCAACTTTCTTTGGTCACAATAATACTGTTGAGTGGTTTATCTTTATCTCAAGGCGGGTGTACATCCTCGCTCACGATCGAACGCGCTGATGACGATGGGAAAAGATTACTTATTGTGGCGCGTTGTATCGACGCATTCGTTGAAACACTTGGCGACAACGAAAAAATAGAAATAGAAATCTATCGCAGCGGCAACTCGTCCGAGCCTATCAGGCCGCCACGTTGGTTTCTTCAGCAGATTAATTTTCCCGGGAAAATTACCGTTGTAGCAAACAAGTCTGGAGATTTGGGATTAGGGAAATCGATTCTTACCGTATATCTAGATCGTATAGAATTAGTGGAGGGAGATTCGATCGTTTCTTTTACAGAAAGGATAAATTTTTCGGAGAAACTCATCCAGGAATTCAAGGTGACTCTGCATAAGGGGGTAGTCAAAAAAGCCATATTGGATAAAAGCTTCCGCTTGTGAGCCGGCAAAAAGCCGGCAAAAGGGGTACGGCCTGAAACGGGGTCGTGGTGGGCTTGCCCCGATTCTTCGGACAGTGATCCGGAGATCGGTTAGTTCAGTTGGGATTCAAAGTTGATTGGGCTGACGTAGCCAAGACTCGAGTGGAGCCTGATGCGGTTGTAGAAGCTTTCGATGTAGTCGAAGAGC
>CAYZSN010000089.1:0-10938 GCA_964481095.1 uncultured Oleiharenicola sp. | reverse complement strand
CCACGCGCGGCTACACGCCCTCCGTCTTCGCCCTGCTCCCGCGCCTGCTCGAGCGCACCGGGGCGGGGGAGAGGGGCTCCATCACCGCCCTCTACACCGTGCTGGTCGAGGGCGACGACATGAACGAACCCGTGGCCGACGCCGTGCGCGGCATCCTCGACGGCCACCTCGTGCTTTCGCGCCAGCTCGCGCACTTCAACCACTATCCCGCCATCGACGTGCTCGAGAGCGTCAGCCGCCTCACGCGCGACATCTGCTCGCCGGACGAGGTCGCCCACGCCGCCGCCGCGCGCGAGCACCTCGCGCTCTACCGCAAGAACGAGGACCTCGTCGCCATCGGCGCCTACCAGAAGGGCGGCAGCCCCGCGCTCGACCGGGCGATCGCGCTGCAGGAGCCGCTGCGGGCGTTCCTCCGCCAGGGCGTGAACGAATTTTCGGCCCGCGCCGACAGCTTCGCCAAAATCAAAACCATCGTCGCCGCATGAAGAAGTTCCGCTTCCCCCTCCAACCCGTGGGCGTGTTGCGCGCCCACGAGGAGCTCCGGGCCCGCGAGCAGTTCGCGCTCGCGGTCCGCCACTACGTCCACGCCGAGGAACGGCTCGCCGCGCTGCGCCGGCGCATGGCCGACCTCGCCGACGTGCTCTTTCACGGCCGGTCCGGCCGCTTCCTCGCCGCCGACGCCGCGGCCCTGCTCCGCGTCTACCGCGGGGAGTGCCAGGCCGTCATCGAGGTGGAGCGCGAGGTCATCGAGGCGCGCGACGCGATGCAGCAGCGCCGCGCCGGGTACATCGAGGCCAACCGCCGCCTGAAGACCGTCCACCAGCTCGAGGAGAAGGCCCGCGCCGCGCACCGCCTCGAGGGCCGCCGTGCCGAACAGGCCGAGCTCGACGAGCTCGCCGGCTTCCGCGCCTTCCGCCAACCCGCCCTGCCATGACCAAGCTCATCGCCCATCCCGCCATCGTCGCCGCCCTCGGCCTCCTCACCGGCACCCTCGTGGGCCTCGGCTGGTTCTGGCGCGCCGCCGGCCTGATGGTCGACCGCGCCATCGCCGCCCGCCCCGTGGCCGTCGTCGCCGCCGGCAAGGACCAGGGCTGGGATTTCTGGACCATCGAGATGGACGGCCTCTCCTCCGAGCTGAAGGAGGAGCGCGCCCGCCTGCGCCAGCAGTCCGACGCGCTCAACCAGCGCGCCGCCCGGCTCGCGTCCGAGCAGCAGGAGCTCGCCAAGGTCCGCGCCGACATCGAGTCCATGCGCGCCGAGATCAACCGCAAGGTCATCGAGATCACCGCGGACGAGATGAAGAACCTCAAGGGCCTCGCCCAGACCTACGGCAGCCTGTCGCCCAAGGCCGCGGTCGCGATCCTCCGCGAGATGGACGACAACACCGTCGTCAAGATCCTCGCCCTGATGAAAGCCGACACCGTCGGCCCCATCTTCGAGGAGATGGCGAAGACGCAGGGACCCGACGGCCCGCTCGCCAAGCGCGCCGCCACGCTCTCCGAAAAACTCCGCCTGATGAAGGCCACCAAGGCCGCCTCCTGATTTCTCCACCCCGGGCGTGCCACGGCTGGCACTGCGCCCCGCTCCCAAGGATGGAAGCTCTCCCATGAACTCCACCTTGCCCGACTTTTCCGCCGCCATTCCCGCCGCCGCGGCTCCCACCGGACTCAACCCCGCCGCCGCCGCCGATTTCAACACGATCGCGGGTGCGGCCTCCGCGCCGGCCGGTGATTTCGCCGCCCTCCTGCCGGACCCTGCGGCGGCTCCGGTCGCCACCCCGCCGCCCAACGCCACGGCCGGCCCGCCGGGCATCCTGTCGTTGTGCGTGCCCGCCGCCGGGACGGCGGTGGCCGGGACAACCCCGGTCGCAACGGCGACGGAGGTCTCCGAAATCTCCCCGGCGGTTTCGCGCGACACCCTCGAGCAAGCGGCGGCCTTCGCCGCCGCCCTCATGCAGGCGTTCCTGCCGGAAACAAAAATTTCCATCCCGCAGGCGCTGGCGGACGGCACGCTGGAGGGTGGGGGTCCGGCCCGACCGGCTGGACAGGCGTTCGGCTCTCCCTTCCAAGCCGCGCCCGCCGTGCCGGTGCCGGCGAACGGATCGACCCGACAGTCCCCGGCGTCAGCCCCGGAATTCCAAATCACCGCGGCGGCGGATGGCGCCGTGGAGCTCAAACTGAATTTGCCAGACGCGGCGCCGCGGCCGGACCCGGCGGTCTCCGCCGGCACCCCCGTCGAAATCCAGGCCGAACTCGAGCTGCCCGGCCAGGCGGTCGTGCGCCTCGAGGCAGGCGGTTCGATCGCGATCGCCGCCGGCCAGGCCGAATCCGGCCGGGCAATTTTTGCCGGGAAAAAACCGGCGCCCAAGGCCGCGCGCGACGGGGTGGCAGCGACCGGCGAAAGAAATTTTGTATTCACTGGGGACAAGCAAGTTAAACCCAGGTCACCAGAGGCTGGCATCGCCGTTGCTAAAACCGACGCCAACATGCCAGCCGCCCCGATCGAGGAAATCCAAACCAGCCGCAGCGCCGCACCGTCAGCGGCGCTGCCGGTGCGGCCGGAATTCCAAGTGGTCCCGGCACCCGCGGAGCGAATCACCGCGCCAGCGCCGGTCCCGGCGGGGCAAAACTTTGCCGAGCGCGCCGTCGCCACCGTCACCGGGCTGGTCGAGGCGCAGTTCTCCGCCAGCATGCAGAAGTCCGGCAGCGTCCAGCTGCGGCTCAAGTTCGGCGGCGAGGATCTCGGCGTCCGCGTCGAGCTCCGCGGCGGCGCCGTCCACACCGATTTCCACACCGATTCCGCCGAGCTGCGCGCCGCGCTCACGCGCGAGCTGCAGGCGTTCGCCGCGCAATCGCCCGAGCAGATGCGCCGCTACGTCGAGCCGGTGTTCTCCCCGGGCCCGGCGGGTTCATCGGACCAGCCGGCCGCGCGCCAGCAGGCGGCGCAGCAGGACCTTCCGCAGCGCGCCCCGCGTCCGCCGTTCGAGGAAGCCGCGCCGTTCGCGCGCCGCTCGCTGCTCCGCGAATCCTTTTTCCCCGAGCCGGTCGCCCCGCGCGTGCCGGCTCTTTTGCCGACCTCCCTCCGCCTCTCCGCCCTCGCCTGAAAACCACCATGTCCGTCGACGCCCCCACCGCCACCAACTCCGCCGCGAACGTCGCGGCGTACAGCACCACCACCACCCGCAAGCCCAAGCAGACGCTCGGGTCCGACGATTTTATGAAACTCCTCGCCGTCCAGTTCCAGAGCCAGGATCCGATGAAGCCGATGGAAGACACCGCGTTCATCGCGCAGATGGCGCAGGTCTCCTCGCTCGAGCAGAGCAACTCCCTGGTCAAGGAGATGGGCCTGCTCCGCTCCGACCAGCAGAACCTCGCCGCCAACAGCATGCTCGGCCGCACCGTCACGGTCACCGACCAGGACGGCAAGGCCGTCTCCGGCCAGGTGCAGGCGGTGCTCAGCACCGACGACGGCCCGAACCTGGTTGTCGGCGGCCAGCAGTACTCGCTCGCGGCGGTCACCCGCATCGAAAACACCGTCCCGGCCGCGGACCAGACCCCCGCCGCCTGATCCGGGCCCTCCGCTCCTCACTCCCAACCCTCAGCTCTCCCCTCCTCATGTCCCTCATCGGCACCCTCACCTCCGGCGTCAGCGCCCTCCGCACGTTCAGCAAGGGCCTCGAAGTCATCGGCAACAACATCGCCAACATCAACACCACGGGCTACAAGAGCTCGCAGGCGACGTTCGCCGACAGCTTCAGCAACACGCTCCGCGCCTCCGCGCCGTCGAGCGGCTCCACCTCGAGCCAGTCGTCCGTCCAGGTCGGCACCGGCGTGCAGCTCGCCACCATCCAGACCAATTACAGCCAGGGCGCGCTCAACAGCACCGGCAACGTCACCGACCTCGGCATCTCGGGCAAGGGCTTCTTCATCGTCAAGGACGCCACGAGCGGCACGCAGTACGCCACGCGCGACGGCCAGTTCCGGGTCGACGACAACGGCTACCTCGTCACCTCCGGCGGCCTGCGCGTGCAGGGCCTCGTGGGCACCGGCATCGCCGACATCCAGATTGGCGCCAGCGTGCCGGCCGGCGCCGAACTGCAGTCCATCAGCTTCGACACCGCCGGCCACCTGATCGAGTCGTACTCGGACGGCACCTCCGCCACCACGGCGCAGATCCAGCTCCAGAATTTCACCGACCCGAGCGCCCTCATGCGCGAAGGCGCCAACCTTTACACCGGCCTGTCCGCCGCGGGCCCGCTCGGCGGCGGCATCCTCGCCGGCTCCAACGATCCCGGCACCGCCGGCCTCGGCCTCGTGCAGTCCGGCACGCTCGAGTCGTCGAACGTCGACCTCACCGACCAGTTCTCGCAGCTCATCACCACGCAGCGCAGCTTCCAGGCGGGCTCCCGACTCTTCACGGTGTCCGACAGCATCCTCGTGGACATCGTCAACCTGCAGCGCTGCTGAGTTTCCCGCCATGGACGCCAAACCCGACCCGAAGGAGAAGGAAGCGCCCGCCGCCCCGGAAAAACCCGGCACGGCGCCGGCCGAGGTGCCGGCTTCGTCCAGGCCGGCCTCGGCCCTCAAGGCCTGGCTGCCGGCGATCGCCGCGATCCTGCTCGCCCCGGCGGGCAGCTTCGCCGTCGCGCAGTTCGTGCTGCTGCCCCGCTTGCAGGCGAAGCTCGCCGCCGCGCCGGCCGAGGCCGAAGCGGCCCCCGGGCCGGGCGGGCACGGCGAAAAGAAAAAGGGCCACGGCGGCAAGGAGGAGGGCGGCGCCAGCGGGGACACCTACGAGTTCACCAACGTCGTCGTGAACCTTTCCGGCACGATGGGCACGCGCTACCTCAAGACCAGCTTCGTCGTCACGGGCGTGAAGCCCGACACCATCAAGGCCGCCTTCGACGGCAACAAGGCCCGCCTGACCGACGTCACGCTCGGCGTGCTCTCGTCGCTCAGCCTCTCCGACCTCGAGGAGCCCGGCGCCAAGAACGTTCTCCGCGAAAAGCTCGTGTCGGCCTACAACCAGGCCCTCGGCGGCCGCGTCGCCGAGCAGGTCTATTTCTCCGACTTCGTGGTGCAGTAAGCAGCCCCCATGGCCGACGACCCGCCAAAACCCGCGACCGACTTTCTCGACCAGTCCGAGATCGACCGGCTGCTCGCGCAGGGCGCGGGCGGGGCGGAGGGCGCCGCCGCCAAGCGCACCTTCATCCGCGCCAACGGCATGCGCACGACGAGCACGGAGGTCATCAAGGTCGAGGCCTACGATTTCCGGAACCCCGCGTTCCTGTCCGAGGTCGAGCTGCGCCGCCTCCGCCTGGTGCACGAGGATTTCATCCGCTACCTGAGCGCGCGCCTCTCGCTGTTCCTCCGCATGGAGTTCGGCCTGAAGATGGCGAAGCTCACCACGGTCAACTATTCCAAGTTCACCGAGTCGTTGCCCAGCCCGACGCACATCTGCCTGTTCAAGGCCGAGCCGCTCACCGGCGTCAGCGTCCTCGACATCAACCCGCGCCTCGCGCTCACCATCGCCGACCGCCTGCTGGGCGGCCGCGGGCATTCGGTCAAGACCGAGCGCTACCTGACCGAGATCGAGGTCGCCCTGCTCGACGACGTCGTCCACATGATCCTCGAGGAGTGGTGCCACCAGTGGAAGGGCGAGCAGGAGCTCACGCCGCTCATCGTCGGCCACGAGAACAGCGGCCGCTTCCTCCAGACCTCGCCCAAGGACGCCGTCGTGCTCGCCATGACGCTCGAGGCCAATTTCGGCGACTGCTCCGAGCAGATCCAGATCGGCGTGCCGTACTACACGATCGAGCCGCTGGTCCGCCGCATGCAGGCCCGCCGGCAGAAGGACGCCAACGTCACGGCGACCGTGGCGAAGAGGGCTTCCTGGCAGGAAGCCTACGCCACCATCGCCATGCCCGTGCGCGCCGAGTGGGACACCTTCGAGGTGTCGCTCCGCGAGATCACCGACCTGCGCGTCGGCGACGTGATCGAGATGCCGGCCGAGCAATTGCGCCAGACCAACCTGCTGCTCAACGGCGTGCCGAAGTTCCTCGGCACCGTCGGCCTCGACAGCGAGCACATCGCCGTGCAGCTCACCGCCAGGCTGGCCGCGGCCGGCACCACCGACAATTCCCATGGAAGAAAAAACCCTTGATATCGTCCTCGACGGGCCGGTCAAAGTGACCGTGCAGCTCGGCTCGTGCCTGCTGCCGATGCGCGACGTGCTCGAGCTCACGCCGGGCTCCGTCGTGCAGCTCACCCAGCAGGCCAGCGATCCCGTCGGGCTCTACGTGAACGACAAGCTCGTCGCCTACGGCGAGGTCGTCGTGGTCGAGGATCACTTCGGCATCAAGATCACGGAGCTCGTCGGCAGCGCCCAGCCATGAGGCGGGCCGCCGCCATTCTCCTTCTCCTGCTCCTTCCGCCGGCGCTTCCGGCCCAGCCGAAGGAAGACCCGGTCATTTACCCGCGCGGTTCCGCGCCGGGCAACGCGCCCGCGTCGCCGGCGGCCGGCGGCGCCAATTCCTCCGTCATCCTGGCCGCGGGGCTGCTGCTCGGCGCCGGCGGCTGGTGGCTGTGGCTCAGGCGCCGCGAGGGCGGGCGCGGTCCCGGCGGCAAGGCCGGCCGCCTGGCCGTCGCGGAGAGCCGCTCGCTCGGCTCGCGCCAGTACCTCGTCGTGGCCGACTACGACGGCAAAAAATTTCTGCTCGGCGTCTGTCCCGGCCGCATCGAGCTCCTCGCGCCGCTCGACGGCGAAAAGGCGAAGGAACCGTGAGCGGCGCGCCCCCATCTTCCCGGGGTAGGGGCCGAGCTTGCCCGGTCCTTCCGTTCGCTGTCGTGAAGAGGACCGAGCAAGTTCGGCCCCTACGGGCTTCGAACCAGGTTGGCCACAAAGAGGCACAAAAAGCCTCTCCTCTGTCGGTGGATGGCTTCCGTGCGGCTATAGCCGCCTCGAAAGCTTCACTCGTTACCGGATATTTTTGTGACTTTTCGTGGCTAAAACGGGTTGGTGTCTTCGCTGCTTTGCTGCTGGGTGTTCTCTCTGCCCCCGCCTTCGCCCAGGACGCCGCGCCGGCGCCGCCGCCCGCGGGCGTCGGCCAGCCGGCGGCGAACAACGCCGCCGCCGCGCCGCTTGCGCCGGCGCCCGTTCCCGCCGCGCGCACGCCGCTCCGCCTGAACATCGGGCTCGAGGGCGCGGACCGCCCCGGCGACCTCAGCGTCGCCGTGCAGCTGGTGCTGCTGATGACGCTCCTCTCGGTGGCGCCGTCGCTCGTGCTGCTGATGACCAGCTTCACCCGCATCGTCATCGTGCTCGGCTTCGTGCGCACCGCCCTCGGCGTCCCGAGCGCGCCGTCGAACCAGATCATCGTCGGCCTGTCGCTGTTCCTGACCTTCTTCATCATGGGCCCGACCTTCGACCGCATCCACGCGGAGGCGTTGCAGCCCTATCTCGACGGCAGGATGCAATCGGGCGAGGCGCTCGAGAAGGCCGCGGCGCCGCTGCGCGAGTTCATGCTCAAGCAGACGCGCACGCGGAACCTCGAGTATTTCCTGCAGCTCGGCGGCTACGGCCCGACCGCGGTGAAGGACCTGCCGATGCGGGTCGTGATCCCGTCGTTCGTCCTGAGCGAGCTGCAGTCCGCCTTCCAGATGGGCTTCCTGCTCTTCCTCCCGTTCCTCGTCATCGATTTCCTCGTGTCGTCGGTGCTGATGTCACTCGGCATGATGATGATGCCGCCCAACGTCGTCTCGCTGCCGTTCAAGCTGCTGCTCTTCGTCCTCGTCGACGGCTGGCACCTGATCGTGCAGTCGCTCGTGCAGAGCTTCAGCTGAGCTGAAGCGGTCGAAGGCCGAAAGTCGAAGGTCGAACGCCGCTGAATCCAATCCTCGAAAACTCCCTCATTCAATCTGAAGCCTTCGACTTTCGACGCTCGACCTTCGACCCAGCCTCATGAATCCCGAAATCGCCATCGACCTGTTCAAGACCACCGTGATGTTCGCGCTCTACACGGTCGCCCCGTTCCTCATCGTGTTGATGGTGGTGGGGCTCGTGGCGAGCCTGCTGCAGTCCGTGACCTCGCTCCAGGAGCCCACGCTGACCTTCGCGCCCAAGCTGATCGCGCTGGCCGCGCTGGCGCTGCTGCTCACGCCGTGGCTGCTGCGTTCGCTGACCGAGTTCACCATCTCGATCATCAACCGCATGCCGGGCCTGGCGCATTGAGGCAGGCAGGGATCGAGAAATCGGGCATCGGTCGTCGAAAATCTTAAATCTCGATCCGGCACCGGTCTGACTTTTTCGATTCTAGGTTTTAGATGCCCGATTTAACGATTTCCCCTCTGAGCAAATGACGATCGGGTACTTCTACACTTTCCTGATGGTCTTCCTGCGCGGGCTGGGGATCGTGCTGCTGCTGCCCGCGCTGGGCGGCGACCGGAGCATCCCGCCGATGATCAAGGTCGCGCTCGCGCTCTGCCTCGCGATCCTCGTGGCCGGGCTCGTGCCGGAGGGCCGCCTCCCGGCCGACCTGTGGAGCCTCGCCTTCGCGCTGATCGGGGAGGTGCTGCTCGGCCTCGCGCTGGGTTTCATGGTGAAGATGACCTTCGCCGCCGTTGAAATGGCCGGGCGCATGATCTCGTCCGAGATCGGCCTCGCCGGCGGCCCCGGCTTCGGCGCGCCCGAGATGGCCTCGGAGCCGCTGGCGGCGTTCGTCGTGGCGCTGGCCGTGCTGCTGTTTTTCCTCTTCGGCGCGCACCTGACGCTGCTGACGGCGTTTGCGCGCAGCTTCGAATTTGCCGCGCCGGGCCTGCCCGCGCTGGGCGCCGGGGCGGGGGAGCCGTTCATCGCCGCCACGGGCCGGGTCATCGAGCTCGGCCTGCGCATCGCCGCGCCGTTCATCGCGCTGAACTTCATGGTCACGCTGGCGTTTTCCGTCCTCGGCCGCGCGGTGTCGCGCATGAACGTCTTCATCCTGAGCTTTTCGACGCGGGCGCTGCTCGGGCTCGGGCTGCTGGCGAGCGCCGGCGCGCTGCTGGCGCGTTATCTCTATGTCGAATTCGGCGAGATCCCGTCGCAGCTGCTGCTGCTCCTGGGCCGAAAATGACGGGAACCGCTTATGGGCTTACTCAAAGAGGAAGCCCTTAAGATCCGTGCCTCCTGATCGTCGGCACTCCCAAATCAGGGGTCCGCTAATCGCAGCCTGGCTGTCAGGCAATGCCGCAGTGGTTTAAAAGCCGCTTCTCGTCGGCAAAATTTGCCGGAAAAAATCCATGATTTTCCGGCGCGGGAATATTTCCGGCGGCGCGCGGATACTAAAATTTCTAAGCCTTGGAAACCAGCGGTTAATGCGGTGCCGGGAATCCTTGGCATCGGCGTTGCTCTTTGCGGGGCGCGCCCATGTCCGACACCGACCAAGACCAAAAAACCGAGCAGCCCACGGGCAAGCGCCTGAGCGAGGCGGCGGACAAGGGTCAGTTCGCGAAGAGTCCGGAGCTCTCGGTGCTGTTTTCGCTCGCGGCCGCGCTCGGCGCGCTCGGCTTCACCGCCACCGCCACGGCGCGCAGCGTCGCGGAGTACGCGGTCGGCATGTTTTCGAACTTCGCGCACAGCCCGGTCGAGCCGTCGACGGTCCCGGGCTACCTCGGCGACGTGATGCAGACCGCCGGCCGCGGCCTGCTGCCGGTGCTGCTGGCCTGCGCCTGCGCCGCGCTGCTCGTCGGCGGCATCCAGAGCGGCTTCCACCTTTCGACCAAGGCGCTCGCCCTCAAGCTCGACGGGCTCAACCCGGTCGCCGGCTTCTCGCGCATCTTTTCCAAAAACACGGCGATCCGCGCCGGCCTCGACCTGCTCAAGCTCGTCGCCATCGGCTTCACGCTCTCCCTCGGCGCCCGCACGCTGCTGCTGGACCCGCTCTTCACCGCACCGGTCGAGGCGGCCTACCTCGGCACGTTCATCAACAACGCCGCGCTCAGCTTCTTCAGCCGCCTGCTCCTCTCGCTCGGCCTCATCGCCGCGCTCAGCTACGCGTGGGAAAAATACCGCACGGGCCGGGACCTGATGATGACCCGCCAGGAAGTGAAGGATGAGCAGAAGAATTCCGAGGGCGACGCGCACGTGAAGGGCGCCATGCGCCGCATGGCCCGCCGCCTCCTGCAGAAACAGATGCTCGCCTCGGTCGCCACGGCCGACGTCGTCATCACCAACCCGACCCACTACGCCGTCGTCCTCAAGTACGAGCGCGGCCGCGACCACGCCCCGGTCGTCCTCGCCAAGGGCGAGAACCGCTTCGCCCTGCGCCTCAAGGCGCTCGCGGCGCAGCACGGCGTGCCGACCGTCGAGAACAAGCCGGTCGCGCGCATGCTCTTCGCGCTCGGCGAGGTGGGCGAGGGGATCCCGCAGGAACTCTACCAGGCCGTGGCCGGGATCCTGGCCGTCGTCTACCGCACGCACCGCTTCTACTTCCACCAGCTCAAGGCCCGCCGCCTCGAGGCCGCGGCGTGATCCATCTGAAATCTCCAATCTGGGATCCTCAATTCTCCTCCGCCCGTGCCCGTCTCCTCCTCCAACTCCGTCACCCGCCTGCTGGCCCGCGCCGACCTGCTCTTCGCGACCGGCCTGTTCGGCACGGTGCTGCTGCTGGTGCTGCCGGTGCCGCCGTTCCTCATCGACGTGCTGCTGGCGCTCAACATCGGGCTCTCGCTCCTCGTGCTGCTGGCCATCGTCTACATCAAGGATCCGCCGGAGTTCTCCGCATTCCCGACGATGCTGCTGGCGCTGACGCTCTTCCGCCTCGCGCTCAACATCAGCTCGACCCGCCAGATCCTCGCCCACGGCTACGCCGGCGAGATCATCGAGTCCTTCGGCCACTTCGTCATCCAGGGCAACTACATCGTCGGCGCGGTGGTGTTCATCATCCTCGTCCTGATCAACTTCGTC
>CAYZSN010000088.1:0-4749 GCA_964481095.1 uncultured Oleiharenicola sp. | reverse complement strand
AAGCCGCGAGCGTGCTGCTGCCCGAGCCGGAATTCGGCCGCAAGGATCACGACGAGCACTGGGTGGAGTCGTGGGAACGCGCGCTGGCCGTCGAAGCCGTGCCGCTGGACGCGCCCGAACCGGCCGGTTCCGGCGTCGCCGTGGCCGGATTGTGGGGCGGGACCGCCGAAGGCGAGGCAGCGGCGACCGTGCTCGTCGGCCAAAGCCGTGCGGATGAAATGAACCTGGTGGTGGACGAGGTCGCGCGCCGGCTCGCGGCGGGCGCGGACAATGTCGCGGTGATTTTCCCGCAGGCCGGGGCCGCGCATTTGCGCCTGGCGCGGCTGCTCACGGAGCGCGGCCTGCCGTTCAACGATCTGCTCGAAACCGCCGGGCCGGTGCCGGTGGACACGGAGTTGCAGCGCGCGCTGCTGGCGTTCTACGCGCAGGGTGCGCGGCTGGAGGAGCTGCTGGCGTTGTGGCCGCTGCTGCGGACGCTGAATTTCACGGAGCTGTCCGCGGGCGTGGCGCGCGATGTGTGCGAGCGGGCGTTCGACACGCGCCAGAGCCATTCGCTGGCGACGGTCCTCCCGGACCTGGCGGCGCGGGAGCGTCAGGACTGGAAGGAAGTCGCGCGCATCGCCGGCCTGCTGCTGCCGGCGTGGCCCGACCAGCTCACGCTGGCCGACGCGCTGGAGCGGTTCGGAAACATCTGCGCGCGATTCCGGCTGCCGGAACCGGAAAGCTGGCCGGCGCTGTCGGCCTATGCGCGCGAGGATCGCCGCGAGCTGCCCGCCCGGATCGTGCTGGCCACCTTGGTTTCTTTTTTGCCGGAAAAAAGCCCGGTGCCCGATGCGCCCGGCCGCGGGTTGTTCGCGCCGGTGACGCTGACGACCTGGCGTCGCGCTGCGGCGCTGGCG
The DNA here is from genome assembly GCA_964481095.1 of uncultured Oleiharenicola sp. Lineage (GTDB taxonomy): Bacteria > Verrucomicrobiota > Verrucomicrobiia > Opitutales > Opitutaceae > Lacunisphaera. Next base: position 3,850 of record CAYZSN010000088.1, on the reverse strand, counting down.
TGGTCGGATGTGATTTTTGCGCAGAGCAACGCCGGCGTCTGGCCGGTGCGCGCCGAGTCGAGCTGCTGGCTCACGGACGAGCAGAAGGAGGAGCTCAACCGCCGCAACCAGGCGGACGGCTGGCTCTACACCAGCGACAGCCGCGCCTGGTTCGAGCGCGAAGGCTGCACCGGCATCGCGCGGAGCACGACCGGTCAGGTGGTGTTTTCCGCGGCCTTGTTCGAGGATGACGAGCCGGAGTTGAAGCTGGCGCCCAACGCCTGGCTGGAACGCGTGATCCTGCACGGGCAAAAAAGGGCAAAGGTTCCCGATGCCGATCTCTCGCCTTTGGCGCAAACGACCGGGTTGCCGTTGCCTCCGCCGGATGCCGGCACCGGCAACTGGTTCGAAATCTGGCGGCGGCGGCGCGACCCCGCTGCGCCGTTCGATGACTATTTTTTGTCCGGCGATCCGACCCGGACGCGGCCCGCGGCCCTGGCCGCACGGCTGATCGAACGCGCCATCACGGATCCGGCGGAGCTTTGGTTCGGCGGCGTGCTGCAATTGCAGCGCCAGGGCTGGCTGCCGTTCGTGCGGGCGAGGAAAAAATCGCTGGGCTCGCTCGTGCACCGGGTGCTGGCGGCGGCGCTGCGGGGCGCGCCGGTGGAAGGATATTTCCGCGAACTGCCGGCGATCGGGGAAGCGCAGGCCCGGCTGGCGACGGAACTGGCGGAACTGCGCGCGCAATGGCCGCGCGATCGTTACTGGGATTCCTTTGCCGCGGAGCTGGCGGAAATGTCGGCGATATTGCTGGGCCAGGTTTACCAGCTGCCGTCGAACCGCTTCGTCACGGTGGAAACGAAAGTCCCCGAGGGCACGACCATCGCGCTGGGTCCCGGCGGCACGCGGCTCGGCATCATCGGGCGCATGGATCTCGCCTTGAGCGACCGGCCCGGGTGGCCGGGCGCCACGGTCGAGGTGGTGGATTTCAAGACCGGGGCCGATGCGCGCCTGTCGGCCCGGGCCATGGCCGCCGGGAAGTCGCTGCAGCTGGGCGTCTACCTGGCGGCGGCGGAATCGCTTGGGGCCCGCGGCGGACGCGTGTGGATGTTGAAACCCGAGGGGTCGCGGCCGGCGGCGGTCGACATGACCGAACTGCCCGTCGCCTTGGTCGCGCTGGCGCAACTCGAGCAGCACCTGGTGACGGGACGCTACGGCGCGCTCACGGCCGACCGGACCGATTTTTCCAGCGGCTATGCGTGGCCGCTGGCCTGCACCCCGATCCGCCACGCCGTGCTGGCGCGGAAATTTGCCGCCACCTTTGGCGCCGCCGCCCCGGAGAACGAGGAGGTGGCCGATGAGTAGGATCCTGAGCGACCAAGCGGCGCGCGACCGGTTTCGCACCGAGTGGCAGCGCAACTTCGCGGTCAGCGCCAACGCCGGCTCGGGCAAGACCACGGCGATTTCCGAGCGGCTGGCCGCGGTGGCGCTGGGCGAGGCCGGCGCGGAGATCCTGCGGAAAACCGCGGTGGTGACCTTCACCAAGAAGGCCGCGGCCCAGATCGGCCAGCGGGCGCGCGCGGTCCTGGTCCGGCGCCTCGCGGAGGCGGGACGCACGGACCTGGCGCCGCTGGATCATCTCGAGCGGGCGTTTTTCGGCACCATCCACAGTTTCTGCCTGCTGCTCGCGCAGCGTTACGGGCAGGCGCTGGGAATCCACCTCAACCCGGCGGTGGTCGAAGGGCCTGACGCGGAGGAGGCGTTGTGGGAGGAGTTCATCGAACAGGACCCGATGCAGTTCACCGCGCTGCGGCCGGAGCAGGTCGAGGCCTACCTCCGGCACGCCCCGATCGATTCGATCTTCGCGCTCAGCCAGCAATTGGACCGTGCGCAGGCCGACAAGCTGAGGTCGGTTTCGATTTCCGCGCGTCCGCCCGAACCGCCGGCCGCGGCCCTGACGGCGATCAGGTCCGCCAAAGGCAAGGCGGGCAGGGGGGCGGAAGCGTTGCGGCAGAACCAGGAGCAGGCGCAGCGGTGGCTGGAACGATTCCGGTCCGAACGCGGATTCCTGCCCATTCCGAAGCCGCAGGGCAAGGCCGCGGGCATCGAGGAATTGTACGCGGCTTTTTTCGCCCCGCTGAAAGGCTGGCTGGCGGCGGCGGGGGCCGCGCTCGCCGGCGAACTGGCGCTGCGTTTCCGCGCGTGGCGGTTCGAGCGCGGCGTGCAGACGTACACCGACCAGATCGAGGCGGCGCTGGCGGTGTTGAATGACGCGACGATCCTCGAGCGCATCCGGGCGGAAGGATGGCGGGTGCTGCTGGACGAGGCGCAGGACACCGACCCGCACCAGTTCGCCGTGCTCGTGGAAATCACGCGCCCGCCGGGCGCGGTGCTGGCCACGTGGCCGGCGGGTGGCGGCGAAGGACCGCGCCACGGGCACTTCTCGCTCGTGGGTGACGCCCAGCAGTCGATCTATGGTTCACGCGCCGATGTGCGGAACTTCGAGAAACACTTGCAGGCTTTTGCGCGGGAACTCGGCGGCGAGCGGCTGATGTTCGATGTGACCTTTCGCGCACCGCAGGCCGTGATTGCCCGGCTCAATGAAACGTTGCCGGTGGCATTCGGACCGGAGCGCGAGCACAACCTGGGGTTTCCGCCGGAGGAGGGGGCACCGGCACCGCGGTTGCAGGTGGGATACGAACATTTGGTGGCGGGCCCGGAGAATGAGCCCGGGGTCATCGCGACCGTGCCGATCACCGCGGCACCGCCCAAGACAAACGTGGAGGCGCGGCTTGCGGCGGAGGTGCGGCAACTGGCGGCCTGGCTGCGCGCGGCGGGACCGGCCGCAGTTGGTGCGCAGCAATGGGGCGAGGTCTGCATTCTCGCCCCGCGCAACGAATGGCTCCTCACCGCGCGCAAGGAACTGGAGGCCGCCGGCCTGAAAACGGCGCTGCAGATGCGCAAGAACCGCAATGGCGACAACCCGGTGTATGCGTGGCTCACCGGCCTGCTCGCGGCGGTGTGTGACCCGGAGAACACCTTCGAATGGGTGGGCGTGCTGCGGGAAATTTTCCAGGTCAGCGACGCGCAGATCGCCGCCGAACTCGGCGCGGAGCGCCGGTTTCATTGGGACGAACCGGAGCGCCACGCGCCGCCGTTGCAGGCGGCATTGCGGGCCTTGCGGCCGTTCGTGGAGCGGATCGAGGCGGAAGGCGAACCGCTCGAACGTTTCGCCTGCGATTTGGTGCAGATGGCCGGGCTGGCGGGGAAGGCCAAGCTGGTGGATCCCAGCGGAAGCCTGAACGCCGAGCTGGAGCGATTGCTGACGCGTGCCTTCGACCTGGGATTGGAGGGCGCGGGACCGCGTGCATGGCTGCAGGAACTGCGGGCCGGACTCGAACACGGCCGTCCGTCGGGCAAATCCAGCGACGACGCGATCAACCTGCTGACGGCGCATTCCGCCAAAGGCCTGGAGTGGCCGGTCGTGATCCCGATCGGTTTGTGGCGGCCGATCGGCAAGCGCGAAGCCACAGGGTTGAGGCTCGTGCCCGACGAGACGGGGACGCCCCGCGTGTTTTTCGACGGTGCGAGCCTGCCAACCGTGACCAAGGATTCGCGCGAGCGCGAACGCCGGCGGGAATTGGTCCGGTTGTTGTACGTCACGCTTACCCGCGCACGCCGGGCGCTGATTCTGCCCCACGGAGAGAAAATCGAAGACGGAAGTTTTCCGGAATTGTGGGGCGCGGATCTGGCGGGGCTGCCGGTCGCGACCGGGCAGGCCGTGGTGGAAGCGCCGCCATCGCCCACCCCGCCCCCCCCGCCAGCGCCGCCAGCGCTTGCCGGGGCGCGTCCGGGTGTGACGGCGGGGGCG
>CAYZSN010000087.1:0-15260 GCA_964481095.1 uncultured Oleiharenicola sp. | reverse complement strand
CGGCAGGTGGCGGAGGCCACGGTTGCTCTCTAAAATCACAAACGCCAAACTTCCAAACGCCGAATAAGCCGCAGGAGACGGCTGCGAAATCCGAGGGGCGGAATTGTCGGGGGCTTCGGTTGGTTTGGGATTTGGCTTTTGGCGCTTGGGATTTTGTCCGGCTACTGCGCGGTCCAGCCGCCGTCGACGAGCAGCAGCGTCCCCGTGACCATCGCGGCGGCGGGCGAGGCGAGGTAGATCACCGCGCCGGCGACGTCGGCGATCGTGCCGACCTTGCCGATGGGCAGGCGGTCGAGCACGCCCTGCCGGAACTCCGGGTTGTCGAGCCGTTCCGCCGTGCCCGGGGTGCGGATGAAGGTCGGGCCGACGGCATTGACCGTCACGCCGCGCGCCGACCACTCGAGCGCGAGCACCTTGGTGAGCTGGTTCACGCCGCCCTTGGTGGCGCAATAGACTGCGTGCCGCGGGAGGCCGACGACGCTCGCCTGCGAACTCAGGTTGATAATGCGGCCGCAGCCCTGCGCCAGCATGAGCTTCGCGGCGGCCTGGCTGGCGAAGAACAGGCCCTTCAGGTTCACGGCCATCATCTCGTCCCAGTCCGCCTCGGTGACGTCCACCGCATCATGGTTGAAGCCCAGCCCGGCGTTGTTGACGAGAATGTCGAGGCGGCCAAAGCGGCGGTGCGCGGCCGCGACCAAGGCTGCGATGCTCGCGACCGAGCGCAGATCGGCGGCGAACGCGGCGGCCTCCCCGCCCGCGGCGTTGATTTCGGCCACAAGCGGTTTTAAATCGGCCTCCGCGCGCGCCGTGACGGCGACCCGGGCGCCGGCGGCCGCCAGCGCGAGCGCCAGGCCGCGGCCGATGCCCCGGCTGGCGCCGGTGACGAGGGCCACCTGGCCGGAAAGGGAAAAATCGGGGGCGGCGGACATGGGAGTGGTGGCGCGCAACCTAGATTTTGCGGAGGGATATGCAATCCCCGGCAAGTGGAGCGTTTCTTATGGGCTGAACGGCCCACGCGGACAGGGGAAAAGTAAAGCTAAGGCCTGATGTCCGGATGGTTGGATGAACCGTTGCCCCCTGTGGGCGAACAGCGCCGGGAGGGGTGCTGCAGCGGCAGTATAACCCCAGCTACAGTCATGTCCCCCGGCAGGTGGGGGCATTGGATATGCTGCTGGGCAGCCGACGTTTTTCTCCGCCGCCGGCGGAAATTACACCGGCGATCCATCCTCTACCCATGAACACACCTCAATTCCCGGGTCGCAACGACGGCTTCCACGAGACGGAATGGAAGGATTCGCGTCCGCCCTGGGTCAAACCGCCGGCTCCCTTCATCACGATCTCCCGCGAGTGCTGCTCGGGCGGGTCGACCCTCGCGCAGTTGCTCGCGCGCAAGCTCAGCGGCGCGACGGTCGGCGCCGCCTGGAGCATTTTCGGCGGCAACATCATCAGCCAGATGCTGCAGAACCACCAGCTCCCAACGGATCTCGCGCGCTTCCTGCCCGAGGATCGCGTGCCGGAGGTCAGCGCCACCATCGGCGAGATCGTCGGCCGCCATCCCAGCCTGTGGGACCTCGTGCAGAAGGCCAACCACACGATGCGCCAGCTGGCGCGCGAAGGGCAGGTGATCTTTGTGGGGCGCGGCGCCAATTTCGCCACGGCCAACATTCCCGGCGGCGTGCACGTGCGGCTGGTCGCGCCGGTCGATTACCGCGCCAAATATTACGCGCACCGCTTCAGCATCCCGCTCGACGCCGCGGTCGCGCACAACGCCAAGTGCGACGCGGCGCGCCGGCGCTACGTCGCCACGCACTTCAGCGCCGACGTGGCCAATCCCGCCGCGTACGACCTCGTGATCAACACGGCGCACGTGCCGCTCGAGGAAGCCGCCGAGATGATCATGGCCCACCTGCGGGCGCAGGCTCCCGCCGCCGCGTGATTTTTTCGCAGGCGCGGCCGTTTCCGCCGGGTGCGAAGGCCGCCGCCGACCCCGGCCACAAAAACCGGGGCTTTCACCCCACATGTTCCGCAGGCGAACTGCCGGCCTCGCGTGTGACAAATCACTCGGCAGCCAAAATAGCTCTTTTCATGCCGGTTGCGTGATTCATTCTCCCGCCCAGGAAATCCCCGCCCCATGGGTCAGGAAACGATCACTTACCTCACCAATATTGTCATTGGTGTCATCCTTGCCGGCCTGATGACGCATTATTGGGTCCGCCAGGACCGCCCGGCGACGCTGCGCTACTGGATGCTGTCGGCCTGGGTGATGACGGCCGCCGACATCCTTTTTGCGGCGCGGCCCGAGCTGCCTTACCTCGTCGGCCGGCTCGCGCCGACGCTCCTCGTGACGATCGGGCAGGTGACGCTCTGCCTCGGCGCACAACGCACCGCGCACCTGCCGCGCAGCTGGCGCCTGCTCGGGACCGTCCTGGTCGCGCACGCCGCGGCCCTCGTGGGCTTCCTCTTTGTGGACCAGCCCGGCAGCTGGCGCATGATCGTGAACGGCGTGATCTGGGCGGGGCTGGCCTTCGCCGCCCTGCACAGCCTGCGGCGCGCGCCCGCGGTGTTCTGGCAGCCGCTCGTTTCGCCGGCCACGGCTTTCCTGCTGCACGGCATCTTCCATTGCGCCCGCGTGGCGCTGGCGCTTCTCTTTGCGCTTCCCGGCTGGACGGAGGGCTCGGCCGCGCTGCAGATCGTGGGCGACCTCGAGGTGAGCTTCTTCATGGTGGCGCTGTTCGTCGCTCTGCTGATCGCCACCCTGCAGCTGCGCCACGAGGAACTCGTCAGCGCGCGGGCCGAGGTGCAGACGCTGTCCGGCCTGTTGCCGATCTGCGCCTGGTGCAAGAAGGTGCGAGATGACGACGGCTACTGGCGGCAGGTGGAGGTGTATTTCGCGCGGCGCGACCATATCCAGTTCACTCACGGCATCTGCACCGACTGCCTCGACGAACAGAAGTCGACGCGGAAGCCCGAGCCGGCGCCCGCCGCCCCGTCGGGCCGCTAAGGGTCTTCTACTCAACGTTGAATGTTCGACGTTGAGCGTTGAACGTTCATCGAAACAGCAGCCACTGGAAATCGGCAGGCCTTCTGAGAATGGGACTGACATCGCCGGGTCCCGCGTGGCAGCGTGCGGCATGGGCGACCCCTCGCGATATTCGGATGAAATCGTCGTGTCCTGGCCGGAGCTGCACCGGGATGCGCGCTATCTCTCGCAGCAACTGCACGACCATGGCGCCTGGAAGGGCATCATCGCCATCACGCGCGGCGGCCTTGTGCCGGCGGCGCTCGTGGCGCGCGAACTCGAGATCCGGCTGATCGACACGATCTGCGTGTCGAGCTACTCGGCCGGTGCGGCCGGCAGCGCGGCGCAGCAGCAGGGCGGCGTGCAGCTGCTCAAGGGCGTGCCGGGCGATGGCGACGGCTACCTGCTGATCGACGACCTCGTGGACACGGGCAAGACCGCGCAGCACGTGCGCCGGATGCTGCCGAAAGCCTATTTCGCCACGCTCTACGCCAAGCCCGCGGGCCGGCCGTTCGTGGATGTCTGCGTGAAGGAGTTCAAGCAGGACAAGTGGATCTTCTTTCCCTGGGACATCGACTACCAGTTCGTGAAGCCGATCAAGGATGGCGGCAAAGCCCGCCAAGCCTGAGGCGCATCGCGCCTCGAACGTCCAACGTTCAACGCTGAACTTTCCACGTTCCGTGGTTCGGATTGGATGTTGGGCGTTCGATGTTGAACGTTTGAGCCGGTTCAGGCCGGCTCGAAGAGGGGAAGGATCTGCATCCCGGGCACGGTCACGAGGCCCTTGTCCGTGATGCGAATCTCGGGGATGACCGACAGCGGGATGAGGTTGAAGCCCATGTAGGGGAGCGTGCAGCCCGCGGTGCTCCACGCGGCCTTGAGCGCGGTGGACTCGGCGGCGACGACGGTCGCACGCTTGTCGGACAGCAGGCCGGCGATCGGAAGCGCGACCTTGGCCACGACCTGGCCGCCGCGGACGACGCAGACGCCGCCGCGCATGGCCTTGATCGTCTTGAGCGCGAGCTGCATGTCGGCCTCGTTGGTTCCGGCGAGGATGATGTTGTGCGCATCGTGGCCGACGGAGCTGCCGACGGCGCCGTCCTTGAGGTTGAAATCCTTGAGCAGGCCGTACGCGACGCGGCCCTTGGATTTCCCGTGGCGCTCGACGACGGTGACGAAGCACAGGTTGTGCTGCTTGAAGAGGTCGGACCATGTCGCGCCGGGCGCGGGATCGAGCGCGACCTTCTCGTGAAAGAGAATGATGCCGGGCAGCGCGGTGCGGATGGCGTTGGCGGTGACGGGCCCCGCCGGCACCTCCGGCGTGAGCTTCACCTTGGTCGGCAGCTTGACCGTCTGGTACGCGGCCTGCGGGTACTTGTAGCGCTTCGACAGCGCCTGATCGAGCAGCGGCGTGACCTGGCGGTTTTCGACGACAAGTTCGCCGCCGTACCACGTGTTCTGCGGGACGAGGTCGTCGTTGAGCAGCACGACGTCGGCGCGCCGCGCCGGGGCGAGGCCGCCGATATCCCCATCCTGGTGGAAGCGCGTGGCGCCGTGCAGCGAGCCCATGCTCCAGGCGGTGACGGGTTTCATGCCGTGCTTCACGGCCTCGCGCACGACCCAGTCCAGGCCGAAGAGGAAGAGGTCGTCGGCGTCGCGGTCGTCGGTGCAGACGCAGACGCGCTTCGGGTTGGCGCCGAGTTCGGTGACGGTCTTGATCGCCTGTGGCAGCGAGTGCCACGGCGTGGTCGGCGGGCCGCCGCGCAGGAAGATCCACACGCCGTTCTCGAGGAAGTCGTCGGCGATGTCGCGGTCGATCGACTCGTGCGTGTCATTGATGCCGCTGGCGGCGCCGGCGGCGACGAACTCGCGGCCGTAGATGTGGCCGCTGACCGGCTTGCCGCGCTTGATCGCCTCGGCGAGGATGGCGTGGCTGCGCGGGTCGCCCAGCGCGACCTGCACGAAGTCCATCTTTTCGCCGAGCGCGGCGGCTTCGGGCCATTTGTCGAAGATCCGGCCGATCTTGGCGGGGGTGAGGTCGCCGCCGGCGGTCTCGAACTTCGGCGACGTGGCCGGCACGGTGCTCGGGACGGTGAGGAAGATGGACAGCGGCGCCTGGCGGGCGTCGCGCAGCATCCACTCGATGCCGGCGGCATCGCAGACGTTGCCGATCTCATGGCTGTCGCAGAAGATGGTCGTGGTGCCGTTGAGCAGCGCGCCCTCGGCGTAGGCGCAGGCGGTCATCATCGAGCTCTCGATGTGGATGTGCGGGTCGACGAGGCCGGGGGCGAGGATGCCGCCCCGGGCGTCGTAGATCTTGGTCTTCGCCCCGGGACCGGGGCGGAAGGAGCCGGCAGGCTTCACGACGGCGATGCGGCCGTGCTTGATCCAGATTTCGCGATCGGCGTGCAGGCGCTCGGTGTAGGTGGAGAGGACGCGGCCGCCGGTGATGACGAGGTCGGGCGCCTCGCGGCCCATGGCCACGGCGGCCAGCGAACGGGTGACTTGGTGCAGGGGCGCGACGCTGAAACGGGTGAGGGCGGGCATGCCGGCAGTTGAGCACTCCCGATGCCAGCCCGCGAGCCGGTTTTCCGCGCCTTACTTCTTCTCCGCTTCCGCCTTCGCCTGCGCCGCGGCAAAGGCCTTGGCGTCCCAGGTGAGATTCCAATGCTTGAGATACTCGGCCATCGGCGGAAGCCCGACGGAAGCACGACGTTCATCGACGTGTTCGGGATCAATCATTGGCCGGACGTAGGTGTGTCCGTCCTGTTCGGTGCGAAGCTGGCTACCGTAGACTTGAAGCCTGCCTTCGGCCAGCGCCACCCGGTCTTCTAACAGCGCGAGCTGCGCGGGGTTCGCTTTCCTGTCCTTAACTGCCGTACGTAGCATCGGAAGGTACTTTTGCTGGATGGCCAAATCGGAATGTTGGATTACGAGAAAGAGCGCTCGATTGGCCTTTTCGCCAACTTCATCGGGTCCAAGCCAGCCGTATTGGTCGAGGATCGCGCAGACTCGATGGGCATTGCCGGCATCCTTTGCCCTCATCGCATTGATGAAGGTCTGCCATTCCGGCGAATTCATGCCATATTTTTTCATCATATCGTCGACCTGCATGCGCTCCGACTGATCCGACTCCAAAATGGCGACGAGTTCGGTTTGGATCTCCTTGCTCGTCGAGGATCTCGGATCAATGGCAGGCAGGGTCTCGACAGCCATCAGGTGCGCGGCCAAGGCGAGGGTGGACAGGAGGAAGGCAGGGGTTTTCATGGAGGTAAACTCCGACCACGAACGAAAGCAGGATTCCTTAGGAAGAACCCACCGTTTCCCGGTGACCAGCCCGCTCAGCTGTCCTCGAGCTTCACGTTTTGCTGGCGCAGGAAGGGAATCAGCTCGTCGACGCCGAAGTCGGCCAGGATTTTCCCATGCCAGTCGAGCACGGGCGCCTTGCCCTGGCGGGAGAGGCGGAACATCTCCTCGAAAGCCTCGGCGTCCTTGCTGACGTTTTTCTCGCGGTAGGCGATGCCGTGGTCGCTCAGGAAATCGACCGCCTCCATGCACCACGGGCAGCCGGTCTTGACGTAAAGGATGGGAAGGGAACTGGCCATGGAAGTTGGACCGCGGCGGACGGTCAAAGTTCGTCCCGAATCCGGGCGACGATCTCGAACGACCGCAGGCGCGCGGCCTGGTCATAGATCGCCGCGGTCACCATCAGCTCGTCCACGCCGGTGCGGTGGAGGAAGGCGGCGAGGCCGCGTTTCACGGTTTCCGGCGAGCCGACCACGGCCTCGCGGAAGGCGTGCTCGACGCCGGCCTTCTCCAGCGGGGTCCAGAAGCCGTCCATGCTGTCCACCGGCGGCGGCAGCGGGGCGGGTGCGCCGCGCCGCAGGAGCACGAAGCTTTGCTGGAGCGAGGTGGCCAGCCGCGCCGCAGCGGCGTCGGTGTCCGCGGCCACGACCCCGATGCAAGCCATGGCGTAGGGCTTCGCCAGCTGGGCCGACGGCTGGAAGCCGCTCCGGTAGAGGCTGAGCGCCTCCGCGAGGTGGTCGGGCGCGAAGTGCGACGCGAAGGCGAACGGCAGGCCGAAGGCCGCCGCGAGTTGCGCGCCGAACAGGCTGGAGCCGAGGATCCAGATGGGCACCTCGGTGCCGGCGCCGGGCACGGCGGTGACGACCTGGCCTGGCACCGCCGGCTGGAGGTAGGACTGCAGCTCGGCGACGTCCTGCGGGAAATTGTCCGAGACGTCCCGCGCGTTGCGCCGCAGCGCCCGCGCTGCGGGATGGTCGGTGCCGGGTGCGCGCCCGAGCCCGAGGTCGATGCGGCCGGGATGGAGCGCCGCGAGCGTGCCGAACTGCTCGGCGATCACGAGGGGGGAGTGGTTGGGCAGCATGATGCCGCCGGAGCCGACGCGGATCCGGCTCGTGCCGGCCGCGACGTGCGCGATCACCACCGCGGTCGCGGCGCTGGCGATGCCGGGCATGTTGTGGTGCTCCGCGAGCCAGAAGCGCCGGTAGCCGAGGCGCTCGGCGTGCTGCGCCAGCTCGCGCGAGCGGTGCAGCGCGTCGGCGACGGAGCCACCCTGCACGATGTTCGAGAGATCGAGGACGGAAAAAGGAACCATGGGGTCAGCGTGGCCGGAATGCCGGGATTTGCCAGCGGGAGAACGAGCCGGAACCATGCGCGCGAGCAGGCGGCTCGTTCGGAGAACTCGCCCTACCTTCCTACAACTGCGCGGCGATGTAGTTCAGGATATCCGTGCGTCCGGCCTTGGTTTTGGCCGAAGTGGCGAAAACCCGCGGGGCGGGATCCAGGTCGCCCACGCCGCTGGCGGCGAGGAAACGCGCGGCGTTCGCCTCGGTTTGCTGCGCCGACCGCTTGTCGATCTTGGTGAAGACCACCGCGAACGGTACGCCGGTTTCCACCAGCCATTCGGTGAATGCGAGGTCGACCGGTTGCGGCTCGAGGCGGGAATCGATCAGCACGAACACCCCGCGCAGGTTTTCCCGGCCCTCGATGTAGTCGGCCGCGGCCTCGTTGAAGTCGGCGAGCTTGGTTTTGTAGACTTGGGCGTAGCCGTAACCCGGGAGGTCGACGAGGCGCCTGTTCAGGTTGATGGTGTAGAAATTCATCAGCTGCGTCTTGCCCGGCAGGTCGGACACGCGGGCCAGGTCGCGCTTTTCGGCGAGCACATTCAGGAGCGAGGACTTGCCGACGTTGGAGCGGCCGATGAAGGCGAATTCCGGCAGCGCGAGCCGCGGCGCCGCCGCGAGGGTGGGCGCGCTGGTCTCAAAGACGGCGGACTTGATCTTCATGGGGGCATGAGGACAGAGCCGCGCCCGGTGGCGACCCTTAGTTTTCCGCGTCCCGGGAAACGGGAAACAACCGGGAAATGGAATTATCGAAAAACGATAAATAAATATTGACGTATCGATTTTCGATATTATTGATATTCGATAAATCAACTCCGCCTTTCCCATGAAACCAAAACCCAACCTCGCCGGCTCGCTCCGGTTCTACTTCGGCCTCGCCCGTGCCCTGTGCATGGTGCTCGCGGCCTTTTGGCTGCTGACCCTCGCCCTCACCCCGTGGATCCAGAAACTGTTCATCGACGACCCCAAGCTGATGGTGACCATCGGGGAAGTCGCAATCCGCGCCGACTCCTCCGCCGTCACGCTCGACGCTGCGCCCGCCAAGTCGGGTTCGGTGATGCTCGGCGCGCTCCGGGGCACCCTGCAGATGGACGTGATCAGCAAGGACGCCGCGCTCGTTTCGGCCCTCCGCTGGACGATATTCCCGTCGATCGGCGTATTCATCGCCTTTGCGTGGTCGGTTTTCGGCGCGCTACGGAACGTCTGCGCCCGGGTCGAGCACGGCGAGGTGTTCACGGATGAGAATCTCCGGCTGGTCCGCAGGATCGGACTGGCCCTGCTGGCCTATGCGGGCGCGAGCCTCCTGGCCGGATTTTGGGCGACGCATGTGATGAACGGTTACCTGAACCACGTGGCGCTCGCCGGCCTGCCGGCCGATCCGCGCTTCGCGGCCCAAGGCATGCTGCGCTTCCTGATGCCGAGCGGCTTGGTCTCCGTCGAAGGCGGCCTGGTGACCGGCGCGCTCGTCCTCGTGCTCAGCGAGGCATTCCGGCAGGGTCTCCACCTTAAAACCGAGAGCGATCTCACCGTCTGACCATGCCCATCCAACTGAACCTTGAAAAGGTGATGGCGGAACGGGGCATCAGCCTCACCGAACTCGCCGAACGCGTCGACCTGACGCTCGCCAACCTCTCCATCCTGAAAACCAACAAGGCCAAGGCCGTTCGCTTCAGCACCCTCGAGGCCCTCTGCCGCGAGCTGAAGTGCCAGCCGGGTGACCTGCTCGAGTTCGTGAAGTAGTCCCTCCCGATCCGGGCACCATTCGTCGATGTTCGTAATACGAATGTCGGCGTTTGCGTTTGCAGGCAAAGCCGGATTGCTTTGGGACACTTATGAAACGCACCGCATCCGCCGTCTGGACCGGCTCGCTCAAGGCGGGCAAAGGCGCGCTCACCGCCCCCGGCGGCGCGCTCAAGAACACCGAATACTCCTTCGGCTCCCGCTTCGAGTCGGGCGCCGGCACCAATCCCGAGGAGCTCATCGCCGCTGCGCACGCGGGCTGCTTCGCGATGGCGTTCTCCGCCACGCTGGGCGAGGCGGGCTTCACGCCCGACCGGCTCGACGTCACGGCCGAGGTCAGCCTCGACAACGTGCCGCCCGCCGGCTGGACCGTGACCAAGTCGCACCTCGTCCTGAAGGCGAAGATCCCCGGCATCGAGGCGGCGAAGTTCCAGGAGCTCGCGGCCAAGGCCAAGGCGGGCTGCCCGATCTCGCGGCTCCTGAAGGCCGAGATCACGCTCGACGCCGCGCTGGGCTGATTCGCCGCAACGGCGGATTTGAGATCTTGAATCAAAGGCAGGGCCAGCCCGGGCCCGCGCAAATTTGAGATTTCAAATGCGGCGTGGGCGAAAGGATTTGAGGCCGGCGCGCGGCCGGGCAGGGTGAAGGACATGGCCCCCGCCAAAATCAACCGCATCTCGCTGCTCCTGCTGGCGCTGGGCTTCGCCAGCGCGCTGCTCATCGCGATCTTCGCGGCGCCCCCGGAGACGGACGCCTTCAGCCGCGACCCGCTGAACGAAAAGCGCTACCGGCGCCAGCTGCGGGTGATCGGCGGGCAGGCCAACCAGCTGTCGGCGGATTTCATCGAATGGTTCGGCGGACTCTGGTCGGGGCGAAACCTCGCCGGCACGGTGGCCGTGCTCACCGTGGTCGCGACCGGCGGCTTTCGTTTCGTGGCCGTGCGGATGGGACCGCCTCCCATCCGACCCGATCCGCGCACCACTCATCCACACTAATCGGGCACTAATTAATGCGATCTTAGTGGATATTGGTGGTGCCTACTCGGCTTGACTCGATTGCGCGACTGGTTCCTTTCTTCGGGACCCCGCCGGCGCGTTGCGCCGGATTCATCCCCGTCCCGCATCCCGTCATGAAATCCCCCCGCCTGTTCCTGTCGCTCCTGTTCCTGCTGCTGCCCGCGCTGCTCAACGCCCTGCCGGCCACCCCGGTGCAGTTGAAAACCGCCGACGGCATCCTCGAGGGCGTCGTGAGCGGCGACGGCAAGGTGCGCACCTTCAAGGGCATTCCCTACGCCGCGCCGCCGGTCGGTCCGTTGCGCTGGCAGCCGCCGCAGCCGGTCGCGCCCTGGACGGGCGTCCGCCCCGCATCCGAGTACGGCCCGCGCGCGATGCAGGGCCGCATCTTCGACGACATGGTCTTCCATGACGCCGGTCCGAGCGAGGACTGCCTGTACCTGAACCTCTGGATGCCGGCCAAGCCGGCGACCGACAAGCTGCCGGTGATGGTCTGGATCCACGGCGGCGGCTTCGTCGCGGGCTCGTCGTCCGAGCCGCGCCAGGACGCCGGCAACCTGTCGAAACAGGGCGTGCTGGTGGTCAGCATGAACTACCGCATGGGCATCTTCGGGTTCTTCTCGCTGCCGGAGCTGACGCAGGAGTCGCCCCACCACGCCTCCGGCAACTACGGGCTGCTGGACATCGTCGCCGCGCTGCAGTGGGTGAAGAAGAACATCGCGACCTTCGGCGGCGACCCGGACAACGTCACCATCTTCGGCGAGTCGGCGGGCTCGTCGGCGGTCAGCGCCCTGATGGCCTCGCCGCTCGCGCACGGCCTCTTCCACAAGGCGATCGGCGAGAGCGGCTCGATCTTGAATGCCGGCCGCCCGCAGTTCACGCTCGCGCAGGCCGAGGAGGCGGGCGTGAAATTCGCCGAGACGGCCTATGGCACGTCCTCGCTCGCAAAACTCCGCGCGCTGTCCGCCCAGGAGTTGCTCGATCCCACCATCAAGCCGCCGCGCCAGCCGGCCCGCGTGGTCGTGGACGGGTGGTTCCTGCCGCAGGACGGGGTCACGATCTTCGCCGCCGGCCGGCAGGCCCGGGTCCCGCTGCTCGCCGGCTGGAACCTCGACGAGGGCAACCAGCGCGCGCTGCTCGAGAATGATCCGCCGACGCTCGCCAACTTCCAGGCGCGCGCGCAGGCGCGCTTCGGCGACCAGGCCGGCGCCTTCCTCCGGGCCTACGCCGCGACAACGGACGCGGAGGCCAAGCGCGCGGCAAAGGATTTCGGCGGCGACCAGTTCACCGGCTACGCGACCTGGAAATGGATCGAGCTGCACCGCCAGACCGGCGGCGCCCCCGTCTGGCGCTACAAGTTCGAGCAGACCCTCCCGCTGGTGCGGCCCGATGCCGCGCCCGGCGCGGACCCGGTCGCCCCGCACGCCAGCGAGATCGAGTACGTGTTCCAGGTGCTGTCATCGCGCAAGGCGGAGTGGCAGCCCGAGCACCGGACGGTCTCGAACCTGATGGCGGCCTACTGGACGAATTTCGCCAAGACCGGCAACCCGAACGGCCCCGGCCTGCCCGAATGGCCGGCTTTCGCCGGGACGGGCGGCGCCGTGATGCACTTCAATTCCCAGTCCGCCGCCGCGCCCGAGACCGACCGCGCCCGCTACGAGTTCATCGAGACGATGAAGCGGTAGGGCGGCGATCGGATCCTGCGGGAGCGAGCTTGCGCGCGACTGGACGTTCGTCGCGCGCAAGCTCGCTCCCACGGAAAAATCTCCAAACACGATGCGCCGGCGTATTGAGTTTCTTGCCGGGAAAATTTTCCGGTGAAACGGGTCCGCAGCCTTGACGTGTCATACGGACTCTGACCTTTTTTATTCGTCCCAAGTCTGCCCGCTGGTCCGCCTCCGTCACCCCGGCCGGACCGGCGCGTTTTCCGCCCCGGTCATGTCACCTTACCCTCCCGGCCTCCGCCTTGCCGTCGCCCTCCTCCGGGCCGCCCTGGCGGTCCTCCCGCTGGCCCCGCTCGCGCGGGCGGCGGAAACGAGCCAGCCCGCGCCGCTGGCAAAGTTCATCCAGCGCCGCTGTGCCGACTGCCACGACGCGGAGGAGAAGAAGGGCGGCCTCGATCTCGACGCGCTGGCCTTCGCGCCGGACGACATCCGCAATTTCGCCACCTGGGTGAAGGTGTATGACCGCGTCATGGCCGACGAGATGCCGCCGAAGAAGCAGCCGCGCCCGGAAAAGCGGGAGGTCGCGCGCTTTGTCTCGGCCCTCAACGCGGCGCTGGCGACGGCCGAGCGGGCGCACCTGGCCGCGGACGGGCGCGCGACGCTCCGCCGGCTCAACCGCTACGAGTATGAGAACACCCTGCGCGACCTGCTCGGCGCGCCGTGGCTGCAGCTCCGCGATGCGCTGCCCGAGGACGGCGAATCCTACCGCTTCAACAAGATCGGCGACACCCTCGACGTCTCGCACGTGCAGATGGCGCGGTACCTCGCGACCGCCGACCGCGCGCTCCGGCTGGTGATGGCGACGTCGGTGGAACGCCCGGCGGCGGCGGTGACGCGCTTCCATGCCCGGGACCAGCCGAGCTTCACGGACAAGATGAAGTACGATGAATTCAACACGGCGCCCGAACGCGCGACGTTCCCGGTGGTCGGCACGCAGGCCCAGCCCGCGGTGCGCGCGATGCAGGCGCCGATGACCGTCGGCGCCGCCAACCCGGCGGTGCGCGACCAGGAGGGCGTGGGCGTCGTCGCCAGCAACTACGAGCCGGTGGAGGTTTACTTTGAAAAGTTCGTCACACCCGCCAACGGCCGCTACCGGCTCCGGTTCAAGGCCTACCCGGTGTGGGTCGGCCCCGGCGAGGCGCCCGGCCGCTGGTACATTCCCGACCTCGACACCGTGCTCCCCGGCACGCATTCCGAGCCGGTCACGATCTATTCGGAAACGCCGCCGCGGCAGCTGCGCACGCTCGGAAAGTTCGACGCCGTGCCCGACGGCGCCGTGCGCGAGCTCGACACCTACCTGCTCAAGGGCGAGATCATCCGGCCCGACGCCGCGCGGCTGTTCCGCTCGCGGCCCGGCGCGTCGCGCTGGCAGAACCCGCTGGCCCGGCCCGACGGGCAGCCGGGCGTGGTCTTCAGCTGGATGGAGGTCGAGGGCCCGCTCTGCGACGAATGGCCGTCCGCCGGCCACCGCCTGCTTTTCGGCGACCTGCCGCTGAAGGCGCCCGCGCATGCCGGCGACCCGGTCGAAGTCGTTCCGGCCGACCCGGCGCGCGACGCCCGCCGGCTGCTCGCCGGCTTCATGGACCGCGCCTACCGCCGGCCGGTGCGGGCGGAGGAGGTCGCCCGTTTCCTGCCCGTGATCGACGGCGCGCTGCACGCCGGCAGCGGCTTCGCCGACGCGATGATCGCCGGCTACACGGCGGTGCTGTGCTCGCCGGGCTTCCTTTACCTCGAGGAGGAGCCGGGCCGGCTGGACGATTACGCGCTGGCGTCGCGGCTTTCCTATTTCCTCTGGAACACCGCGCCGGACGCGGAGCTGCGGGCGCTCGCCGCCCGGGGGACGCTGCACCGCCCGAAGACGCTGCGCGCCCAGACCGAGCGCCTGCTGGCGGACCCGCGCGCACAGCGCTTCGTGGACGCCTTCCTCGCGTACTGGCTGCAGCTGCGGAAGCTCGGGGCCAACTCGCCCGACGAGGCGTTGTACCCGGACTACTACCTCGACGACCTGCTCACGGAATCCGCCGAGGCCGAGACGCGCGCCTTCTTCGCCGAGCTGGTGCGCGACGACCTGCCGGCGCGGAACGTCATCACCTCGGACTTCGCGATGGTGAACGAGCGCCTCGCCCGGCACTACGGCCTGGGCGGCGTCGAGGGCGTGGCCATCCGGCGCGTGCCGCTGCCGCCGGACAGCCCGCGCGGCGGGCTGCTCACGCAGGCCAGCGTGCTCAAGGTCACGGCCAACGGCACGACGACCTCGCCCGTGCTGCGCGGCGCATGGGTGATGGAGCGCATCCTCGGCCAGCCCGTGCCGCCGCCCCCGCCGGACGTGCCGGCGCTCGAGCCCGACACGCGCGGCGCCACGACCATCCGCGAGCAGCTCGCCAAACACCGCGCCCAGCCGGTCTGCGCCGGCTGCCACGCCAAGATCGACCCGGCTGGTTTCGCGCTGGAGAACTTCGATGTGATGGGCGGGTGGCGCGACCGCTACCGCGCGCTCGGCGGCACGGCCTTTGCGCCCGGACTCGGCCACAACGGCCAGAAATTCGCCTTCCACGCCGCGCTGCTGGTGGACAGCAGCGGCACGCTGCCCGACGGCCGCGGCTTCGCCGACGTGCGCGCGCTCAAGCAGCTGCTGGCGGCGGACGAGGCGCAGATTGCGCGCAACCTCACCCGGCAGCTCGCGACCTACGCGACCGGCGCGCCGGTGCGGTTCAGCGACCGCCCGGCCATCGAGCGCATCCTGGCCACCGCGGCGCCGAACCACTACGGCGTGCGCACGCTCATCACGGAGATTGTGCAGAGCCCGCTTTTCCTCCAGAAGTAACCCCGGCCGCCCCATGAAAAAGACCCCGCCCCCCGGCGCCCGCATCGCCGTCCGCCACCCGCTCTCCCGGCGCCAGTTCCTGCACGGCGTCGGCGTGATGATGGCGCGGCCCATGCTGGACCTGATGATGCCCGGCGTCGCGCGGGCGGCGGAGGCCGCCGCGGGCGGGCCCGACGGCAAGCCGCGCCGGATGTTCGCGATCTGCAACAACCTCGGCCTGCTGCCCGGGCAGTTTTTCCCGACACAAGCCGGCCGCGGCTACGAGCTGTCGCCCTACCTGCGCAACCTCGCGGC